>JAPPIX010000226.1 GCA_028820495.1 Gammaproteobacteria bacterium
GCGGCAAGAGCAGTTGCGGCCGCTGCCTGTGCAACCGCAACGAGGACGACAAGCCCGTCTATCGCCCGCCGGCCAACAACGACATCAATTGGTGCATGGGCATGATGTCAACGACCTACCACTGCTCCACGGCAGTGATTCTGGGTTTGGCCCTCGACACCGACTGAACCCAGTGCCACAACCGCTGTTCAGCAAGGTCTTGGTCGCCAACCGGGGGGAGATCGCCCGGCGCATCCTACGCGGCTTGGACGCCTTGGGGATCCCTTCGGCGGTGGTTTACCACGACGCCGACCGACGCTCCCCGGCGGTTGCCGAAGCCGACGAAGCGGTGGAGATCGAGGGCGCAACCCCCACGGCCGCCTACTTGGACATCGAGCAAATCCTTAAGGTGTGCACCCGCCTTGGCGTCGAGGCGGTGCATCCGGGATATGGCTTCCTGGCCGAGAATCCCACCTTCGCCAAGGCCTTGGCGGCCGCAGGCATCACCTTCATCGGCCCGAGCGCCGAGGTCATGGAACTGATGGGCGACAAGATCGCCGCCCGCGCGTTCGTCGCCGCCCAAGGCCTGCCGGTTCCGCCATCGGTGGACTTGGACGCAGCCGACGGGGGCTTTGGCGATGCGGCGGCCAGCCTCGGCTTCCCCTTGGTGGTCAAGGCCTCCGCCGGGGGCGGCGGCAAGGGCATGAACATCGTCCGCGATGCCGGTGAATTGGAAGGCGCTCTGCGCCTTGCGGCCTCCGAGGCGGCGCGCTACTTCGGCGACGGGCGGGTTTACGTGGAGCGCTACTTCACCGAAATCCGGCACATCGAAGTCCAGGTGCTCGGCGACGGTGAGCGGGCCGTGCACTTGGGGGAACGGGAGTGCTCGGTGCAGAGGCGCTTCCAAAAGGTCATCGAGGAGGCGCCCTCCCCCGCCATCGATGCCAGCATGCGGGCGCGTCTCGGCGAAGCGGCGGTGGGCATCGCCGAGGCCTCGGCCTATCCAGGGGCCGGCACCGTGGAGTTTCTGCTCACCCCGGAAGGTGAGTTCTACTTCCTGGAGATGAACACCCGGATTCAAGTTGAGCATCCGGTGACGGAACTGGTGTACGGGGTTGACCTGGTGGCGGAGCAACTGCACATTGCCGCAGGCGTTCCCTTGCGGCTGCGCCAGGAAGACCTTAAGCCCGTTGGCCACGCCATCGAGTGCCGGATTTGCGCGGAGGATCCCGCCAACGGCTTCCTGCCGGAAACCGGTCGCGTTATGCACCTTAAGGAACCCGAAGGCGAGGGCATCCGAATGGACAGCGGCCTCTACCCCGGCCAGGAGGTGACGGCCGCCTTCGACCCGCTGTTGGGCAAGCTGGTAGCCCAGGGCGCCAACCGTTCCCAAGCCATCGCCAAGGCCATTGCGACGCTGGGCGATCTGGTGGTGCTTGGCGTGCGCACCAACGCCGCTTACCTCGGGGCCATTCTCGCCCATCCGGCCTTTGCCGAGGGCGCCACGGACACGGCTTTTCTCGACCGCCACGGCGATGAACTGCTGGCCAAAGCGCCGGCCGCCGAATCGCTGGCCCGGGCCTTGGCGGCGGCCCATCTGGCCGACCGCGAAAACCGGCTGATCGACCAAGCCATGCCGGCGGTGCACGCCGACTTGGGTGCGTGGAGAAACTGATGCGCCCCACCCACCGCATCAACGGCGAAGAACATAGCGTGCGGCCCTTGCGGCGCGGCTCGAACCAGTTGCTGGACATCGACGGCGTCCGGCTCGAAGCCAGCCTGCGTTGGACCGGCGACCATGAAGCCGAGCTGGCCGTCGATGGCTCGCTATACCCCATTCACGCCGCCCAGGACGGCACCACGCTGTTCGTGCATCTCGAAGGCCACACCTGGCGCATCGAGACCGTCAACGGGTTCGCGGACCGCTCCGCTGGCGGCGGTGCCGACGGCCAGGTACGTGCCCCCATGCCCGGAGTGGTGATCGAGATCGACGTCCGGGCCGGCGACAGCGTGGCCGAGAACCAACGGCTGGCGCTGATCGAAAGCATGAAGATGCAGACCGAAATCACCGCGCCCTTGGCCGGCACCGTGACCGCGGTGCACGTGGCGCCAGGCGCCAGCTTCGAGCGGGGCGCCACACTCATCGAACTGGAGCGAAGCGCCTGATGCGCCGGATAGAGACCCGAATCAGCCCGAGCAGCGCCTCCTACCAAGCCTATCGGGCTCACAACCTCAAGGTGGTGGGGGAGTTTCGCGCCCGCCAAGAGGCCGCCCGCTTCGACCGTCCGAACCGGGACCGGCAGCGCCTCGCCCGGCAGGACAAGCAAATGCCCCGGGAGCGGCTCGAGCAGTTGCTGGACCCCGGCACGCCCTTCCTGGAGTTTTCGTCGCTGGCCGCCAACATGGCCTACAATGGCGGCTCGCCTTCGGCGAGCTGCATCATCGGCATTGGCGTGATCGGCGGCCGGGAAGTGGTCATCAACTGCAGCGACCCTTCGGTGAAGGGCGGCGCTTGGTACCCGCTCACCGTCAAGAAGATCATTCGCGCCCTCGACATCGCCATCGAAAACCGGCTGCCGGTGGTGCACCTGTGCGACAGCGCCGGCGCCTTCCTGCCCCTGCAATCGGACCTGTTCGCCGACAAGGCCATGGCCGGGCGCATCTTCCGCAATCAGTGCCAGCTGTCGAAGCTCGGCTGCAAGCAGCTCGCCCTGGTCTTCGGCCATTGCACTGCCGGCGGCGCCTACATCCCGACGCTGTCCGACTACTCGGTGATCGTCGAAGGCACCGGCGCGGTCTTTCTCGGCGGCCCGCCGTTGGTGAAGGCCGCCACCGGCGAGGAGGTGACCGTCGATGAACTGGGCGGCGCCCGCATGCACACCAGCGTTTCCGGCACCTGCGACTTCTATGCCGCCAACGAAGCCGAAGCCATCGCCATCGGCCGCGAAGTGGTGATGCAGTGGGAGCGGCGGGAGAAGTTCCCCTTGCAGCGGGAGGCGCCCGAGGAACCCTGGTACGACCCGGAGGATCTCTACGGCATCGTTCCCCACGACGTGCGCAAGCAGTTCGACATGCGCGAAGTGATCGCCCGCATCGTCGATGGCAGCCGCTTGGCCGAGTACCAGCCCGACTACGGCGACACCTTGGTGTGCGGCTTCGCCAACCTGTGGGGCTACAAGGTGGGCGTGCTCGGCAACAACGGCGTGCTGTTCAACGACAGCTCGCTGAAGGCCGCCCACTTCATGGAACTGTGCAACCAGAACCGGGTGCCCCTGGTGTTCTTCCAGAACATCACCGGCTACATGGTGGGCCGGGAGTACGAGCGGCGCGGCATTACCAAGGACGGCGCCAAGATGATCATGGTGCAGGCCTGCTCCGAGGTGCCCAAGTTCACGGTGATGACCAACGGCTCCTACGGCGCCGGCAACTACGGCATGTGCGGGCGGGCCTTCGACGCCCGGCTGCTGTTCAGTTGGCCGCACAGCCGCATCTCGGTGATGGGCGAGGAGCAGGCGGCCAACACCTTGGTGACCATCAAGGTCGCCCAACTCAAGCGCGAGGGCCTTGAACCGGACGAAGCCGAACTCAAGCAAATCCGCGCCGACGTGCTGGCCAACTACGAAAACACCACCAGCGCCTACTACGCCACCTCGGAACTCTGGGACGACGGCGTGCTGGATCCGGTGGACACCCGCAACGCCCTCGGCATCGGCATCGAAGCCGCCTTGAACGCGCCCTTCGGCGAACCCCGGTACGGGGTGCTGAGGCTCTAAGGACTCTAAGCAAAGACCGATGGCCGACCAATTCGCGCTGACCCCCGATCAGCAAGCCCTGCTCGAGCACGCCGACCGCTACGGCCGGGAGCGCCTCGCGCCGCTCGCCCCGCGCATGGACGCCGAGGAGTGGTGGCCGGACGACCTGTTCCCCGAGCTGGGCGAACTCGGCTTCTTGGGCCTCACCATCCCGGAGCGCTACGGCGGGGTGGGCTTAGGGCTAGTGGAGGCTGGCTTGGTGGCCCAGGCCTTTGCCCGCTGGAACCACGCCCTGGCGCTGTCTTGGCTCGCGCACGACAACCTGTGCGCCAACAACCTCTACAACAACGGTTCGGAGGCCGTGCGGGAGAAGTACCTGCCGAAGCTCTGCTCCGGAGAATGGATCGGCTGCCTAGGCCTCACCGAACCCGGCGCCGGCTCCGACGCCTTGGGCTCCATGCGTTGCCGTGCGGAGCGCGACGGCGACCACTACGTCATCAACGGCACCAAGCTCTACATCACCAACGGCCCGGTGGCGGACCTCTGCCTGCTGTACGCCAAGACCGAGCGCGGCAAGGGCTCGAAGGGCGTCACCGCCTTTGCCGTGGAAGCCACCTCGCCCGGCTTCGACGTTGCGCAAAAGCTGGTCAAGATGGGCTTTCGCGGCAGCCCGACCGGGGAGTTGGTGTTCGACGACCTGCCGGTGCCCCTGACCCAGATCGTCGGCACCGAGCACCAAGGCCACCAAGTGGTGATGAGCGGCCTCGACGTTGAACGGGCGGCCATCGCAGCCATCAGCGTTGGCGTCGCTGAGCGAGCACTCGAACTGTCCCTGGAGTACGCCAATAGCCGGGAGCAGTTCGGTCGGCCCATCGGCCAATTCCAGATGGTGCAGTCGCGGCTGGCCGACATGTACGTCTCGGTGCAGACCATGCGCACCTTCTGCTGGCAGGTGCTCGCCGAACTTGACCGCACCGACGAATCCCAGGCCGGGCGCGGCGAAATCCACGCCCGCACGGCCGCCTCGGTGCTCTACTGCGCCGACAGTTGCAACCGGGTGCTGGACAACGCGGTGCAGATTCACGGCGGCAGCGGCTACATCTGGGAGTCCGAGGTCAACCGCCTGTTCCGCGCCACCAAGCTGCTCGAAATCGGCGCCGGCACCACCGAAGTGCGCAAGGTGATCATCGCCGAAGAACTGCTCCGGTAGCGCTTTGCTATGATGCTCTCAATGAACAAGTGGAGACAGCCCATAAGCTGGCTGGTTCTAGCTTCGGCGCAAGCGGCGCACCGTGCTGGGGCAAGCTGAGGGCTCCCATGACCTTGCCAATCGCCACAGAATCGCCCCAGCTTGACGACGAGCTGGTCGATGCCGCCCGCTGGGCGGATGAAGCCTGGATGCACGAGCAATTCACTTGGCTGCGCCAGCACGCGCCCATCCGCTGGATGGAGCCGAACGGCTACGACCCCTTCTGGTGCCTCACCCGCTACGACGACGTCAAGGCCGTCGAGAGCGACAAGCGGCTGTTCATCAACGACCCGCGGCCGCTGCTGAGTGCCAAGATACTGCCCGTCGTCACGGAGCAGCTATTTGGGCGCCGGCACCTCGTCCGCTCATTGGTGACCATGGACGATCCGGAGCACAGCCGCTACCGGATGCTGACCCAAGCCTGGTTCCGGGGCGAGAACCTGCGCCAACTGCAAGGCCGCATCGACCAACTGGCCACCGACTACGTGGACCGGCTGGCCGGCCTCGGCGGCGAGTGCGACTTCGTCAAGGACGTGGCGATCTGGTATCCGCTGCGGGTGATCATGTCGATCCTCGGGGTGCCGGAGTCTGACGAGCCGTTGATGATGAAGCTCACCCAGGAGTTGTTCGGATCCTCGGATCCCGACAACCAACGCTCCTTCGAGCCGAACGCGCTGGTGGAAACGGTACGGGACTTCGAAGCCTACTTCAGCGAGCTCAGCCGCAGCCGCCGCGCCCATCCGACTGACGATGTGGCCAGCGTGATCGCCAACGCACGCATCGACGGGGAGCCGATTGCGGATCTAGAGGCCAACGGCTACTACCAGATCATCGCCACCGCCGGCCACGACACCACCAGTTCGTCCATCGCCGGCGGCCTGCTGGCGCTCATCGAACATCCCGATGAAATGGCCAAGCTGCGCGCCGACCCCGCCGGGCACATGGCCGGCGCCCTCAATGAAATCATCCGCTGGGTCTCGCCGGTGCGCCAGTTCATGCGCACCGCCACCGCCGACTGCGCCGTGGGAGGCACGGCAATCGCCGCCGGGGAGGCCTGCGTGCTCTGGTACCCCTCGGCCAATCGGGACGAGGCGGTGTTCGAGGCGCCCTTTGCATTCCGCATCGATCGCGGCGGCGCCAATCACTTGGCCTTCGGCTTCGGCGCCCACGTCTGCCTCGGCCAGCACTTGGCGCGCATGGAGATGGGCGCCTTTCTGGCGGAACTGCTGCGGCGCGTGGACGCCATCGAGCTGAATGGCGAACCCCGCTACATTCAGTCCACTTTCGTCGGCGGGCTCAAGAACCTGCCGATTCGCTACCGCTTGAAGTAGGCTCTTCGTCCGCCGCCTGCCGCAGTTGCTGGGCGGTGGTCATGTAGTAGTTTCGCCCGGTCGCCGTAAGCAGTTCCCGGGCCAAGGCGTCAAGCGCATCGGCCTTCAGGCGCATGGCGGCGGCATCGCCCGGATTGAGGGCCAACAGGCGGTCGCACAACTGCGCCGTCCATTGGGGGTCTGCCGTCAACGCTGCGAACGCCACAGCGCGCAACGCTTCCACGCCGCCGGCCAGCGCCGCAATGCGGCGCGCCTCATCCGCCGGGGAGAGTGGAAACAGGTTCGAGGGATTGCCATCGAACCAGCCTAGGTAGCCCGTGAAAATGGCGCGTACCGCCCATTCCGCGTTGCCGTAGTAGGGCTTTAGGTAGTCGAGTTCCGCCAGTTCCGGCGGCAGCTTGACGGTCTGCACCAACTCATCCGGCGTCAGGCCCTGGTTCATGCCGGCAATGGTCTGCTCGAAAATCGAGGCGATGCCATCCCGGTAGTGGGTCAGCACCTCCGTCGCCTGGGCAGCGCCGACCACCGGCCGGGTGTGGCCAGCGACCAAGTGGTGGGGCTGCTCTTCAATCATGCGGCTCAAGGAGTCGATCCAAGCGCGCACGTCCCGGTATCCGGTGCCTCGGATCGCATAGAGGTTGGGCCAGGACTTGTAGAAGTTGTCGCCGGCGAACAGCACCTTGCGATCCGGCAGCCAAGCATAGAGCTGATCCGGGGTTTCGCCGTCGGCAGCGACCAGCTCCAAGCGGACGCCGGCCACGCTCAAGGCGTGCCGGTCGCCCGTGAAGAAGTGCGTGGGCCGGTTTTGGGCGGCGAACACGCCGCCGGCCCGCTTCGGCCAGTAGGCTTGGGCGACGCCGTTGTTGATGCGCTGCTCCGGTTTCAGCAAGAACCCGGCCTGGCGGGCGCCGCGCTGGCGTTGGATGGTCAGCCCGGCATCCGCCTGCCAGCGCCCTTCGCTGCCAAACCCCTCCCGCGCCCAGATTTGCGGATCATCCTCGCCCGCGAAAACACCGACGCCGCCGGTGTGGTCGCCGTGCCCGTGGGTGAGCACGATGGCCCGCACCGGCTTGTCGGATAGCTCGCGGAATGCCGCCAAGGCGCCCTGCGCCGCCGCCTCGTCGATCTGCGCGTCAATGATGACGAGGCCATCATCGCCGACGATCATCGAAGAGGTGGAGACCCCGAAGCCAACGGCGGTGTACACCCCCTCGGCAACCTCGATCACCTCTTGAGCGAACTCCGCCTGCCGCGCCTCCAGCAGGCGCTCGGCCTCGGTGGCGGCAGCCGCGGGCCCAACCCACAGCAACGCAACAGCGAAAAAACTGGCTTTCATCAGGATTCCCTTGGTGGCA
>JAPPIX010000223.1 GCA_028820495.1 Gammaproteobacteria bacterium
TGTGGCAGGCCCCCACACAATGAGCCGCAACGCAGCCAGCGCGTCCGCCAAGCCCTCCCGAAGGGCGCTTCACGGTGCTCATTGACTGGTTTGCGCCCTTGTCCGCTGCGAACTTCATTCAACTGCGACTTCGCTTGCATTCTCTACCAGTGAAGCGCTGAGTGAACGGGACTTGATCAGAGGCTCCCCAAGCTCGCCAACAGGTCGGCTTGGTGCTCCTGCACCAGCGGCTGCACGATGGGGTCCAGCGCCCCCTCCAGCAGGTCGCCAAGCTGGTAAAGCGTGAGGTTGATGCGGTGGTCCGTGACCCGCCCTTGGGGAAAGTTGTAGGTCCGTATGCGTTCGGAGCGGTCGCCGGAACCCACCAACGTGCGCCTTGACTCGGCCTGTTCGTCCTGCTGCCTAGTGCGGGCCGCGTCGAGCAGCTTGGCTTGCAGCAGCGCCATGGCCCGGGCCTTGTTCTTGTGCTGCGAACGCTCATCCTGACATTCGACGACGATGCCGCTCGGCAGGTGCGTCAGGCGCACCGCCGAATCGGTCTTGTTGACGTGCTGGCCGCCGGCGCCGGAAGCGCGGAAGGTGTCGATGCGCAGGTCGCCCTTGTCGATGTCCACGCTGTCGATGCTGGCGGCTTCGGGCAGGATGGCGACCGTGCAGGCCGACGTGTGGATGCGGCCCTGGGACTCGGTTTCCGGCACCCGCTGCACCCGATGGGCCCCGGACTCGAACTTCAAGCGGCTGTACACGTTGCCGCCCTCGATGCGGCTGATGATTTCCTTGTAGCCGCCGTGCTCGCCAGGCCGGCTGCTGAGCACCTCAAGCCTCCAACCCTGTCCCTCGGCGTACTTGCTGTACATGCGGAACAGGTTGCCGGAAAAGATGGCCGCCTCATCGCCGCCGGTGCCGGCGCGAATTTCGAGGAAGACGTTGGCCTCGTCATTGGGATCCTTCGGCAGCATCAGCGTGCGCAGGGTGGATTCAGCGGCAGCGATCTGCTGGCCTAGGGCAGCCGCCTCCTCCTGGGCCAGCTCGCGCAACTCCGCATCGCCGTCGCGGGCCAAGGCCTCGGACTCCTCAAGTTCGCGCTCCAGCCGCTTGAAGCGCTCGAAGTTCTGGGTGACTGGCTCAAGCTCGGCGAATTCGCGCGACAGCGCCTCGAACCGGCGGCGGTCGGCGAGCACTTCGGCATCGGACAGCAGCGCGCCGACTTCCTCAAACCGCTCGGAGAGGTCGGCCAGCTTGGCTCTCACTGAAGGCGACAGCGGCATGGGCCATTCCCAAGTCAGTCGAGCCCGTAAACCGACTTGAACGCCTCAAGCAGATCCATCCGCCCTTCGGCGCTCGCGGCGCGCAGGGCGACCGTGGGTTGATGGATGAGCTTGCGGGTCAGGCCTTCGCTGAGCCGGGTGAGCACCGCTTCGGGGGGCGTGCCGTTGCGCAGGCTCTTGAGCGCCTTTTCCAGTTCGGCGGCCTGCACGTCCTCCGCATTCTCCCGATATTGCCGCAGCATGCGCTGGCCTTGACGCACCCGTCGCTCGGCGATGAAGCGCCGCGCGCCCTGGTCGATCAAGGCTTCGGCGGAATCGGCCTCCAGCAAGCGTTGACGGCGGTTTTCCTCAACGATGGCGCTTAGGTCATCGATGCTGTACAGGTACACGTCGGGCAGCTCCCCAACCTCCGGCTCGATGTCCCGGGGCACGGCGATATCGACCATGAAGATGGGCCGGTGGCGGCGCTGCCGGATGGCCGCTTCCACCGCTCCCTTGCCTACCACCGGCAGCGCACTGCCGGTTGAGGCGATGACGATGTCGTGGTCGCGCAGCGCCTTCGGCACCGCGCTTAGCTGCACAGGCTGGGCGCTGAAACGGGCGGCCAAGGCCTCGGCGTTGGCGACGGTCCGGTTGGCGATGGTCATGCCGTCGATGCCCTGCTCAGCAAGGTGTTCGGCCACCCGCTTGATGGTGTCGCCGGCACCGAGCAGCAGCGCCCGCTTATGGGTCAGGTCGGTGAAGATCTGCTTCGCCATGGTCACCGCCGCATAGGCCACCGATATCGGGTTGCGGCCAATGCCGGTGTCCGTGCGCACCTGCTTGGCGGCGTTCAGGGCCACCTGCGAAAGCAGGTTCAGTTCCGAACCCATGGCGCCCAGGTTGCGCGCCAGTTCATAGGCGGACTTCACCTGCCCCATGATCTGCGGCTCGCCGAGCACCTGCGAGTCGAGGCCCGCCGCCACCCGAATCAGATGGCTGGCGGCGTCCTGATCCCAATAGCGATAGATGGCGCTTTGCAGTTCATCCGCTGGTACGGCGCGGTGTGCCGCCAGCCATTCGGCAAGCGCCGACTCACGCTCGGGCTCAATGGCGCAGTACAGCTCGGTGCGGTTGCAGGTGGAGAGAATGGCCGCCTCGGTCACGCTCGGCACTGCCTGCGTCACTTCCACGAGCGCTGAGCCTAGCGTATCTTCCGGGAATGCCACCCGTTCCCGCAGTTCGATGGGCGCGGTGCGGTAGTTGAGCCCGTAAGCCAGAATTGCCATGGTGGATGGGGCGTGGCCAAAGCAAGAGTCGAAAGGCGTTCATTGTAGCAGAGTCACTTCTTCGTGTTCCCGTCCAAGCTCTTATTTCTAAACGCGATTTTCATTGCGCTTTGGTTGCTGGCCGGCTGCGTCTCCGTCCCGCCGATGTCGCCAGGAACGGATTTTTCCATCAAGGGCAAGATCGGCGTTGTTGACAGTGGAGAATCCTGGTCGGCCCGTTTCGTCTGGCGGCAGTCCGGCGAACGCTTCGAGATCGACCTTTGGGGGCCGTTGGGACAGGGCCAAACCCGCCTGCGCGGAACCCCGGGCCGACTCGAAATCACCGATGCGGATGGCAATGTGCGAACATCAGGCAGCCCCGAAGCGCTGATGCTGGCCGAACTCGGCTGGAGCCTGCCGCTGAGCCTGCTGCTCGACTGGCTGCAGGGACGGCCCTCCGCAAAAGCCCCGGTTGCCGAGGCCACCAGCGACCCGGAAGGCAACCTCACGGGCTTCCGCCAACTCGGCTGGCAAGTGCGCTTCGAGCGCGCCAAACAAGCGCCAGCCGATGCCCCACCGCGCCGCATCACCGCGCAAAGGCCCGGCTATCGGGTGCGGGTGGTTGCTTCGGAGCGTGGCATCTGATCCCAACCTCTTAATCGAGGGCGGGACGCGATGGCGACGAGTGTCTACCGCGGGTTGCGAATGGTCACCGTGCCTTGAGCGATGGCGCAGGCGCGTCCTTCGTTGGTCATGTCGATGCGCACCACCGCTTGGCTGCGGGTCAGGTTCAGGATCTCGGCACGGGCCTCGACGGTGCCGCCGCTGACCGGGGCCGTGAGGTTGATCTTGAACTCCGTGGTGGCGGCCCATTGCCCTTTTTGCATGGCGGGATAGCAGACGCAGCCGAGCAGGTGGTCGCAGAACGCCGACAGCACCCCACCGTGCATGTTCCCGATCCCGGTCATAAAGTCCTCGCGCACCGCCAAGCGCGCCCGCATGGTGCCGGGGCCGGCATCAAATATCTCGATTCCGAGGAATTCCGGAAGGCCGCCTGCGGCGCCCTTGGGTGCCGCCTTGAAGGCCTCGGCCACTTTTTGGTTGAAGGGAATCTCCATCACTGCAAGTCTCCTGGTTTTCTTCTTGAGCCGGTTCCAGTTTGGCCAATCAACAGCCTGCGCGGCGGTCAATGCGGCGGAATCAGGCAGGAATGAATCGACCGGTCATCGGGAATGCGTCCGGCCAGGGTCTTTATCGCAAGTTCAGCATCGGCTAGGTCGAACCGGTGGGTGTGCATCTTCTCCACCGGCACCCGGCCGCTTTCGATCAGCCGGATGGCGCTCTGGTAGCCGCTTGAGGTCACGCCGATGGCGCCGCGAATGTTGATTTCCTTCATCACCACCCGATCGGAGACGAAGTTCTCCACTGGCTTGAATCCCTTCACGCCGGCCAGCACCACGCTACCGCCGACGCGCACCATCTTGAGTGCGTCCGCCACCGGCTGGGTTGCGTAGGCGCTGACGTCCACCACCACGTCGGCACCGCGGCCGCCGGTGATTTCCGCGACGCGCCGGACGGCGTCTTCGTTTTCGACATCGATGCAATGGTCGGCGCCGAAGGCCCGGGCGACCTTGAACTTCTCGGCATCCACCTCCAAACCGGTGACGATGATGGTGCCCGCGCCGACTTCCCGGCAGGCGATGACGCTGGCCAGCCCCCGCTGCCCGGGACCGAGTATGACCACCGTGTCGCCGGGGCGGGTGTTCGGCATCTCCACCGCCCAGCGAAACCCGGCCCCCAACGGATTGAACATCACGCCAATCTCCGGCGGCAGCGCGGAACTCACCTTGTGCACGATCGAATTGGCGTGCAGAAACATGTACTGGGCATAGCCGCCCCAGAGCCCCGGGGCTTCGGAGAGCGGGATGTAGGAGTAGATCTTGCGATTGCCGCACAGGTGATAGGCGCCGCCCAGGCAAGTGTCGCAATGATGGCAGGCCAGCATGGTCTCCACCGCCACGCGGTCGCCGACGTCCACGCCCCAGCGAGCGGCTGCCCCCTCCCCGAGTCGGGCGATTACGCCCAGCGGCTCATGACCGGGGATCACCGGCATGGGCGTGCGCAGCAGGCCGTCGTATTGCTCGTAATCGCTGCCGCAGATGCCGCAGGCCTCCAGCCGCAACAGGGCGGAATCGTCATCAATGTCGGGAATCGGCACGTCTTGGGGCGTCAGTTCGCCAACGCCCGTTTGCACCATGGCGAACGACTTGCGGGGTAGATTTGCCATCCTGATCAGTGGCTTCGCGCCGTCACTCCGTCAGCGGCGGAGCCTATCATACGAGCGGCGAACGGAAGCCGGTTCTAGTCTTCCTTAAGTCGTAGTAGTTTGACAGCGCCCCGACCCAAACGCACAATAGCGCCCCCGCTGAGGGTGCCGGGGATTTCAGCTTTCTTCTGGGGTGTCGCCAAGCGGTAAGGCACCGGGTTTTGATCCCGGCATACGCAGGTTCGAATCCTGCCACCCCAGCCACAAAACGTACCTTTGGATACACTGAGCAACGGCGAATCGAAGTGGGCAGGGTTCGAACCAGGTTCGACAAATCCACCGCAGGCGGATTTGGTCGTCGGTGCCAAGCGCCGACGATCCCGAAGGGACGGGCGCACGAAGTGCGCCCGCAATCCTGCCACCCCAGCCACATAGCGCAACCCCAACCAGGATGACATCGTGGCCCAAATGATGATTTTTTCCGGCAGTTCCAACCCCGCCTTGGCGGAGCGGGTGGTTTCGGAACTGCGCATCGACCTCGGCCGCGCCAAGGTGAGCCGCTTCAGCGATGGCGAGGTCAACGTTGAAATCCACGAAAACGTGCGCGGTTGCGATGCGTTCATCCTCCAATCCACCTGTGCGCCCACCAACGACAACCTCATGGAACTGGTGATCATGGCCGACGCCATTCGCCGCGCCTCCGCCCACCGGGTGACCGCGGTGGTGCCCTACTACGGGTACGCCCGCCAAGACCGCCGCCCCCGTTCGGCGCGGGTGCCGATCAGCGCCAAGGTGGTGGCCAACATGCTCGACGGCGTCGGCATCAATCGGCTGCTCACCGTGGACCTGCATGCCGACCAAATTCAAGGCTACTTTGAAATGCCGGTGGACAACGTGTACGGCTCCCCGGTGCTCGTTGATTACATCGCCGCCCAAGGCTATGAGAACCCCATCGTCGTGTCGCCGGACGTCGGCGGCGTGGTGCGGGCGCGGGCCATAGCCAAGCAGCTCAACGATCTCGATCTCGCCATCATCGACAAGCGCCGTCCGCAAGCCAATGAAAGCCGGGTGATGAACGTCATCGGCGACGTCACCGGCCGAACCTGCATTCTGGTGGACGACATCGTGGACACCGCCGGCACCCTATGCACCGCCGCCGCCGCGCTCAAGGAAGAGGGCGCCATCAGCGTGGTGACCTACATCACCCACCCGGTGCTTTCCGACCCGGCCGTCGAGCGCATCGCCGACTCGGCCATCGACGAGATGGTGGTGACCGATACCATCCCCCTGTGCAAGGATGCGGCGGCCTGCTCGAAGATTCATCAACTGAGCCTCGACCGCCTGTTGGCCGAAGCGATCCGGCGGGTCAGCCACGAGGAGTCTCTGAGCGCCATGTTTCGCTGATCGGCGCACTGCTCAAAGCCAAGCCCGCAAACCGTTGCCCAGACCTGAACAGACCCCATTGGAGCACCATCATGTCGCAGTCCATTGAACTCAACGCCAGCCTTCGCACCGATCTCGGCACCGGCGCCAGCCGCCGCCTGCGGCGGTCGGGCGAGCGGCTGCCCGGCGTCATCTACGGCGGCGAGAACGCGCCCCAACCCGTTACGTTGAGCGCCAACGAACTCACCAAGGCCATGCAGCAGGAAGCCTTCCTTTCCCAAATCGTCAACGTGAAGGTGGACGGCACCGAGCAGCAAGCCTTGGTGCGCAGCCTGCAGTTGCATCCGGTGAACGAAAAGGTGCTGCACGTGGATTTCCTCCGGGTTGAGGCCGACCGGCCCATTCAGACCAATGTGCCCCTGCACTTTATCAATGAGTCCAAGTGCGTGGGCGTGCGCACCGGTGGCGGCAGCATCGCCCACAACCTGGTGGACGTGGAAGTTAGCTGCCTGCCCAAGCACCTGCCGGAGTTTATCGAGGTGGACCTGACGGCGTTGGACGTGGGGCATGCCCTGCACCTCAGCGACCTCAACCTGCCGGAGGGGGTAGTCCTGGTGGCCCTCGGCTACGGCGAAGACCACGACATTCCCGTGGTCAGCGTGCAACCGCCCAGAGGCGGCACGGCCCAGGCCGAAGAGGAAGAAGAAGAAGAGGCACCAGCCGAACCGGACGCATCCGCTGAGGACTAACGGAGCGATGCCTCAGGCTGACGCGCGGGCGCGCCGCCTTGGCGGCGCAATCGAGTTGCTGCGCAACTCGGCGGTCGCCGGGCGCAAGGGTTGACTCATGGGACAACCTTGTCCCGCGATCAAGAAAGATAGGCTTCGCCTTATCGTCGGCTTGGGCAATCCCGGCCCGGCGTATGCGGCCACACGCCACAACATCGGCGTCGCCTTCGTCCGCTACCTAGCCAGCCGCTTTGGAATCGGCTTCGCTGCGACCGCCAAGGTCAAGGGCGAGGCCGGGCGGGGCCTCATCGGCGAGGCCGATGTGCGCGTGCTGCTGCCCGGCTCCTACATGAACCAAAGCGGCGAAGTGGTGGCGCCCTACGCCCGCTACTACCGGGTGGCGCCGGAGGAGATGCTGGTGGCCTACGACGAAGTGGCCTTCGAGCCAGGGATCGTACGCCTCAAGACGGGCGGCGGGGCCAATGGCCACAACGGCATCAAGAGCCTCATTGAGCACATGGGGTCGCGGGACTTCCATCGACTGCGCATCGGCGTCGGCCATCCCGGCGACAAGGCGCAGATGGTGCGCTACCTCACCGCAGTCAGCATGCCTGCGGAGGAACGCGAGCGGGCGGCAGCGGCGTTTGAACTGGACGACGAGCTGCTCGTCGCCTTGGCCGAAGGCAAGCTGCAAACGGTGATGAATCGGCTGCACGGC
>JAPPIX010000032.1 GCA_028820495.1 Gammaproteobacteria bacterium
GCCTTCCGGCCCAGGCGCAAGCTGCTGGCCCAAGCGGTTTCCGCTGCAGTGGCTGCCGGCGGCGCGTCGCATGCGCTGCATGCGCAGGAACTCGAGGAGATCATCGTCACCGCCACCAAGCGGGCCGAGTCCGTCATGGATGTGCCGGTGGCGATTCAGGCGCTGGCTGGCGACTTCATCCGCGAAGTCAACCTGAACGACGTCAAGGACCTCACGCAGTTCACGCCGGGGGTGACCGGCAACTCCAAGGACAGCTTCATTGATTCGGTCCGGGTGCGCGGCATCGTCACCAACGACTTCGGCAACGGCGGCGACCCGTCCATCGGCATGTACAAGAACGGCCTCTACCAAGGTCGTACCGGCTCCGGCGTGTTCAGCCTGTTCGACATCGAGCGCGCGGAAATCCTGCGCGGTCCCCAAGGCTTCCTGTTCGGCCGCAATTCCATCTCCGGGGCGATGAACGTACACACCACCCGGCCGCGCAACGGCGAGACCGACGGCTACGCGGAGCTCAACGTAGGCGAACGCGATGTGGTGGAATTCGAAGGCGGCTTCAACGTCACCTTGAGCGACACCTTGGCGGTGCGGGTTGCTGGCCAGCACATGCAGGAAGACGGCTACATCACCAATGTCGAGAACGGCAACAAGCTCATCGACTTGGACAAGACCGCCTTCCGGGTCACCGGCCTGTACGACAACAACGACAACGTTGAAGTCATCGTGATGGCCGAGTACGAAGACCGGGATCAGTCCGGCACGGTGTACCGGGCCAGCGGGGAGGGCGGTTCCTATGCCTTGCTTGAGGAAATCTACGGCGACCTCAGATTGCCCGACGGCCTGCGCGAAGTGAGCCTAGATGAGCCGCTCAACGGCGTGTTCGATGTGGGCGAAATATGGAGCTTCAGTGCCGAAATCAACATCGAGCTGCCCATCGGCACCTTCACCTCGCTCACCGGCTTCAAGGATCACGAATACGGCTACACAGAAGACTACGATGCCACCATCCTGCGCATATTCGATTACGAGCAGGACCAGGACGGCACCTACTTCGAGCAGGAATTGCGGCTGACCTCGCATACCGAAGGGCCCCTCGATTGGTACGCCGGCGTCTCGTTCTACGACGAGGATATCGATAGCCGGTTCATGGGGCGCCAAGACGAGGAGATCTACTGCAACGTCTATTGGGGCGCCACCTGCCAGGGCCTGTTCGACTACTACAACCAAATTGGCTACGCGGATTTCCTGAACTACTACTTCGGCAGCAGCACTTGGACGCCGAGCCCTACCGGCTACATGGAGGATTGGAACGAGACCATCGGCCGCTTCAAAGGCTGGGCCGCCTACGTGGACCTGAACTACCAGCTTACCGACACCATCGATGCGAGCCTCGGCGTACGCTACAACTCCGACGAGAAGGCCTTCTCCCAGGAAGCGCTGAGCGCGCGCAATCCGAGCCCGGTGCTCGGGCCCAAGGTGCAGACCGGGTTCTTCACCCCGAACGGCCCCATCAGTGACAAGGTCAAGTGGGAGGACGTGACCTGGCGCTTCGTGGCCAATTACCGGCCCAACGACGATTTGCTGCTGTTCGCTGGCGTGACCACGGGTTACAAGCAGGGCGGATTCAACAGTTTCACGCTGAATCCCGTGGTGGCGCCGTTCGGCAACACGGCAGCCACGCCGGACACCCATGTTCCCGCCCACTTCGACGGCGAAAACTCCATTTCCTACGAGGTCGGCTACAAGGGCACGATCATGGACGGGCGCACCCAGGTCACGCTGAACGCCTTCTTCTATGAATTCGAGGACATGCAGGCGACCTGCGGCCTCACCCTGCCCGTGGTCGTGTGCAATGTTGGTAAGCTCGAGGGCATCGGGGCCGAGGGCACGGTGCAGTCCATGCTGAACGAGAACTGGCAGTTCATGGCCGGCTTTTCGTTCTTCGACAGCGAGGCCAAGGGCGTGCAGGAGTTCTGCGGCGATGGTGAGCGAGTGTTCGGTACCGTGGATGCCTGCGAGGGCCAGTCAATTCCGGGTGCGCCCAAGTGGACCTGGTTCGCATCGCTGGATGCGGACTATCCTGTCGGCAACGGCAGCGTTTACGCGAATCTGACTTGGAGTTGGGAAGGCGAACGACGGGCCGGCTGGCTGCCCTTGAGGCCGGAATCCACGAACTTTCCCGAGTCCTACCGCATGGTGGACGGCCACTCCATCGCCCAGGCGACGGTCGGCTACCGGGCAGCGGGCAACTGGACGGCCGCGGTGTACGTGGAGAACCTGTTCGACGACAAGTACTTCGACGGCGGCATCACCGGCGGCAGTCCGGCCAACCCTTACGTGGCGCTGGATTGGGGCCCGGGTCGTCCGCGAACGGTCGGCGCTCGCTTCACCTATACCTTCGACTAGCCGCATTCGTCCCGAGGCGCGCTGAGGTTCGCAGCCCGTGGAAGACCTGGGTGCGATTGCACTCGTTCCGACGCTTTGCGTCTTCGTGCTCGCGGTCGCTACCCGCCGGCCCATCGAATCGCTGATCGCGGGGTCGCTGGTCGGCCTCGTCATCCTCCACGGCACGGGGTTCATCGGCGGCTTCGCGGAGACATCGGTGCGGGTCATGACGGATGCCGACGTGGCCTGGGTGATCCTGGTCTGCGGCTTCATGGGCGGACTCATCGGCGTGCTGATCCGCACGGGATCGACGCGGGCCTTCACCGAGGCGATGGGGCGGCGCGTCCGGTCGGCGAAGGGCGCACTGGTCGCCACCTGGCTGCTCGGCATCTTCCTGTTCGTGGACGACTACCTAAACTCGCTGGCTGTGGGTTCGGCGATGCGCAAGCTCACCGACGCCTACCGGGTGTCGCGCGAAAAGCTGGCCTACGTGGTTGACTCCACGGCGGCGCCCATCAGCGTCATCATTCCATTCTCGACCTGGGGCGTGTTCTTCGCGGGGCTGATCGTCGCCAACGGCATCGCCCCCGAGGGCGAGGGCCTCGACACCTACATCGGCGCCATTCCCTACATGCTCTATGCCTGGGTGGCGGTGCTGCTGGTGCCGCTGGTGATCCTCGGCGTGATCCCATCGCTCGGCGCCATGAAGGCTGCGGAGCATCGAGCCGCCACCACCGGCGAGACCGTTCCCCCTGATGCTGCGCACATCGAACAGGCCAACGAATCAATCCAGCCACGGGAGGACATCCCGCCGCGGATCACCCTGTTCGTTGCGCCCATGGCGCTGCTGGTGCTCGCCACCCTGTATTTCGACAAGGATTTCCTGATCGGCATCTACGTCACGCTGGGCGGCACCGCCGCTTACATCCTCGCCACTCGGATGATGAGCCTGCACGACACCTTCGACACCATCATCGATGGGTTCAAGACCATGATCGAGCCGCTCGCCGTGCTGGTGGCGGCATTCATCCTGAAGGACGTGAACGATGCCCTCGGCCTCGCCGAATACGTGGTGGCGACCATGCAGCCGCTGTTGACGGCCCAGTCGCTGCCGGCGGTGGTCTTCGTGTCGATGGCCCTGGTGTCGTTCCTGACCGGTTCGAACTGGGGCGTGTTCGTCATCGTGCTGCCGATCGTCACCGCGCTCACCAACAACCTCGGCGCGGACATGACGCTGGTCATCGGCGCCACGCTGTCGGCAAGCACCTTCGGCAGCCACGCCTGCTTCTATTCCGATGCCACCGTGCTGACCGCGCAGGCCTCCGGATGCACCCCCATGCAGCATGCATTGACGCAAATTCCCTATGCGCTGATCGGGGCGTTGATCACGGTCGCGGGCTTCCTCGCGCTTGCGTACTGGTAGGCTTGTGCCGCAGTTGCCCGCGCACCGGCAGCAATTCTTGAGGACATGCACATGATTAATTCAATCAACACAACAGAGGGTCTAAGCCATGAAAAATGCAATTGCGTCGATCATTCTGGGTGCGGCCGTTTTCGCTGCCCCACTGGCCGCCGTTGCGGGTGAGGAGGGAGCCGTCATGCCAGCGAAGATCAGCAAGGAAGAGCTTGCGGGCAGCCTTTTCGAACGGGACGACGCGACCGAGACGGTTCACGAGGATGGCCACAGGACGCTCGACGTCACAACGCTGCTCTCAAGCGACGGGAAGTTCGCATCCGGCATGTACCGGTCTGACAAGGTTCGTTTCGAGATTAAGGAACCCTATGGGGTGGATGAGTTCATGTATTTTCTGGAGGGCGGCGTGACCCTGACCTCCGCGGATGGAACCGTGCAGACCATCGAGGCCGGCGAGGCGGTCACGATTCCCAAGGAATGGACGGGCACCTTTGATACCGACGGCTACTCCAAGATCTGGGTGATTTACTCTGCCGACGGATCAGGCCTTTGAACCGGCGCGAACGCGCACCTTCGGTGCGACCGGTTCGCGTTGGAGTTTCGCTGGCGCGAAACTCCGCTGATGCCGGACGTCATTCCTAGGACAAGGGCACCCGTCAAAACCAGGAACAGGAGGAGAACATGGCCCGAAACATCACTAGGCGCGACTTTCTCAACGGCGCCGCAATCGCATTGGCGGCCGGGGCGACGCTTTCCCCGCGCGACCTGCTGGCGCTCGAAGCGGGCGCCGCGCCCCCCCGCAGTCCCATTGGCAAGGACTACTACCCCCCGACGCTCACCGGAATGCGCGGCAGTCACGATGGTTCCTTCGAAGTCGCCCATGCCTTGGCGTGGCGCGGCGAGGCGCCCACCGACTATGCGCTGCTGGACGAACGCCACGACCTAGTGGTCGTCGGCGCGGGCCTGAGCGGCCTGGCAGCCGCCTACCTGTACCGCCAGCAGGCGGGGCCCGACGGGAAGATCCTGATCCTGGACAACCACGACGATTTCGGCGGCCACGCCAAGCGCAATGAATTCCACGCCGGCGGCCGCATGCTGCTCGGCGTTGGCGGCAGCCTCAATCTCGAGCACCAGAATTTCAGCGAAACCGTGCATCGCGTGCTGCGGGAGCTCGGCGTCGATCTTGAGAAGCTCGAAGCGGCTTGCGAACCCGGCTACTTCATATCGGACCCGCTGGCCGATCTCGGCTATTACCTGAATGCCGCGAGCTATGGCCAGGACCGCATCGTGCAAGATGCCTCGGCCAGCGCTTGGCTGGGCGGGGGCGGCCATCGGGCGCTGATTGAATCGCTCGGTCTGCCCGGCGACCAGGGACAGCGGTTGCTGGCCCTGATCGAAGGGGAAAGAGACCTCTTGGACGAACTCTCCCTAGCCGAAACCAAGCGTTACATCGACACCACTTCCTACCAGGAATTCCTGAGCACCCGGGCAGGGCTGGCGCCCGCCACCATTGCCCTGTTCGAACCCATGCCGAGGCTCATCTACGGCCTGGCAACGGACTGCATCTCGGTGACGGAGGCGTTGATGTTTGGCCTTCCCGGCCTCAAGAGCCTGGGGTTGACGGGAACGCTGGTCGGAGAGCTCTTCGCCTTTGCCAGTGAAGGCGTGCGCTATCCCATGTTTCCCGACGGCAATGCTTCGGTTGCCCGCCTGCTGGTGCGCAACCTGATTGCCGAAGTCGCCCCCGGCAGCACGATGGAAGACGTCGTCAATGCCCGGTTCGACTACAGCCGGCTGGATCGCCCCGACTCATCGACTCGCCTGCGCCTGAACAGCACCGCGGTCAAGGCCGTCAACGTCGATGACGGGGTGGAGGTGTCCTACGTGGAGGGTGGGAAGGCCTATACCGTCCGCGCCGGGCACTGCGTCCTGGCCTGCTACAACCGGATCATTCCGCACCTGTGTCCCGAACTGCCCGAATCGCAGAAGGAAAACCTCAAGTACGCCGTCAAGACGCCTTTCGCCATGGCCAATGTCCTGTTGCGCAGCGGCGCTGCGGTCAATGCGTCCGGCATTGCCCAGTACTTTTGCCCAGGCAGCTTCTTCGAGGCGGTCAGTCAGGCGCCCCCGGTGAGCCTGGGAGGGTATCCCGGCGGCAGTGAGGGCGACGAACCCATGGTGCTGTGGATGGCCCACATGCCGGCGCCCCGGAACAATGGCCAACAGAACGCCCGCGAGCTGTACCGCCTAGGCCAGCATCGCCTGTACACGACCCCCTTCGCGGCCTTTGAGACGGAGATTAGGAACCAGTTGGCCGCCATGTTCGGGCCCAAGGGCTTTGATGCCGACCGCGACATCGAGGCGATCACGGTGAATCGCTGGTCGCACGGCTACGCATACGAATACCTGGGTCTGTACGATCCCGATTGGGATGACGGCCAGGCGCCCCACGAGTTGGGCCGCAAACCGTTCGGCCGCATCAGCATCGCCAACTCCGACGCGGAGGGCTCCGCCTACCTGCACGCGGCGATCGATGCCGCCGCGCGCGCCGTGAACGAACTCGGGGCTGGTTGAGCGCGGGTGTTGGCGCTGAAGGACATCGAGGAGGCGCGAGCTGCCCTTGATGGGCTGGTCAACGAGACGCCGACGCACCGCTGGCGCTCTCCCCTGATCGAATCCCGGCTCGGTGCCGCTGGCGCGGCCTTCCTGAAACTGGAGGTGCTTCAGCTTACCGGCACCTTCAAGGTGCGCGGTGCCCTGCTTAATGCGCTGGCCCTCGATGGACCGGCGCGCGAGCGGGGGGTCACGGCGGTGAGCGCTGGCAACCATGCCATCGCCGTGGCTTTCGCCGCACAGCGCATCGGCACGAGTGCGAAGGTGGTCATGATGCGTACTGCTAACCCGTTTCGAGTGGCGCAGGTGCGGGCATACGGTGCCGAACTCGTGCAGGTGCCCGACGTGCACGCCGCTTTCGAGACGGCTCTAGCGATCGAACGGGACGAGGGGCGCACCTTGATTCATCCGTTCGAAGGGCGCACCACCGTGCTCGGCAGCGCGACCCTCGGCCTCGAACTGGCCCGCCAGGCACTGGATCTTGATGCGGTGATCGTGCCCATCGGTGGCGGAGGCCTCGGCGCTGGCGTGGCGGCGGCGATCAAGGCCACGCAACCCGCCTGCCGCGTTTATGGCGTGGAACCCGAGGGGGCCGACACCATGCACCGCAGTTTTGCAGCCAACTCACCCCAGGGGATCGACCAGGTGAGCAGCATCGCCGACAGCCTCGGCGCACCCCACGCGGCGCCCTATTCCTTCGAACTGTGCCGCCAGCACGTCGACGAACTGGTCAAGATCGACGATGACGCGATGCGCCGCGCGATGGGCATGTTGTTCCTGGAGACGAAACTGGCGCTTGAGCCGGCCGGCGCGGCGGCCCCCGCAGCGCTTCTCGGTCCGCTGGCGGAAGTCTTGCGGGGCAAGCGGGTCGCGGCCATCGTGTCCGGCACCAACATAGACGCCCGGACGTTCTTCGAACAAGCGCTGTTCCCCTGACCGATGGCCGATTAGGGTTTCAAGCCTCGAATTCATACTGCTCAACCTATACGGTAGGATGTCCCCTATCCCAGATTGCCTTAAACATGCTCAGGCTTGATCGAAGCGTGGCTGCGTGACATGAGCAGTGACCTGAACGAAGTGCTCAAGAAGGGAGCCCTCAACAAGTGGGGGCTTTTCTGGTTGGTCACGGGTCCGGTTTCCGCCGCCATGATCGTCGCCATGACGGTCAAGGACCTGAGCAGCGGCCCCG
>JAPPIX010000004.1 GCA_028820495.1 Gammaproteobacteria bacterium
ATTCGCGCCGTGCGCCCTTCGTGCTCCCCCACCCGATAGTTGCCCGCCCCCACCAGCCAATTGATCTCGGTGAAGGCGCGCAAGACCTTCCAGAACGCGTCCGCCGGATGCGGGCTGCTGTGTGAGTGGGATACGGCGTTCGCCATGCGCTTTCGTGCGTTGCTTCCGCGACAAAGTGACTTCAATTCATCGACCTAACAACATTTTTGTACACCTGTCCAGTGTGTGCAAGATTCCGCTAGGCAAAATGCTGACGTGGGTGGAAAGCCATCCACCGTGCCCTTCTTCCGGGACGGCGAAGTCGTGCACGGTGGCAGCTAGGACAACGCCGCCAACTGGGGTGATTCGGATGGGCCGCAGCCTGATCAGTAGGGGTTCATTTGCACTGTCGTGGCCGAAAATCCCCACGAGCAGTTCGCGGCGAGTCCCGGAGCATTCAGGGTATGCGAGGCGGTGCTATACTCGCTCGCAGGCGAGAAACAAGGGACAGTGGACATGGCTGGCAACGGTCAACACGTCGTGCCGCGGGACGGCAAGTGGGCCATTCGCAAAGGGGGCGCTGAACGCGTGACACGCCGCTATAACACGCAGCGCGAAGCGATTGATGCGGCCCTGAAAATCGCGCGAAGACAGCGAACCGAAGTGTACGTGCATGGCCGGGATGGCCGGATCCGCGAGCGGAATTCATATGGGGAAGATCCATTTCCGCCAAAGGGTTAGACGTTGCGTTAGAAGATGAGAGTGATTTCGAGCGCAACGCATTCGTAAACTGTCCGTTCGACGAAGAGTACGAACCCATCCTGTAGGCCGTTCTGTTCTGCTTGGTCAGGTTCGGATTGAGACCCCGCATTGCCAAGGAGAGAAGCAATGCCGGGGAGCCCCGTGTTGAAAAGATCCTTGAACTGGTGGCGTCGTCCAAGTACTCAGTCCACGACCTCAGTAGGTGCCAAGCGCGAGAGGAAGATGAGTACTATCGTCTGAACATGCCGTTCGAGCTCGGGATCGACTTCGGTTGCCGCCGTTTCGGGGGAGAGCGCCTGTCGAGGAAGGTCATTCTAGTGTTGGAAGAGGAGCGCTTCCGATACCAAGCGGCGATATCCGATCTCGCGGGCAGCGATATCGAAGCGCATCATGGTGACTATGTCGTCGCGGTCAGGAAGGTGCGGAACTGGCTTTCCGGGATTGGCGGCTTCCAGCGCATCAGCGGAGCCCGCGTACTCGCAGATTACGAAGACTTTCAGCGATGGTATCTCGACCGGCAGCGTGCGGACAATCTCGATCGCGGCACTCCCGCTTGTAGTCGCGCTTGAATCGACGCGTCCGCTCAATCGTCCGCGTGGAGGTCATCAAGAAGGCTCTGGACATCGTCAAACTTCGGCAGATTTCCAGTTCTCGCTTCCTTCATCGCGGCAATCGTCTCGGCATTCGGAACCAGCGGGGCAAACGGCAGCTCCCTTTCGCGGGCGACGCGTGTGAGCAGCAGGCGCACGGCGTCGGAGACAGTCAGGCCCATGGCCGCGAGAACGACAGCGGCTTCGTCCTTGATCTCCTTGTCAACCCGCACCCGCACAAGCTGGTTCGCCATCTGCCTCGGCCCCATGGATGGAGGTGTTGCATGTCATCCGGCGCGGGATGGCGCTATTCGCTCAACCTGATGGAATAGTCAAGATCGCGGAAGGGCTCGGCCCCAAACGCCGAGGAGTCAGGGGACCACTCGAGCCTTCGGGTCTTGCTCACTAGCTGCGGCGCGCTAACGACGTATCGTTCGTCCGCCGATTGGTCACAGTGTCTCCACTTGCGCAATGTGCTGACTGCGTTGCAAGCCTCCCTTTCAAAGCCGACCGGGAGAGCGCTGCCGGGCGATGGAAGCAAAAGCCTGGCGGCTTCCTTGGGCTCCAGCTTGAGAACGCCACCGCCGAGAGGGTGTCCCTCGATCTCGCAGCTGAGCTTTAGGCACGATGATTGCCAACCATGAACCAAGCGATCAGCGTCCTCATCCTTGTGCAGGTCGACGGCGTGAAGCGCGTTGGTGCATGTGGCTGCCGCGTTGTTCCGGACCAAAGACGGTGCCGCGCCAGCCATGTATGTGAGGAAAAACGTGGGAACGCGGACATCAGGCACGGAATACCAAGGTTTCCTGTTTCGGCACTTGTAAGCGCATCGCGCTGCTTGGCCGCGAGGCGAGTCAAGGTATTTCCGCACCGTGCGCGGCAAATCGGCATCCTTGGGCAAGCGAAGCAGCAGAACGGGTTTGTCGGATTGGAACCACTCATCGACGGTGCCTGAAGCAAGCGCTTGGCTGGGCAGCGCCCGGCCATTCCTCACCGTGGGGTGCAGATAGCGTTGGGGAATCTGCCAATGTTCGGCCTCGGATGGCCGGAGATGAAAAAACTCGTTGTCGCCAGTGACGTAGCCAATGCCTACGGAAGCGATTTCCCCAAACCGTGCGCATGACTCCGAGCGCGCTGCTTCTTGGTAGAGGGACCGCTCGGCTCTGCTGAGAAGGTAGGGGCGCAGCCGACGGTTCCAATCGTGGCGCCACTCATCAACTGACACGAGCTTGGCCGGACAACAGGCCAAGGTGTCGTCAAAGCGCTCGACGGGTACGAACTGGATGTGGTCGGTCGCGCCGCCAAAGCCATCGGCGAAGAGCAGCCAGCAATCCTCGGAAAGGTGGGGAAAGAGCTTGCGTCGCACCGCGACAATTCGAACTTCATCGAACCGGCCGACAAGATACTCAACTAGCGGAGCAGCGTGAGGGGCGTGGCCGATGGAGGCCGGAACGACGAATGCCATCCGGCCACCGGGACGAAGCAAGGAGGCTGTGACGACAAGAAACGGCGCCCAAGACGTCGTCAGGCCCGAGAACCAGACGCCGAGGTCTCGACAGAGCCGCAACGCACGTTTTCGCGTGTCGCCAGCGAATGTCTGATAACGGATAAAGGGCGGGTTGCCAGCCGCGCAGTCGAAACGTTCATTCGTGCTCTCGGCCCAACTGAAGAAGTCATAATGGTGGACATCGGCGCAGGGGGCGCGCTCGCATGCGATGGCCGCAGCGGCCATGTCCCGCTCCACACCGACGCTGTTGGCATGACAGGCGACAAATCGCCCGTCACCGCATGCCGGATCGAGAAGTCGGTCAGTCGGCGCACGGACGGCAAACTGCACTAGTGCTGCTGCGACTGGATGAGGGGTGTAGTACGCACCATTCTGTTTGGCAGCCAAGGGAGCCTGTGCGTACATCGACATGTTTGGCAATTCTACGCTTGCGGACTGTGGGCGGCAAACATGTTGCCGCCAATAGGCGGAGCAACGGTTGTCCAGCTCCTTCGACAATTGGACTCTAACTTATTGATTAATAATATTTTGGATGTTGATCTCGACGCGGTCGGGGTCGCGGCGCAGGGTACAAGACGGCGGCGTCGAGAAATGCAACGGTGACCGGCAATGGTCAGTAGCCCATGTCAAGATCCTGGGCGTCGGCGGCAAGTTCGTCGAGTACAGTGCGCCGAGCGGCATCGATCTTCTCCTTGTAGCGGAGAATGTCTTCGAAGTGCACACGGCGATGCGTCCCGACCTTGTGGAACGGCACGGTACCCTTTTCGAGCAGTCCGACGAGGAAGGGGCGTGAAACGCCAAGGACGTCCGCCGCCTGTTGGGTTGTCAGTTCTGCGTCTTTGGGAGTCACCGCAACGACTCTGATTCGCGTCAGCGATATGGCTGGGCGGCGTCCGGGAGCGGCATTCGACGATTTGCGCTGTGTCGCTGTCGGTCACGGAGCTTTGACCCTTGACGCTTGTGCGGTTTGCATAGCAGGCATCCCGCTCTCGTTGACTTTGGCCCCTTGCGTTTGTGATGCGCCATTTTTGGTTCTCCGAGCTGCCGTTGCTGAGTGTCCCTGATAACCGCTCACGATGAAAGCCATTCCGCTCAAATTTGACCGCTTCGCTGCTAAAGGTCGATGAAAGGCAAGGCCGTGACCCCTGATCTGCTTGGTTAACTCCATGGCCGTCAAAGCCCCAGTTCAGTATGCGATCCGATGCGGACTAGGCGGAGAGTGTGCGGGTCCGGCTCTTGGTAGGTGAGCACCAAGTCCGGTTTCACGTGACGGTCGCGGAAACTCGCCCACGGACCCCTAAGCGCATGGTCATGATGACGCGGTTCGAGAACATCGTCCGTTGCAAGGGCTTGAACGATAGCAGTCAGTCGCTCATCAAGGTCCGCGCGGTGTCGGCCGCTGCACTCCCACCGGTAGTCGCGCTTGAATCAACCAGTCCGTTCAATCGTCCGCATGGAGGTCATCGAGAAGGCTCTGGACATCGTCAAACTTCGGCAGATTTCCAGCTCTCGCTTCCTTCATCGCGGCGATCGTCTCGGCATTCGGAACTAGCGGGGCAAACGGCAGCGCCCTTTCGCGGGCGATGCGTGTGAGCAGCAGGCGCACGGCGTCAGAGACAGTGAGGCCCATGGCCGCGAGGACTACAGCGGCTTCTTCCTTGATTTCCTTGTCAACCCGCGCCTGCACAAGCTGGTTCGCCATTTGCCCCGGCCCCATGAATGGAGGAGTTGCATGTGATTGTCGTTCGCCGAGGCCGGCTGTTCCAGCCGCAGCACAGCACACCGCAGCACAGCACACACACACCGGAGCGCATGCGCGGGACTCAGGTCTCAGCTAAGGAACGGGCAGCCACCTGCACTTCCAGGGTGCCAGGCTCGTAACTGCAATTGAGCGCCGTGCGGTACTCGGTGCGCGACCGACTGATCCTCCACCCGCCATCGAGCTTGCGGTATTCGTCGCGGTAGAAGGCACTGAGCAGCGTCAATGTGCGGTCTTGCGTGTTGATGTTCCGGTAGTTGAGCGCCCAGGTGCCCCGAGCTTCGGTTGCAGAGAGAATCTCGATCTCCGGGTTGGTGCAGTGGTGCATGTCGAGGACGTGATCGTGACATCCGCGGGGCACAAAAAGGCCATCGACGAATTCGTCACGATTGCGGCAATGGCCAAAGTAGGACATGTCGATGATGACCTCCCCTTCGGCGAAGCACTCCCGCACCGCTTCCGGGTCTTGGCGATCGCAGGCATTGAGATAGCGCGCCTTGAGCTGCTTGATTGCTTCGACATCCTCTAGGCGTTGGTAGCTTGCCTCCAACGCCGCCAATCGCTCCTTTTGCGTCATGGCAATAGCTCCAGCTTGGTTTGGGAGGAGCAAGAGCTTACACCTTGAGGAATCACCGCGTCGTCTTTAACGTGTGCGGCAACAAGTATCGAATCGTGGCGCTGATCGACTACGAACGGCACGGCATGCTGGTCCGCTTCGTCGGAACCCACGAGCAGTACGATGCGATAGAGGACATCGAACACATCTGAGACCAACCATGAAACTCAAGCCCATCAGAAGCGACCTCGAATTGGAACGCGCGCTGGAGCGCATTGATGAATTGTGGGGAGCGAAGCCCGGCACGGCAAAGGGTGACGAACTGGACGTTCTGACGCTCCTTGTCGAGAAATACGAAGATGAGCGTTTTCCGATTCCGCCTTCCGATCCGATCGAAGCCATCAAGTTCCTGATGGAGCAGAACGAATTGAGCCGGACGGATCTGGAACCCTACATTGGCGCGCGGGGACGGGTGTCGGAGGTGCTGAACGGAAGGCGCAACCTGACGCTGCCGATGATCAAGCGACTGCACGAGGGCCTGAAGATTCCCTACGAGAGCCTCATACGGTAAGCGTTGGCATCTTGCTGCAGCAATAGAGCGGCGTTCGGCGGGGGCGGGTTGAGAAGCGCCTTTTGGAAGACGTTTCAGTCGTCCGAAGGCAACGAGAACCGCTCCCGAGCCTCAATCATCCGCTCGACGGCGGCGACGGCATTGCTCAGCACAAACCGGCTGACTGTTGTTTCCTCGTGAGCCGCCGCCCGTTCCAGATTTTGCTTGCTCTTGGCGTCTGGGCGAAGATGCATGCGGTCGTGTTCCGTTTCGCCTGTGCCGGCCACCATCCGGTCTCTCTTGTCCGTGAACTCTCTCGTCATTTTCGCGTACATCTCGGGAATAAAGCCAATGTGTGATGTGGGCTCATTCCGTTCAACGTCGCCCGTTTCGCGGCTAAAGGTCAAGGAAAGGCAACGCCGTGACCCCGGCACCGAGGGGTAGCCTAAGGTCGCCGGAATGCACCACGTATCCTGGTTTGGCTGCGCTACCCAAGTCCCCTTGGAAGGTCTTGATGGCCTTAGCCATCGCGGGTCGTGGCGTTGCCGACAGTTTAACCTCGATGGGAACAAGCTCTTTAGCCGTATCCACCACGAAATCCACTTCCGTCCCTGCTTGGGTTCGCCAAAAGTAAATCTGCGGGTCCGTGCCCCTATGGGTCAGAGTTCGGACGATTTCGGACAGGACAGCGGTTTCCATGATGGCACCGCCCATTGGCCCGGCTGCGGCATGGGCTGAATCCCTTAGGCCGGCCAGATGGCAGAGCGTGCCGACGTCGGTGAAATAGACCTTTGGGGACTTTACCAGCCGCTTGCCCACGTTGGCGAAATAGGGACGCACCACCATGACCTGATGGGTGGCCTCAAGCACCGAGAGCCACGCCTTGACGGTATTGACCGCCACCCCGAGGTCCCGGGCGATGTCGGTTAGGTTCAGCAGTTGCGCACTGCGGGCGGCCAGCATCCGCAGGAAGGCCTGGAATTGGGTGAGGTCGCCAACTTGGCGCAGCCGACGCACGTCCCTTTCGAGATAGGTCTGGATGTAACTAGAGTGCCAAAGGGCGGCATCCCGTTCCGGCTGCGCCGCCAGTTCGGGGTAGCCGCCCCTGAGAAGGCTGGCCCACAATGCTGCAGGCGGGTGCGGCGAGCGCGTCGGCTCATCGGCTTGGCGCTCCCACGGGAGGGGTGCGTAGGGGTGTTGTTGAACCTCCCGCCTCGACAGCGGCAGAAGGCGCAGCATGGCCGCCCGGCCTGCTAAGGATTCGCTTACCTGTTGTGTGAGCAGCAGATTCTGCGACCCGGTCAAGAGGTACTGCCCGGCGCGGGCACGGTCTGCATCAATCCGTTCCTTGATGTAGGGAAGCAGGTCGGGTGCGCACTGGATTTCATCCAGGATGACTGGCGGTGGGTACAAATCCAGGAATCCGCGCGGGTCTTCGCTGGCGGCTGCGCTAACGTCCGGGGGCTCCAATGAGATGTACCGGCAACGCTGCCCGAAGACATGCAGCAACAGGGTGGTCTTGCCGGACTGGCGCGGTCCGGTGAGCACCACGGCTGGAAACTCGGCCGCTGCCTTCTTGATGACCGGCTCCATCGAACGTTTGAGGTAGGGTGAGTTCATTGGTCGAAATTATGCATTTGGAATGCATAATTTCAAGAAATTGAGAAGCGTCGAGCAATACCACTTCTTCAGCCGCTTACGCCTAGCCTCATAGAAGTCTTCAAAGTTGTCATAGAAGTCGTCGATGTTCTCGGGCAAGTCATTCAGAAGATGCGTGTCTCGGTATGCTCTGCGCGTGTGCGGTTCTCCTAGCCCGGATGTTGCACGAGTTGTCCAATTTAAGAGAGCTTGAGCCGGGTTGT
>JAPPIX010000205.1 GCA_028820495.1 Gammaproteobacteria bacterium
CACACTGCCGCACCCGTTCCGCTGTCGTCGTGCCCATGAATGAAGCGGACAGGCAGGTGACGCCCGCCTCTCGGTAGGCTTGGACCTGATCCCGCACATACCCTTCCGGGCCGATGAGAGAGGTCTCGTCCAAGTAGCGCTGTGGGACCAAGGCTTCAGCTTCGGATTTGCGCCCTGAAAGGTACAACTCCTGAATCGTCTCCGCTTCTTCCTCGTAACCGTACTGGAGAAATATCTGGTTGTAGAAGTTCTTGTCCTTGGCCCCCATGCCGCCCACGTAGAGCGCCGTAGCCGGTCGAGCCAGGTCCCGGTGAGCCTCCAAGCCTTCACCAATGCCCACGGCACCGCCCGCGAACACCTCCAATGCTGGAAGCTCCGGATCCCGCTTCTTCAGCCCCGCCTTCAGCGCGTTGCCCCACACCTTTTCGGCATGCTGCGGATTGAAGAAGGCGGGGAGCCAGGCTTCGGCCTTCTCCGCGGTCATCTCCACGCTTTTCGCGCCAAGCGTTGCCAGGGCGATCGGAATGACATCCCGCACCGGACGATTGATGATCTTCAACGGTTTGCCGAGACCAGTGCCCTGGTCTGCAGGCAGCGGTAACCGGTACTTCTTCCCTGGGTAGGTGAGCTTGTCCTCCCGCTTCCATACCGCGCGGCAGATGTCCATGACCTCGCGCATCCTTGTTACCGGCGCGTCGTAGGGCACGCCATGAAACCCCTCCACGACCTGTGGACCGGAAGCACCGAGCCCGAGCATGAAGCGTCCCTTCGAGACCGCATCGATGCCTGCGGCAGACATGGCCAGAAGCGCCGGCGTACGGCTGTAGATGTTGACGATGCCCGATGCGAGGGTGGCTCTTTCCGTTACCGCAGCCAAGTAGCCCAACGCGCTGATCGAATCAAAGGAGTACGACTCCGCCACCCAGATGGTGTCGGCGCCGGCTTTTTCGAGCTCCCGCAACTCATCGGCCTGTTCCGCAACATTGCCACGCGAGTAGTGCGCGCTGATCGAGATTTTCATGGCTGTCTCCCTGATGATCGAACGTTAAAGGGTCTCACGAACAGAAGCGCTCGGTGTGCTCACCCACCGCCGGCGAATCGAGATGGATGCTCATCGGCGATTTGGCAAACTGAAACGGCGTGCCTTTCACCAGCGCACCATCCGGACTGCGAGCGAAGACACTCTGGGCCGCGTTCCTGTCGGCAGCGTACATTTCCGATCCTGTGAGAACGCGGGCGCTACCCACGCCGAGAGCGGCGAGTTCAGCCAACGCATCCGCAGCAGACCTCTGAGCCACCCAAGATTTTAGATACGCAATCGACGACGGCAGGCCGGAGGCGCCGACAGCCAGCCACTGGTCATCGGCCGTTCGGTGGCACAGACCGTTGTCCTGCGTCAGCGCGGTTTCACCACTGGAAACCGATTCGATCTGCTCGCCGAGCAGATACAGGGCAACGTCCCTTTGCGAGACGTCGAGGTGCATGCCGCGGTTGGGCTGCGTCAGCGCCAACGCGATGACTGCGGCGGCATACAGCACGACGGTCTGATCGGGATAGTTGACGTTGCGCCCGGTGATGTAGGGCAATCCCGTCTCGTCGGTGACGTTGGCGGAAAACCCTGACGAAGCTTCGAGGGTCGATCCGAAACTGCTGGCCCCGCAGCCCGGTCCGGTCAGCCCCTGCCCTGAGATGGACGCCAACAGGATCGAGGGATTGATGGCACTGAGAACGTCGTACCCGATTCCGAGGCGTTCGAGCACACCGCGCCGAAAGTTCTCCACCACCACATCCGCGGTCTTGACCAGTTCCAGAAAGCGTGACTTTCCGTCCGACGTCTTGAGATCCAACGCAACCCCGTACTTGTTGCGGTTGTTGCACTTGAACAGCGGCGACACCGCTTCCCCCGCCCAGCGGCGGAACGGGTCCGGATAGGTGTGGGATTCGACTTTCAGCACCTGGGCGCCGAGATCCGCCAGGAGCCCGGAGACACCCGCCCCCGCTGTGATGATGCCAAGATCGAGCGCACGCATGCCGGACAACGGTAGCGGCCCGTCCGCCGGCTTGCTGGCCGAACGCTGCGCCACCGAAGCGGCAATGCGATGCGCCAGCCGCGGTGAGCGCACGCGAACACCTTCTGAGCACTCGTGCGCAACGAAAGCGCTTCGGTGCTGAAGCAATGCATCATCGAGCAGGTCTTTCGCTGTCATCACCGGCGCGGCCGGAATGTCGTGCTCGATGAACGCCTGATTGATCTCTGCTTTGCTTCGAGTGGCTGCCCAGCCACGAAGCACGCCCATGTACTCCGATCGGTGTTTCGCCCGGCCGGCAAACGAGTTGAACTTCTCCTGTGCGAGGCACGGATCACCAACCATCTCCTTCAACCTTGGCCAGTCGCGCTCTTGGTAGACCAACGCGACGTGGCCGTCGGCGCAGGGCACCACCGGCCACTCAGCCTGATCCCCCTGACGATGGATGTCGCGGCCCATCACTCCCGCCGCGGCAGCTTTCCAGTTCACCCACCGAAGCACCCCTGCGGCATCGACATTGACGACGTCGGACGATCCAGTGCGCCGCTGTTTCGCGACGAGGCCGGCCAATGCGCAAAGCACGGCATAGGCGGCTGTGCCAACCCCGTAGTCACCCTTCGGGATGATGGGTGCGCCGTTCGGATCACCTAGGAGGTCCGCAAGGCCGGATTCAGCAAAGAGCGTCGCTTCGTTCGCATCCGCCCGTGACCGCAGGACCACGGCAGTGGTGGCGGAGGGCAGCATGGCGAGATCATCATCGTGGCTAGCAGCCATGAGCAGCACACGCTGCTCACCACCACTCAGCCAATCACCAACAGGTTCCGCCAACCGTTGCTTCCCACGCCCGGCGAACGTGTCGCCCGGCTCGAAGTGGCCATCCGCATACACTGCCGCCCCAAGTCCGCTACACATCTGTCCGGCCAGATCGATGCCCCGCAGCGCAGCGGGCGACGCCGTGCCCGTGGCGACCTGGGCGACCGCAACGCCCCGCATCAATCCGTCTTCAAGATCCGCCATTACTGCTCGAAGGGCTTTGCCATCTTCCATGCCTCCATTATGCCTCCATGCCTGTGCCAAAGCAGAACAAGGCGGTTAGTGCCAGCCCCTAATATGTTGTTGCTAACATATGTATCAGGAGACATAATCTGCCGATGAACTGGATCGTTGAGATTGCCGACGAATTCGAGCCCGAGTTTGGCGCCCTCAATGAGGAGGTTCAAACGGAACTTGCCGCGCTGTCGCGGCTTTTGCAGCAGTTCGGTCCGCAATTGGGACGGCCACGGGTGGACACCCTGAACGGGTCGCGGCACGCGAACATGAAGGAGTTGAGGTTCAGCGCCGCGAATGGGGCGTGGCGGCTTGCCTTCGCATTCGACCCGGCGCGCAAGGCGGTGCTGTTGGTCGCCGGCGAAAAGTCTGGAAGGAGCAGCAGGCGGTTTTACCGAACACTGATCCGCAAGGCTGATGACAGGTTCGACCGGCACTTGGAACGGTTGGAGCGGCTGAAACTAAACGGAGAATCGTGATGGCTTTGAACGTGGATGAATGGATTGAACGGCTGGACCCGGACCGTCGCCGAAGGGTGGAGGAGCGGGCAGCCGAGTTGATTGCCGAGGAAATGACCCTGCGGGAACTGCGCAAGGCTCGGCGGCTTACGCAAGCCAAGGTCGCAGCCGAACTCGGCATCACGCAGGATGGCGTTTCCCGGCTCGAGCAACGCAGCGACCTGCTGCTCTCGACGCTGCGCAAGACCGTCGAGGCCATGGGCGGCAACCTGTCTCTGGTCGCTCGCTTCCCCGATCGTCCCCCCGTCCAACTATTGGGGATTTCCGAAGGGGACTAGGCGTTTCGCGCCAGCGCAACTCTCAACATGACCTTTGGTTGGTCAGTTCCACCGCGTCACGCCGCCTCCATTCGCTTTCCGATCAGCGTGTCCACTTCGCGCTGTCTCCCAGTGCCATCGCTTTGACAAGTGTAGGCGAGCCGATAGGATTAGTGGACCCGATACCTCAGAGTTGGTCGGCCCGAATCAGAATGACGTCGTGCGCTTGCCCAATTTCACGCTCCTTCCCGCCATCGTGGAGCAGTCAGATGCCGTGGCGCTGATTCAAAAGAGAACCGCCGAACACTTCGCGGCGCGATACAACATCAAGCTGTTCCAGCCGCCTTTTCCGATCCCCTCAGTAGCCATCGCGGGCTACTGGTCGCAGATTCACAACCGGGATTCCGCGCATGAATGGTTCAGAAACCGCGTGCGATTGGCGGCGCTTTAGGGTTTGGCTTGCCCCGCATTCGAGTTTGTCGAGTTCGAGCCGTTCGGCCGTACATTTGCGCGGGCCGCCGATCAAGCCATCCTGCGTAGATGTCCCAGACTTGAAATCAACAGGGCAAAGAACCCAAGATGGCACCCTATCCAAACGAAAGCCGCCGCCTGCGCGGCCGCGAACCCAGCACGGTTTCGGTTGAGCCCTTGAATGCCCGCATCACAAGCCCATCGTCGCTCGGCGCTTACTGCACCGCCCTGGCTTTCGTCGTTGTGCCCAGCGTGGCGCCTTGGCGAGCGGCAGCGGCGGAAGGCACCCAAACCATCGAGGAAATCGTCGTCACCGGCAGCCATCTGAAGCGGGAGGCGAGGGACTTCGCCTCTCCCCTGACGATTCTTGAGAAGGAGCGCCTGGACGCCGTAGGCGCCACCGACATCAAGGAAATCGTCCGCTCCCTGAGCTTCAACGCCGGCTCCCTGGGCGTATCGGCCACCAATTGGGCGGGGGATGACAGTTCCACCGGCAACGCCAGCGTCAACCTGCGCAACCTGGGCAGCGGCGCCACCCTGGTGCTGATCAACGGCAAGCGCACGGTCAACACCACCTACGACAACAGCGGCAGCGGTTACGTCGATGTTCAGGGGCTGGTGCCGAACATCGCGCTGGAGCGCATCGAAGTGGTGAAGGACGGCGCATCGGCCCTCTACGGGTCCGACGCGGTGGCCGGCGTGGTGAACTTCATCACTCGGCGCGGCTTTGACGGCGTTGAGTTGCAGGTGGACTTCAGCAGCGATGACGAGACCCACGAGCAGCAGGATCTGCTGCTTTCGGGGCTGGCCGGAACCACTGGCGACTGGGGGCCATCAGCCTGGCGGCGAGCTACTTGGATCGAAGCGGCCTAAGCTTTGCCGACCGCTTCGAGCGCTTTGGCCGCTCGGGCCTGTCGAGCTTCGGCCAACCCGGCCGCTACGTCCCGCAAATCCAAGCGGGCGGCGGCCAGCCCGTGGCCTCCAACTATTGGTGGCCCGATGGCGGTGCGGACCCGGCAACCTTTTCCGGCAGCCTGCCGGACCCCGAATGCGAGCAGGCGGCCGAAGACGACGGCCCCATGGGCACCTTGGGGCTGCACCCGGACTTTCCGCACATCTGCGTTTACGACTACTCGAGCTTCTTCGCCCTCGTGCGCCCGGAGCAGCAGGTCAAGGTTCACTCCGAAGGCCAACTGCGGCTGTCGCCCCGCACGGCGCTGTACGGGTCGCTGAGCTACTCCCGGCAAAAGTCCTCACGCGGCAACTCACTCTACCCGGACGTGCGCTACGTGATCGTGCCGGAGCACCACTTCGGGCTGCAGCTCGACGCCGCCCGGCGGGGTTTCGAACCCGTGCCCTACCAAGCGATGCAGCGCATACTCGGCGGCGCCATCGATTCATCGATGGAAGAGCGGCCCATCAGCACGGTCTCCCGAAGCCGCCGGGAAAACCTGCGGGCCTTGGCGGGGGTCGAGACGGACTTCACCTTCATCGGCCGCGAGTGGGCCTTGGATGCCAACCTGATCCACTCCCGCCACCAACTCGACCTGAATTGGCCCGTGGACACCCTCACCTCGCGCATGGACTTGGCGTTCGCGGGCCTCGGCGGACCTGGTTGCGACCCCAGTGCCGGCCAGCCTGGCTCAGGCAATCTCGGCACCGGCGATTGCTACTACTACAACAGCTTTCAAACCAGCGTGTACGATCCGGTGACTGGCGAGCGCTGGAACGCCGCGGACACCGGCCCCTGGGCCGCCGACCCCAGCCTCACCGTGGCCGAAGCCGCCCGCAAGTACCAAAACCCAGCGGAGCTGCTCCGTTGGACCCAAGGGGCTTACGTCACCGATGCCACCATTGAGCAAACCGTGTTCGACCTGCTGGCATCCGGCGACGTCGCGCACCTGCCCAGCGGCGCCGTCGGCCTGGCCCTCGGCTTCCAGCACCGCACGGACAAGGCCCGCGTGGACTACGACGATGAGGCCAACGCCTTCAACTACACCTTCCTGACCGGCGACCGGGATTGGCGCAATCGGCTGCGGACCTGGTCGGCGTTCGCCGAAATGCTGGTGCCGTTGGCCCACTGGGCGGAGTTGACCTTGGCTGGGCGCTACGAGTCCTTCAAGGCGCTGAATGCGGACTCCCTCGATCCCAAGGCGACGCTGCTGCTGCAGCCCACCGAATCACTGTCCCTGCGCGCCTCTTGGGGCACGTCCTTCCGGGTTGGCTCACTGTTGCAGACTGGCGGCAGCCGCACCATCTTCCAAAACTCCAGCGATCCATTCTCCAACGCGCCGGCCTTGGCCTATAGGGCATCGGCCGCCACGGGCAACCCCGAGCTTAAGCCGGAGCAGGCCGAGGCCTTCAACGCGGGGCTGTCATGGAACCCGGCGGGCGCGTTGGAGGGCCTCACGCTTGACTTGGACTCCTACCGCTACGACTACACCGACCTCGTGGCCCGGGAAGGCCACCAGGAACTGATCGACCGGGACAATGCCTCCCGCTGTCCCAACGGCGTGAACGGCGACCCCATAGCCGGCCCGCTGTGCGGCGCTTGGGACTTGGACGGCGACGGCTCGGTGACTGTGCACAGCATCGGCCCCGGCCTGCCCAGCAAGGTCATTCGCCGGGAAGACGGCTACTTAGTGCGCACCGAGGCCTCCTACTTCAACGCGCCGAGCCTGGAGGCGTCCGGCATCGACGCCGCCCTTGCCTACCAATGGGACGGCGGCCGAACCGGATGGTTTCGCGCGGCAGTGAGTCTGAGCCGCACCCTGGCCTACGACATCATCCTGGCAGGAGGCGGAAGGATCGATGGCGCCGGCAGCCGCAACGCCGGCAACGCCATCGGCCGCCCCATGCCCAAGCTGCGCGGCACCGCCAGCCTCGACTGGCAACGCGGACGCCACGCCGCCACCGTCCAAGTCCACACCATCGACAGCTACACCGACGACACCGCCCAAAGCGCCTTTCTCGCCGCCTACATCGGCACCGCGGAAACCATCAAGAGCATGACCACAGCAGACATCCAGTACCGTCTGGAACTGCCGGCCCTAATTGGGCAGCTAGCCACCAATCAACTGACGCTGGGCATCAAGAACCTGTTCAACAAGTCACCGCCCTTGGTGAACGTGGATGGCGCCTACGACTACTACACCCACGACCCCCGTGGGCGGATGCTGTACCTGCGCTACCGGTTCTCGATTTAACGC
>JAPPIX010000383.1 GCA_028820495.1 Gammaproteobacteria bacterium
CTGACAGCGGAGCCACGCTGCGGTTGGCGCGCGAACACCGCATCACCATCTACGACGCGCTCTACATCGAGCTCGCCATCCGCAAGCAGAGGCAGTTCGCAACACTCGACCACGCCCTGCGCCAAGCGGCCGAAGCGGAAGGCATCGACATCCTCTGACGATTTCACAAGGTCGGCAAGTCTGAAAGAGGGTTCACAGGAGGTAACGCGGCGAGGCGTCGAAACAGCGGTTCTTGTGCCGATAGCGGAGTGGCGCCGCCTGCGGTCCGTTGCAACCCCACGGCTGAAGGACCTGCTGTTGACGCCGGAAGAGCGGACGGACGATCTAACTCCGCCACACACGGCGGAGCGCTTGCATCCGCCACCGAACTTCGAATAGTGGCACCTTCCCGCACCTCGCCGTCCGCAACGGAGATGACCACGGGCTCACCGTCGAGTGTGCGGGCCTCACGGAAGTCAGCGCGGGCATCCACCGATCCGATGAGGCACAAGACAGCGACTGGCAGCGCTCGAATCGCTGGCGGCATCACTTCAGTGCGTAGCCCATCGTCCGTGCCGCGTTGCGGAAGGCGCGTTCGGATTTCGCGCGCACCACGATGTGGCGCTCGCCGGCGCGCAGGCACGTCTTGGCGATGCGCGAGTCGTCCATCAGCTTCTCGGCAACGTCCGCGTCCGCGCACTCGATCAGGATGGCTTCGCCGCGCATCTTGAGCGCCGTTGCGCTCCGGCCCAGGCGTTCGAGAAAACCCTCCACCGTTTCCGGCAGCGGCTGGTCGTCCCGCTCGGCGAGAAACGCGCGCAGCGCATCCAGGTCGCCGCCCTCCTCGAGAGCCAGGACAATCCTTTCGGTGTCGAGACGCCAAACGGCGTCCGCCTCCGGCGTTGCGAACGTGTCCAGGATGGTTGCTTCCTCGGGGGAAGGCGCGCCATCCGCCACGATCCTGCGGTCGGCGAACACCTGCATCTTCGTGCGCTCGGCCACCACGGGCGGCTCGTACTCTTCGGCGAGGCCCAGGCAATAGGCGCCGAGGCTGTTCAGGCGGAAGTGGAGCAAGCCGTCGTACCGGCTGAGATAGGCCAGCTCGTCCGTCCCCCACATGTGGCGAAAGTCAGAGCGGGCGTGTTCCGGTGGTATGAACGCAACATCCACCATGCCGATGGTCGCAAGGTATTCGAGCAGCAGGCACAGGAGGTAGCGTCCCTCGATGATTTCCCAGCTGTGCGAGCCGTCGTAGCCGAGGCTGCCGTAGTTCTGGTCGAACAAATACAAATCCCAAGGGTCCGTCGTGACCGAGAAGTTATGCGAAGCCGCGCGCATGAACTGCCCGAAGTCGTCGAACGCCACCCAAGAGCCCACCGGGCAGGCGCGCAACGCCTCGGCGATCACAGTTCGGCGCTCCGCCACGGCGGTCAATCCGCGACGCCCCTTGCCCCGCTGCTGGCCCTTGATCTGGTCCACCCGGCTGAATTCATCGAGCAGGCTCGAGCCGCACCACTTCTGCCAGATGCCGCGAAGCGCCATGTGCGCGGGCGCAGTGAGCGATTCGCGCCCCTTCCTGGTCAGCTCCAGGCGCGCTCCTTTCAGCCTCGCGAGCCCCGACGCCTGCAGCAGCCAGGGCCAAGCAAACGCCCGGATTGGGCCCGGAACCTGATCCCACTTGCGCTTCCTTTCAGCGAACGCATCGTAGAAGTCGCCTTCGTGCAGCACTTCGGCAACGAGCCGGACTGCGGCCGCGGATGGCCGCCGGGTCTTGGCGCTCACCGCAACCGCGCCTTCACTCACAAGACGCATGGCCGCGCGAAGATCGTTGGCCGCGGCACGTTCCATGTGCCGCACGGCCAACGTCTTCGTCGTTTCGCGTTCATCGTAGCCCACTAGGATCGAGACCGTTTCCGGCAGTTCGTCCATGGTCCGCAACGCCGCCCCCGGCGGCGGACTCGTGAACTCGCGCAAACGTGCGGCAAGGTCGGCCGGCACAAAGGACAGGGGGCCGCCCCGATGGCTGGGAACGAACAGGAGCCGCAGCCTGTCGCCCGCGGCGCCCTCCCATCTCCAATAGCTGGTGCCGCGACGGAAGCCGCTGGGCAGCGCACCGTGCTTGGCTTGGAACCTAGTGGCATCGAACTTGCCGCCGTTGTAAATCGTCTCGCGCACCGCCATCTGCTCCAGCGCGTCGAGCTGCGCCCAGATGTCCCGCAGCAGCGAATCGTCCGCCATGCGCTCGGCGATGACCTGCGCCATGTCGGCCTTGCGCGTCGGCTGCGGCTTCGGAACGGACAAGGCCTTCACCAACTGCCGCAGTTCGTCGGCGGGGCGCTCGTGCAGCCCTTCGAGCAGCATTTGCGGCGCAGCCTCAATCAACGTCCCAACCCTCACGCGAGCCTCCCATCAAATGCGGCCAAGCTGCTAAGCGACATCGATCACCTTCATTACTTTGTCGCCCAAGTGGTTGATGGCCTTTACGGCGATTTGGCCGGAGTTGGGCTTGGGGAAGTGGCGGGAGATGGTGGAGCGGAGGCCGGCCCAGGCTTCGGGGTCGATGTTCTTTGAGGTCTCGTTGCCCAGCATGGTGGTGTCCGCCATTTGAGTGCGTTGTGAGGGGCCGCCAGCGGGTGTCAAGCTGCGGCAGGAGCCTTGGCCTGTGGGGCATGAGCCTGATCGGCGGCGAGGTTTCCAGCGTCGTCAGTGCCGAGTTTACTCACCACTGACTGCCGAAATTACACAAGTAGTGATGTGGCACGTGCCTGTGATGTGGCACCTGCCCGCGCCCACAATGTCGCCAATGCCGTTGCCTCCACGGGCGAAAACCCCGCCACAACTTGCAGGGGTTTTCGCTGGCGGCGCTCCTCGCGCCTGCCCACAATCACCGCCCATGAACAGTTTCCTCCGCAAAGTGACGAACGGCAGGCCAGCGGCTGCAAACCGCTGGCGACGCATCGCTTTGGCCGGCTTGATTCCGTTGGGCCTGCTTGGATGCGCGGCGCCCATGATGCCCGCTGGCATCAGCACGCTGACGGCGCAACCCAACCCTTCCGCGGACGGCGCCTACACGCTGTATTGGTCCCAAGTGGCGGGCGCAACCAAATACCGCCTGTTCGAGGGCGGCGAGCTGGCCTTTGAGGGCGCTGGCGCCTCCCATGCCTTCACTGGCCAGCCGGATGGCGCCTACACCTACTCGCTCACCTACTGCGTCGAGGCGTTCGGCATCGAAGCCTGCAACCTGCGGCCGGTGCAGGCGGAGGTGACCGTGGTGGTCAGGAATCGGGAATCGGCTTCCGGCTCGCCGGAATAGGCCGCACCTTGAGCGGGCGCCGGAGAGGATTTATCAGCTTGATAAGAACTTGGCACGAATTTTCGATTGCACTTCACTGGATAAAACCTCAGTATTTCTGTTTATGAAGATGACTGAATTCCTCAGAGCCGCCAGCAAGTGCGAGCGGGCCGAAGTGGCAGAGCGTTGCGGCACCAGCGTCTCCTACCTGTACCAGTTGGCTGGCGGGCACCGGCATGCCAGCGTCCTTCTGGCGGCGCGCATCGAGGCGCACACCGGCGCTTTGGCCTCCCGCACCCAAGGCCGCCTGCGCCAAGTGCCGGGTCGGACGCTGGTTCTGCATCCGGGGCTGTACAGGTCACCCGTGCCCGAACGCGCATGATTGTTGCGTCGCGAGGCCAAGAGCTTGCCGCGGCAAGGCCGTGAACCTGACCAGGCAAGCGGAATTGACTGCCGCCCTGCTGCGCTACGCCGCCTTGTGCATCGCCGACGGTGATGAGGACGCCCTGCGGGAGCTGCGGATCGACCCGGCGCAAATTCGGGAAATCGGGGCGTTGACGCTGGCGGAGCTGGCGAACCTTGAGACGGTGTGCATGCACTGCTTCGAGGTGCGTTTCGATCCGCAAAGGTTCCAAGTCCTGTTGGGCCGCCTGGCCTTGGCGCGGCGCAACCAAGAGCTGCGTCTGGCGCTCATCGAGGCCGACGCGCCAAGGCTGATGATGCAGGCGCTGTTCGGCATGCAGGAGCGGGACTACAGCCGCATCCGGCGCCTGCTCTGCGTGACTGCTGGGGCTGGGCGGCCGCCTTTGCTGGACGAAGCAACGGAGCGTCTGTTGTGGCGGGCGGTGGGCGACGCTTTGGGCGACAACCCACACCGGCCGCTGGAACCCGATCAATATCTACGGGTGCATCGTCAACACGGCGTCCCGATGCGCGCCCTCTGGGCCTACACCCAGCGCTGGGCGAGGGAGCGGCAAGCCACCGCCCGAGCGGGCAACGGACCCCGTTGAACCAGACCCTCATGCACCCGTCAATCGATGGGGATGCGGATGAGCACGTCGCCCACTTTGAGGTCGGTTCGCGGCGCGGTGCTCTTCGCGCACCTCATCGAAGCGCCCCGGCTTGCTCCAAGCGGGCCACTTGGGCGTCGTCGTAGCCCAGAATCTCCTTTAGCACAGGTTCGTTGTCGATGCCGAAGTGCGGGGCTGCGGGGGGCGCCTTGGGTTGGGTTCGGGAGAAGCGCAGACGGGTGCTTTCGATCGTCACGTCGCCGAAATCCCGGTGCGGGACGCTTAGGAAGTGCTCGCGGTGCTTGAGTTGCGCATCGTCGAACAGGTCATGGGTGTCCAAGGCGCGATGGGCGGGGATGTTCAAGGCCTGCATGGCGCTTTCCACTGCGGCGCCGTCGAGGTCCGCCAACCAAGCCGAGAGCCGTTCATCGAGCTCGTCGTGGCGGTGTCGGCGCTCGTCGAAGGGCCAATCCTTGGCGGCCAGCAGCGCGGCATCGCCGCTGTAGCCGCACAGCCGCCGCCACTCGGCGTCGCCCCGCACGCTGAGCGCCAGCCACCGATCCGCGCCCTGCACTCGATAGATTCCTTGGGGCGCGTAACGCTCGTCGCGGTTGCCCTGCGCCTCGGCCACCTTGCCATCGCGCCAATAGGCGACGCATTGTGGGGCCAGGAAGCGCAGCGCGGCTTCGGCTTGGCTCATGTCGATGTGCTGGCCTTGGCCGGTGCGTTGGCGTTCCTTCAGCGCTAACAGGATGGCCATGGCGTTGAAGCGCACCGAAGTGAAGTCGGTGTAGGGGCCGTAGCAGCCCGTCGGCGCTTCGCCGGGCAGGCCGGTCAGGGCGTGGAAGCCGCAGACTGCAGCGGCCAAATTGCCGTAACCCGCGTAGTTGCGCCAAGGGCCGGTTTGGCCGAGCAGGGCGCTGGAAATCATGATGATGCCGGGATTGAGGGCGGACACCGCCCCATAGCCAAAGCCCATGCGTTCGATGGCGCCGGGGGCGAAGGACTCCGTGAGCACGTCCGCCCAGCGGATCAGGTCGCAGAGCACCGCCTTGCCCTCGGCGGTGGCGATGTCCAAGGTGATGTTGAGCTTGTTGGCGTTGGTGCTGTGATGGGCCGCGGCCCGCTCCGGGTCCATGGCGCCGTCGATGTAGGGCGGCACGTTGCGCACCATGTCGATCTTGCGGGTTGACTCCACGTGCACCACGGTCGCCCCGTAGTCGGCCAGCATGCGCGTGGCGCCGGGCCCGGCGACCACCCAGAACAGGTCCACCACCTTGACGCCCGCCAACGGCAATCCCGGTGGCGTCGAACTCGGTCTGCGGGCTGCGGTGGGCTGCGGGTCGGAAGCGGGCGGCGGCGAGGCACCGAGCGGCAAGGGGGTTCGGGAGAATTTGGCGAAGGCGCCGAGGCGTTTGCCCGATGGGCCGTCCAACGCGCAACCGCGCTCGGTCATATGGGCACTGTCGAGAATGTCCCCGAGATTCAATACGGGTGCGAGCAGCATCCTCCGGCTGGTCGCGGCCTCCATGATCTCGGTCTTGGTTAAGCTTGCCAACAGGCGCTCGATGCCGTCCTGCACCGGAGCCCAATCGTTGGCGCCGATTTGGCCCGCCATCATTTGCGCGGCGACATTGCCCCAGTCCCAGCGCAGGTCGGCTTCGGCGCAGTGCCCTTGCGCGTGGACCCAATCCATGAGCCGCGCCATGAAGTCCGCTATCGGTGGCAGGATGCCTTGCAAGGCCACCACCCAGCCGTCCGCACACCGAAATTGGGTCTTAACCGAGACCTCACCGACTGTCAGGGCGAAAGCTGCGCGCTCAGCGCGGGGGTGGGCGGCGGGCTTGTCCAAGCTGCGTGACAGCAAGGCCAGGGTCATGGACTGCTGCGCCGAGACATCGAGTTGCTGACCGAGACCGGTGCGCTCCCGGTCGGCGAGGGCAATCAGCACCCCCACCGCCGCGTCGGCCGATGCGTGGCCTTGTGCTTGGTCGGCGCTGATGCGCAGCGGCGGCCCTTCCGCAGTGCCGCAAAGATAGGCATGCCCAGAGGCCGCGGCGAGGGTGAGGTCGGTGCTGGCGTACTCGGCTTTGGGACCGGTGGCGCCGAAGCCGGTGATGGACACTTGGATGAGGCCGGGATTGATCCGTTGCAGTTCGTCCCCGCCGAGGCCCAGCGCATCGAGTTCGCTAAAGGGTTGGGACGTCAGCAGCACGTCGGCTTCAGCGACGAACCCCTTCACCAGTTGCGGCGCCCTTGGCCAGTCGATGACCTCGAGGCGCTTGCCCATGGTGTAGGCCTGCCAAAACGGGCTCGACAGACGGGCCGCGGCGTCCGGCGTCACCAGTTGGTGGACGTGGGCCCCAGCGTCAGCCAGCAACTGGCCGCACATCAAACCCATCTCATCGGTGAGGTCCAGGACGTTCAGGCTGCCGAGGCAGATCATGGTGCCATGCGTTGCCGCTGCAGGATGAGCATGACCCGCATGCTGGCGACCACTGCGCTGATGTGCCGTTGCAGGGCGAACTCCTGGTACAGCGGATCTTCGCTCAACAGGACGCATCGACCTTGGGCGCCGCAGCGAAAGCGGGTGTTGCGGCCAAAATTGTTGCCTGCGGGGCCGTACTCGCCGAACTTGCCGGGATCCTCGTTCAGGGTCCAGAACGCTTCCCAAGAGGCCGGCAAGCCGAACATCGGCGCTTCGATCGCGGTCACGGTGTTCTCTGCGGTTTCCCGGAGCACGCCATCGTAGTTGGTGATGTTGGCCAGCACATGGGCGCAGCTATCCCGCACGGCGGCCGCCACCCGATCCTCGTCGATGGGAAACTCGTCAAATCGGTCCTTGAGACGCAACCGCCACCAGCGGGTGGTGTAAACCGGTGCTGCGTGGGCGGGCGAGGTGACATCCTGCACATAGTTCAAAATGCGACCGAGGTACGGGAAGGCTTCAGCGTCCCCCCCGGCAGCAGCCAGTTTGCTTACTTGCTGGTCGAAGTGTTCGTGGAAGCGGGTATCGATCACCCATAGGATGTCGCGGTCGCCGACGCCGCTGCGATCATAGTAGTTCCAGCGCATCATGCGCACGAGGACGTTGGTCTCCGCCTGCCGGGCGTTGGCCCGCGCGATCATGCGCACCTGCAAGGCGCTGACCGGAGGGGTGATGCGGCCTGCCAAGCAGCGGTTGAGTTGCTTGGC
>JAPPIX010000145.1:0-3140 GCA_028820495.1 Gammaproteobacteria bacterium
TTTCGCGCCTACCTGTTCACCGTGGCGCACCATGTGCTGATGGATCAATTCCGCCAAGGGAAATGGGAGACCGGCACCGAAATCGAGGCCGTGGCCGACGATTCTCCGGAGGCGGAAGCCTCGGCGCTCGAAACGGCGGCGCGTTTGAACGCGTTGATCGGCGCCCTGCCCGGGCCGCAACGGGAAGCCGTGGCCATGCGCAAGGAAGCCGAACTGACGATCCGGGAAATCGCCCAAGTCACCGGCGCCACCGAAGAGGGCGTCAAGAGCCGTCTGCGTTACGCTATGGCTAAGCTCAAGCGGGGAATGCAGGGTTATGAATGACGACTGGTTCGACCGCGCCTACCGCTCCGACGAGACGCCACCCGAGGAGCTCAACGCCCGGGTGCTCGCCGCTGCCTGTCGCGTCACCCGGCGCTGGGTCGTCCCAGCGATCGCGGCGGCCGTGGCCACGCTCATCGCCGCGCTGCTCATCGCTTTGGCGTTGGTAAGCCATGAACTGTACGTTCCCCCAGCCACGGAACCGGCCAAGGAACCGGACGGGCAGGATCAGGAATTGCGCTTGGAACTCGACACGTAATCGGGTAAAACAACCACTTTCGAGGGTAATCCACTTGGGGGGGGTTGATGCCGAGCATCGCAGACCAGATTCCAATTGCCGACGGGCTGTTCACTTGGCCGTCCAACGACCCGCGCCTGCTCGGCAGCAAGTGCGCCGATTGCGGGGTGGTCACTTTCCCCGCCCAGTCCGGATGCCCGGCCTGCTGCGGGGAGGACACCGAGGCCATTGAGCTGGAGCGCAAGGGCAAGCTGTGGACCTGGACCATTCAGGGCTTCCTGCCCAATCGCCCCCCCTACGAGGGCCCGGAGACGCCGGAGACCTTCAAGCCCTTTGGCGTCGGCTACGTGGAGTTGCCAAACCAGGTGCGTGTCGAGACCCGCATCCAAACCGAGGACATCGCCAAACTGCGCATCGGCATGGAGATGGACTTGGTGGTCGAAAAGTTCATCGAGCGCGACGGCAAGGACATCATCGCCTATTTCTTCCGGCCAGCGGACGAGAGCTGACCGACGGAGCCCAATTCTTGATCCATGACCAACCCATGACCAACTCTTGAAGGAGCACACTAGTGGACGTAGCAATCATTGGCATCGGCATCCATCCCTTCGGCCGCACCGAAGGCGTCACCGGCCTCGAACAAGGCGTGCATGCGGCCCGGGAAGCGCTCAAGGACGTGGGCCTCGACTGGAACGACATGGAGTTCGCCTACGGCGGCTCATCGGCGGCCGGCAACGCCGATTCGATGGTCTCCAAGCTCGGGCTTACGGGTTTGCAGTTCATCAACGTCTCCAATGGCTGCGCCACCGGCGGCAGCGCCCTGCAATCGGCCTACATGGCCATCCAGTCCGGCATGTTCGACATCGGCATGGCGGTCGGCTTCGACAAGCACCCCCGGGGCGCGTTCACCGTCAACCCGGAAGCCAGCGGGCTCGGCAAGTGGTACGGCGACATTGGCATGGCACTGACGCCGCAGTTCTTTGGCATGAAGATCCAGCGCTACATGCACGAGTACGACATCAGCGAGGACACGCTCATCCGCGTCGCGGTCAAGAACTTCAAGAACGGCGCCAAGAATCCCAACGCGTGGCGGCGCAACGCCTTCAGCTACGACGACGTGGCCCAGTCGCAGATGGTTTGCCATCCGCTGCGCAAGTACATGTTCTGCTCCCCGGCGGAGGGCGGCTGCGCCATGATCCTGTGCCGCGCCGACAAGGCCAAGCAGTACACCTCCAACCCGGTGTTCCTGAAGGCCGTGGCGGTGAAGACCCGGCAATTCGGCTCGTTCGAAGTGTTCTCCCAGTCCCAAGCCCTCGAACGGGCGCCGGCACCGACGGTGCAGGCCTCCACCGCAGCCTTCGAGATGGCGGGCATCGGCCCGGAGGACATCGACGTGGCCCAACTGCAGGACACCGAGTCCGGTGCCGAGATCATGCACATGGCCGAGAACGGCTTCTGCGCCGACGGCGACCAGGAGAAGTGGCTGCGCGAGGGTCACACGGAAATCGACGGCAAGCTGCCGGTCAACACCGATGGCGGTTGCCTCGCCAACGGCGAGCCGGTGGGCGCCTCTGGCCTCCGCCAGGTCTATGAAATCTGCCTGCAGCTACGCGGTGAGGCGGGCGAGCGCCAAGTGCCGAACAACCCGAAAACTGGCTACACTCACGTTTACGGCGCGCCGGGGCTGAGCGGCGTCACCATCATGGCGGCTTAGGGCGACGAAACACTGAACAGGTTGCCCCGTCGGCGGAAGTCATCCAGTGGCCAGCACTGAAGCTACGCTCTACGAAGTGCGCGAGGGTGCGGCGTGGATCACGCTGAACCGGCCCGAAAACCGCAACGCGCTCTCGGCAGTGTTGGTCAACGAACTGTTCGACCACATCCAAGGCGCACTGGCGGACGATGCGGTGCGCAGCATGGTCATCACCGGCGCAGCACCCGCCTTCTGCGCTGGCGCGGATCTCAAGAGCCCGCCTGGCGAAATCGTCGACGGGCAGCGATCGGTGCCCTACACCGACGTCATGGGCGCCATCCTGGAAAGCCCCAAGCCGGTCATCGCAGCGGTCAACGGCCCCGCGTTTGCAGGGGGCCTGGGCTTGGTTGGCGCCGCCGATATCGTGGTCATCGCCGAGGAAGCGCAGTGCAGCTTCAGCGAAGTGCGCATCGGCGTGATTCCGGCGGTCATCTCCGTGGTTTGCCTGCCCAAGCTCGGCGTCCATCACGGCATGAAGCTGTTCCTGACCGGCGAGCGCTTCAACGGCAGCCAAGCCGTGACGATGGGCTTGGCGCACCGGGCGGTGCCGAGGGCGCAACTCGCCGAGGCCGTTCAGGAGGAAGTCGAAATGATCAATCTAGGCGGACCCATCGCCGTCACCGAATGCAAGAAACTGGTTCGCCGGGTGCCCGAGTTGTCCGTTGAGGAAGGCTTCGAGGTGACGAGCGAATGGAGCGGGCGCATGTTCCGCTCCGCCGAAGCCGCCGAAGGCATGGCAGCGTTCCGGGAGAAGCGCAAGCCAAGCTGGGTCGCTGCGCAAGGAAGCAAGACGGGGGAAACATGAGTGACATCATCCGCATCGGCAAC
>JAPPIX010000145.1:3240-7438 GCA_028820495.1 Gammaproteobacteria bacterium
TGCAGCGGCTACTACGGCGACCGGCTCGCTGCGGCCCGGGAACTGATCGACGGCGGCCCCATCGACGTGCTGACCGGCGACTACCTGGCCGAGCTCACCATGTCCATCCTGCACAACCAACGCACCACCCGGGGCGACCACCTGGGCTACGTCGGCACCTTCCTCAAGCAGGTGCGCGACGTGGCGGCCGATTGCGTGGCCAGGGGCATCAAGATCGTCTCCAACGCCGGCGGCCTCAATCCCAAAGGCATGGCCGACGAGGTGGAAAAGATCCTGGCCGAATTGGGAGTGGAGGCCAAGGTCGCCTACATCGACGGCGACGACCTGCTCGGCGACCTCAATGCGCTGCAAGCCAAGGGGCAGGCGTTCACCAATCTGGACACCGGCGCTGCCTTGGCCGATTCCGGCGAGCAGGCACTCACCGCCAACGTCTATTTCGGCGCCTGGGGCATCAAGGAGGCCTTGGACCAGGGCGCGGACATCGTGATTTGCCCGAGGGTGACCGACGCCGCAGTGGTCATCGGCCCAGCGGCCTGGAAGTTCAATTGGCGGCGCAACGACTACGATGCCCTGGCCGGCGCCTTGGCCGCCGGGCACATCATCGAGTGCGGCACCCAATGCTGCGGCGGCAACTACTCATTCTTCGAGGAGGTGCCCTCCTTCCGCAACATGGGCTACCCCATCGCCGAGATCGAGACGGACGGCAGCTTCACCATCACCAAGAACCCCCGCACCGGGGGGCTGATATCGGTGGGCACGGTGACCGCCCAACTGCTCTACGAGATATCCACGCCCGCTTACGTCAATCCCGACGTCATCGCCCACTTCGAGACCATGACCGTCGAGCAGGACGGCGAAGACCGGGTGCGCGTCAGCGGCGTGCGCGGCAGCAGCCCGCCGCCGACCCACAAAGTCTGCTTCAACACCTTGGGTCCGCACAAGCAAACCGCGGAAGTGTTGCTGACGGGCCTGGACATTGAGCGCAAGGCCGAGATTCACGTCGATCAGATGCTCCACAATCTCGGCGGACGCGAGCAGTTCGACGACGTGGACGTTCAACTGATCCGCACCGACCACGAGGATCCGGATTGCAATGAAGCCGCCCACGCCATCCTGCGCATGACCGTAACCACCCAGGATCCGGCCAAGGTGGGGCGCTTGTTCGACGCCAAGGTCATCGAACTCGCCCTGGCCGCGGTGCCAGGCAACGCCGGCGCGGGTGGCGGCGGCTTCAAGGGCGGGCGCGCCACCATCCATTGGCCCGCCTTGATCGGCAGTGAATGGGTCACCGAGCGGGTGCATTGCGGCGGCAAGACCACGGAAGTGCTGCCCACCCAGCGCTTGGGCTTGGAGGAAATCTACTACCAGCAGCCGCCCGCCGACATCGGCCCAGCGCCCGCGGGTGAAGCCACCAAGCTGCCGTTCGGACGCCTGTTCGGCACCCGCTCCGGGGACAAGGGCGGCAACGCCAATTGCGGCGTCTGGGCGCGCAGCGACGCGGCCTACAGCTTTCTTCACGAGTACCTGACTGTTGAGGAGTTCAAGCGCCTGCTGCCGGACATGGCCACCTACGCGGTGGAGCGCTACGAGCTGCCCAACCTGCGCGCCCTGAACTTCCACATCCGCGGCGTGCTCGGCACCGGTGCCGCGTCCAACCACCGCATTGACAAGCAGGCCAAGTCGCTCGGCGAATACCTGCGCGCCAAGCACATTGACGTGCCGCAGTCTTTAACCCAAGCTGCTTCCTAACCCGCTGCCAGCCTGAGCGACGTAATCATGGAAAAGATCGTCGGATTGCACATTGAAAAACTGCCGGAAGGCGTCTATTTGGCAACTAGCGACGACATTCAGGGGCTCATCGCTCAAGGGCGCACCATATCGGAAACGTTGGAAATCGCCCGCGATGTGGCAAGAAAGTTGCTCGAGGCACAAGCGGAGTTTAAGCGCCCATCCCGCCTCAAACCAACTCAGGACGTCTTTGACTACCCACTGGTAGTGAGCGGATAGTGGGACGCTTGGCCGGGTTCAAGTACCGGCAAGTCATCCAAAGGCTGAAGGCATTGGGATTTCAGTTCCATCGGCAGGCATCTGGTTCCCACGAAATCTGGGTTAATCCAACAACTAGTCGCTTCGTCACCATTCCCAATCACCCCGGCGACGTACCCGAAGGGACGCTGAGAGCCATCTTGAAACAAGCGTCCGTTTCGCATCGTGCCTTCCTAAATCCGCCATGAACGCGAGCCAAGACCCATGCAACACCTAACGCACCAAACCATCGTTCTCACGCTGGTCGCCGCCTTGCTGCTGCTCGGCGGTTGCGAACCGGGCAGCCCACCGCCAGGGGAGCCAACCGAATCCAGCGAAGCGTCAAGCCCAGACCCCAACAACACTGCGCAGTCGAATCTCGAACTGGTGCGGGCCAGGCAAGCCATGCCAGGCAGGCCCATCTACGAGACCGCTTGCGCGAGCTGCCACGAGGGCGCGGTGAAGAAGGCCCCGCATCGGGACATGATCGGGCTGATGCCCCCGGAGGCCATCCTGCGGTCCATGGAAGAGGGCATCATGCAGGTGGAGGCATCAGGCCTGACTGCTGAAGAGCGTGTGCAGGTCGCTGAATTCCTAGCCGGCGTTGCGATGGGCACCATTGCCACCACCGACCTGCCGGCCTGCGGCGACAGTGTGCCGCAACCAGACTTCGGCACGGCGCCCGACGTGATCAACTGGGGCTTGGAGCCGACCAATACCCGTCACATTCCTGCGGCAAAGGCGGGGCTGTCGGCGGAACAACTGCCCGCTCTCAAGCCGCGCATGGCGATCCGCTTTCCGAGCGCCAATCGCGCCCGTTCCCAGCCCACTTTCGCGGGCAACGCAATCCTGGTTGGCTCCCACAGCGGCAAGGTCTACGCCCTAGATCAGGAGAGTGGCTGCGCCCATTGGTCCTACCAGGCCTCATCGGAGGTGCGCACCGGCATCGTCTTCGGGCGGCTGGCTGGGGAACAGGAAGCACCCCTGACTGTTGCTTTTTTCGGCGACCTGCTGGGGCACGTTTACGCCGTCAATGCCAGCACCGGCGAGGAACTGTGGCGGCAACGAGCGGACGACCATCCCAATACCACCATCACTGGAACGCCCTCACTCCATGAGGGCGTGCTCTACACCCCGGTGTCGAGCCTGGAGGTTAACCTAGGGCTCGACCCCTACTACGAATGCTGCACCTTCCGCGGCTCCGTGGCCGCCTACGACGCGGCCACCGGCGAACTGCTCTGGCAGACCTTCACCATCGACGAGCCCGCCGTGGTGCAATACCAGAACCGGGCCGAAACCAACATGTGGGGGCCGTCCGGGGCGGTCATCTGGAACAGTCCGGCCATCGATGCAAAGCGCAACCAGCTCTACGTGGCCACCGGGGAGAACATGTCCTCCCCGGCTACGCTCACCAGCGATGCCATCTTCGCCATGGCCCTTGACGATGGGGCGGTGAACTGGGTGTTCCAAGCCACCGCCAACGATGTCTGGAACACGGCCTGCGACACCGAAAACGACCATAGCTGCCCACCGGAGGGCGGGCCGGACTTCGACTTCGGCGCGGCCACCATGCTGCTGACCGCCAGCGACGGGCAGGAACTTGTGATCGGCGGCCAAAAGTCCGGCATCGTCCATGCCGTCAACCCGGACGACGGCAGCGTGGTCTGGCAAACGCGGGTCGGACGCGGCGGCATCCAAGGTGGCGTGCATTTCGGGATGGCAGCGGCCGGCGACCGCCTGTTCGTGCCCATCTCCGACATGGCCGACGGGCGAGAGTACCCCAATCCAGATCGTCCCGGCCTGCATGCTTTGGACATTCGCACCGGCGAGATTCTCTGGTCGGCATTGAATCCCGACGTCTGCGATGGCCGCGACTTCTGCCATCCGGGCGTCTCGCAGGCGGTGACAGTGGCGGGCAATCTGGTTTTCGCCGGGGCCATGGACGGGGTGCTGCGGGTGCACGACGCGGAAACCGGCTCAGTGCTCTGGGAGCTCGACGCCACCAAGGAGTTCACCACCACCACCGGCGAAACCACCCACGGTGGCTCATTCGGCGGCGCCGCCGGCCCAATCATCCGCAACGGCGAATTGGCGATCAGCTCCGGATACGGCATCTACAACCACATGGCCGGCAACCTGCTGCTGGTGCTCGCGGCATCGGAGCCGACCAGCC
>JAPPIX010000374.1:0-4394 GCA_028820495.1 Gammaproteobacteria bacterium
TCGGCCTGCAGCTATCCACCGTCACCCGGTTGATGCTGCAGGACTTCGAGGGCACGCTAAGGCAGGTGGCCAGCATCGGCTATTCGCTGGTGGAGTTCTCGGCAATGGGCCTCTTGGGCCGCCCGGTGGAGCATGTGAAGCAACTCATGGCCGAAGTCGGGCTCCAGGCGCCGATCGGGCGCGTGTCGCCCAAGCTGCCGGCGGATGTCATGCAAATGCCCCGCGAAGAGGCGATGCGCGTCTTTGCCGAGCGTGGCCAAGCCAAGTACCTGATCGGGAACGTGAAGCATGCGCTGGAGGATGCGCAGGCCTTCGGGCAGAAGGTGATCAACCTGCCGGCGCTGCCGCCAACGGCGTTCGGCTCGCTTGATCAAGTGAAGCAAAACATCGCCGCCATCAACGCTGCCGGGGAGGTCTGTGCCGCCCAAGGCGTCCAGTTCGGCTACCACAACCATGATTGGGAGCTCACCCCAATCGACGGGATCATCCCCTACGACCTGATGATCGAGCAAACCGATCCCCAGAACGTCAGCTTTCAGTTGGATTCGTATTGGATCGTCAAGGCCGGCGGCAATCTGAGCGACTACTTGAGCCGCTACAGCGGCCGCTTCAACAGCACTCACCTCAAGGACATCGACGCGGACGGCGATTTTGAAGACGTGGGCTACGGCACCATCGACTTTCCCAACTTCGTGGCCGAGGCTGAGGCGGTCGGCGCCGCCTACCACTTCGTGGAGCGGGACAACCCGCCAGACCCCCTCGGCGCCATTCAGCGCAGCTACGAATACCTCCGCAACATGACCTATTGATGAGGCGAGTTCATAGAGGCGTTATCGCCCTCCTGTTCGGGCTGCTTGCGCACGCGCAGTCCCAGGCGGCCGAGCCGGCCCCTCCTCCCCACAAGGCGTTCGACACACCGCCGGCCCCGGTGTTGACCCCCACCGAGGCGCTCGGCAGCTTCGCCTTGGCGCCCGGGTTCGCCATCGAGCCGGTGGCGGCCGAGCCGCTCATCGAAGACCCGGTGGCCATCGCTTGGGACGAGGCCGGCAACCTGTACGCTGCCGAGATGCGGGGATTCATGCCGGACACCTACGGCACCGGTCAGGAAGCCCCCGTTGGTGCGGTCGTGCGGCTTTCGGACCAGGATCGGGACGGCGTTTACGACCGCCGCGAAGTGCTCGCTGACCAACTGGTCCTGCCGCGCGCCGTTGCCATCGTCAACGAGGGCCTGCTGATCGCGGAGCCGCCGAACCTGTGGCTGTGCCCGAACACGGACGGCAGCGCCGCGACCATTGACTGCGATGGCCGGGTATTGCTGGGCGCCTACGGCGATCAGCCGGGCTCGGTGGAGCATGCCGAAAACGGGCTGCTCATGGGCCTGGACAACTGGCTGTACAGCGCCAAGTCGGCGCGCCGGCTGCGCATCGATCGGGGCAAGCTGGTCTCGGAGCCGACGCTTTTCCGCGGCCAGTGGGGCATCAGCAAGGACAACGCCGGCAGGCTCTACTACAACACCAACTCCGTTCTGCTGCTCGGCGACAGCTACGATGCGCAAGTCTTGGTGCGGGCGGGCAACTCCGGCGCGCCCGGGCTGAACGCCCGGATCAGCGGGCGGGACCGAATGTTCGCGGTGCGGGTCAACACCGGCGTCAATCGAGCCTATGTGCCGGGCGTGTTAAGGGAGGACGGCCGTCTTGACCAACCCACCTCCGCCAGCGGCATGGCCGTGTACCGGGGCGATCAGTTCGGGCCGGAGCACGCCGATGACGTATTCGTGGCGGAACCGGCCGCCAACGCCGTGGCGCGGTTGCGCCTCCATCGAGACGGCCTGAAAGTCAGCGCCGAGCACATGCTCTACCCCGATGAGCAATGGACGCAGCGGGAGTTCCTGGCTTCGACCGATGAGCGGTTTCGGCCTGTGGACGTCAAGGTCGGCCCCGATGGCGCCCTCTATGTCGTGGACTTCTACCGCGGCGTGATTCAGGACCATGTGTTCATCAGTGATGAGCTGCGCGCCCAAGCGAAGGAGCGGGGACTTGAGCGGCCCTTGGGGATGGGCCGGATCTGGCGCGTTTCCCGGCAGGATGGCGGGCGCCCGGAACGGGAATTCGGGGCGGCAGCCGCGCCCGAAGCCCTGTTGGAGTGGCTGGGCCACCCCAATGGCTGGCAGCGCGACACCGCCCAGCGCCTGCTAATTGCCGACCGGGGGCAAGGGCTCCGGCAGCGGCTGGTGGAAATCGCTGCAACCGGCTCGCCACTGGCAGCGGTGCACGCCTTGTGGACGCTTCAAGGTCGCGGCGAATTGGTTAAGGCGGTCGTACTTGAGGCCTTGGCGCATCCCGATGCCAGGGTGCGGCTCGCCGGCTTGGAAGCGGGCGCGGACCTACTGTCCGAGGCTGAGTTGCTGGGGCTCATGTCTGGGCAAATCGATCGAGTGTTCATGCAGCATCTGATCCTGTCGCTGGCGCCCCACGGCGCATCGCCCGCCGTCCGGCAACACTTGGTGGGCCAACTGGTGGCGGATGGCGGCAATGCCTACAAGCGGGCGGCGGTGCAGTCGGCAGCTCTCGGCCAGGAGCCGGAACTTCTGCAGGGGCTGCTTGCCTCAGGCGCTTGGAACGCCGAAATCGAAGCAGCCACGGCCTTCGTGGCCAACCTCGTCAGCCAAGGCCTGCGTGGTGACAGCCGCCAAGCTGCGGGCTGGCTGGATGTTGCCACAGCCCAGCAAGACCGGGCCTGGCTGGCGCGAGCGATTCTGGACGGATTCTTTGCCCTCACGCGGGACGAAGGCTTTGCCCGCCTTCAGCTTGCCGAGCCCCATCCGGTTTTTTCCGCCGAGGACAGCGAACTCTGGCCCGCCATCGCCCGAGCGCGGCGCAGCGTCACCTGGCCGGGAGACGATCTGCCGGCCAACGCCAAGCCCCTGACGCCACTGCAGCAGCGGCACCGTGCGCTGGGCGCGCGGTACTACGAGGCGCAGTGCGCCACTTGTCACGGAGCCGATGGCGCTGGCCTCGAATCCCTGGGGCCCCCGCTCGCCGGATCCTCCTGGGTGACCGGACCGAGCGAGGTGTTGGCGCGAGTCGTGCTGCACGGGCTGGCCGGCCCGATTGAAGTGAACGGCGAGGCTTGGAACGGCGTCATGCCGGGGCATGCCGCCATGCCCGGCTTCGACGATGAGACCGCGGCGGGGTTGCTCACCCATCTGAATCGGTCTTGGGGACATGCGGGCCGCGCCATCGACGCGGACTTCATGGCCCGCATCCGCCGGGAAACCGAGGGGCGTGTGCAGCTCTGGACAGCTTCGGAACTGGCATTGGTGCCCGTCAACACGCACTATGCGAAGTACCACGGGCGCTACGGCGGGGGCGGCTTCGAGCTGCAATTCGTGTACGGGGGTGGTGACCTGGAAGTGAAAAGCGGGATCTTCAACGGCCCGTTGAAGGAAGAGCGGGAGGATCACTTCATTTTTGAGCCGCGTCAGCTCCGGCTGGAGTTTGTGCTTGCGGACGACGGCACCGTGACCGGCGTGCGCATGGCCACGCCCGAGGGCGGCCTGTTGCTGCCGAAGGCAGGCGATCCGTGAGCGCCGTCAGAGTCGGCATCATTGGCCTCGGCAACATTGGTCAACAGCACGCCAAGCTGCTGAGCGGCGGCGCCATGGACGGCGCGGCGCTGAGCGCGGTTTGCGGGCGCGGCGGCGATCTCGGGGCGCCCTTCGGCGTGCCCTGCTTCCCCGACCATCAAGCCCTGATCGACAGCGGCCTGGTCGATGCGGTGCTCATCGCCACGCCGACTCAAAGCCATCCTGAAATCGGCTTGGCAGCCCTCAAACAAGGTCTGCACGTGCTGATGGAGAAGCCGCTTGCCATGTCCATTGGTGAGGCTCAAGGCTTGGTCTCGGCCACCCCCGAACGGAGCCGGTTTGCGGTGATGCTCAACCAGCGATTTCACCCGGCCTATGCCCGAATCAAGACGCTTGTCGATGAAGGGCGTGTGGGGTCCCTGCAACGATTCGCTTGGACCATGACCAGTTGGTACCGCCCGGATGTGTATTACAAGGTGAGCAAATGGCGCGGCACTTGGCCGGGTGAGGGCGGCGGCCTGCTGATCAACCAATGCATCCACAACCTGGACGTGCTGCAGTGGCTCGTCGGCCAGCCCGACGAAGTCTTCGCGGTCGCCGGGTTCGGCAGATACCATGAGATCGACGTGGAAGACGAGGTCACGGCCACGCTGCGCTTTGCCAACGGGTTGACCGGCACGGTCACCGCCTCCAGCGGCGAAGCCCCCGGCATCAATCAGCTCGACTTGGTGGGTGATCTCGGCACCCTCCGCTTCGACGGCGAGCGGATTCGGCTATACGCGTCGGCGCTGAGCGTGGCCGATCATTG
>JAPPIX010000374.1:4494-7434 GCA_028820495.1 Gammaproteobacteria bacterium
GCCGTCACCTCGCTGACCATCGGTTCGGTGTTCGGCTACGAGTTCCTCTGGGTGCAGCCGGTTTCCATGCTGGTCGGCTGCATCATGCTCTTTGCCTTGGCACACCAGACGCTGTCCACGGGCGAGCGGCCCTTTGCGGCCATGAGGCAGCACTTTTCCCCGCTGCTCGCTTGGCTGTGGGCGATCGCCGCCTTGGGCTCGAGCATCATCTGGGGATTCTCGCACTACCCCTTAAGCGCCGGGATGCTGGAGGAGGCGATTCTCGTGGTGACCGGGTTCGGGCTGGCCAACGAGGGGTCCGCGGTGGCTCGCGAACTATACCTGTTCGCGTTGGCGGTGCTGGTCTGGGCGGGTTGCGCCTACACAATCTGGAACTACGACAAGGGGCAGCGCGCGGTGCGGCTCTTTGAGAATGGCATCAAGGTGCTGAGCGCCTTGGTGGTGCTCAGCTTCGCCTGGGTGGTCGTCATGGCCAGCCTGCAGGGCAATGTGAACTGGGCCGCGGTGCTGTGGGGTTTCGTGCCCCATTCCCTGCCGGGCGATGCATTCGGCGTCACCACCATGATGGCCGCCCTAGGCACCGCGGTGGGCATCAACATGACCTTCGTGTACGGCTACACGCTGCTGCGCCGGGGCTGGCAACGAGAGCATCGCAGCCTGGCGCGCACCGACATCGTCATTGGCTTGGTGGTGCCCTATCTGCTGGTCACCATGCTCATATCCATCGCTGCCGCGGCGGCCCTGCACGGCGGCGATGGCGATCTGCAAACCCGCCTTAGCCCAGCCCGGGCAGGGCAAATGTTCAGCGCGGCGGGCTTCGGCGACATCGTTGCGCACTTGGTGTTTCCCCTCGGCGTGCTGGGCATGGCCGTGGGGTCGCTGGTGATGCACATGCTCACCTGCGGCGCCGCAGCCCGGGAAATGTTCGATCTCAGGGAAGGCTCCACCGCCTATCGGCTGGCCTGCCTCGCGCCGACGCCGGCGGTGCTCGGCGTCTTCCTGTGGACCACCATGGGGCCCTACGTGATCCTGCCAACTTCCGCCTTCTGCGGGCTCCTGCTGCCCATTGCCTACGTGGGCTGGCTGGCCCTGAACAACCGATCGTCGTACTTGGGGGAGGACCGGCCGCGAGGCGGCAAGGCGGCGCTCTACAACAGCGCCATGGTGCTGTGCATCCTGACGGTCGTGGCCAGCGCCCTGTACAGCACGCTGGTCGGCCTGGGATGGCTGTGAGCATCGGCGAGGGCGCAACCTATGCGCCCCAGGGCAAGCCGGCGATCGTGGTCGCGCCGGGTGAGTTCGAATTTGCCGCGGCCTACTTGGACCACGGCCACATCTACGGCCAAACCAATGGCCTGATCGAAGCCGGGGCAACGCTGACCCACGTTTACGATCCAAACCCGGAGCGCCTTCGCGCCTACCAAGCGCACTATCCTGAGGCCCAAGCCGTGGCCAGCTTCACGGACCTGCTGGAAAACGACCGCTTGCAACTCATCGCCGCAGCCGCCATCCCAGACCAGCGGGCGGCGATCGGCGCCCGAGTGATCGAGGCAGGCAAGCACTACTTCACCGATAAGTCGCCCTTTACCACCTTGGAACAATTGGAGGCATTGCGCGGCCTCGTTGTGGAACATCAGCGCCGCTACTTTGTCTATTACTCCGAACGCCTGCACAACGAGGCGGCTTGGCATGCGGGAGAGCTGATTGCCCAAGGAGCGGTTGGCCGTGTGCTGCACGTGCTGATCCTGGCGCCGCATCGATTGTCCAAGGAGACGCGTCCGGAGTGGTTCTTCGACAAGGCCCGCTACGGCGGCATCATCACCGACATTGGTTCGCACCAAGTGGAGCAGTTCCTCGCCTACGCGGGCTGTGAGAACGCAACGGTGGAACATGCGCGGGCCTGCAATCTCAATCACCCGGAGGTGCCGGGCCTGGAGGACTTCGGCGAGTTCGCCCTGGTGGGGGACAATGGCGCATCGGGTTACGCGCGGCTCGACTGGTTCACCCCGGACGGGCTGCCCGTCTGGGGCGATGGACGCACCTTCATCACCGGGACGGCCGGAACCCTGGAGTTGCGCAAGTACCTGGACCCGGCGCGCCAGGCTCCTGCCTCCATCATCCTGCGCGCGGACGGCCAGTCGGTTGAGGCGATGGACTGCCTCGGCAAGGTGGGCTTCCCGTTCTTCGGGCGGCTGATTCTCGATGCCCTGAACGGAACGGAGACCGCCATGACCCAGGCGCACACGTTTCGGGCGGCTGAGCTCAGCATGCGGGCACAGGCACTGGCGGACCAGCGTCGGCGGATAAGCGAACCATGAAGCTGGCACCCATCGAGAGCCAGCAGCGGCTCTATGTGCGGGTGGCGCAGCGCATCGCGGAACTGGTGGCCAATGGCGAGGTGAAGCCGGGCGAGAAGCTGCCCGCCGAGCGGCGCCTGGCGGAGATGCTGCAGGTTTCCCGCCCGACCATTCGTGAAGCCATGATTGTCCTCGAGGTGTCCGGCCTCATCGACGCGCGCACCGGGTCGGGCATCTACGTCACGCAGCAAGGCCATCCGCAGCGCGTCACGTTGGATGATGAGGGCATCGGGCCCTTTGAGCTGCTGGAACTGCGGCTCATCTTGGAACCCGAGGCCAGCGCCTTGGCGGCGGAGCGCATTACCGACTCACAGCTTGCAGCGCTGCAGGACATCTTTGAGGAGATGCGCAAGTTTGCCGGCACCCCGCGCATCGAGGAAGTCGATGCGCGATTTCACGTGGCCATCGCCGAGGCGACCGAAAACGCCGCCATCACCCAAGCGGTGCAATGGCTGTGGACGCTGCGCAACCAGAGCGTGCTTTCGAGCGGCTTCCACAGCCGCATTCTGGAGGAGGGCATCTACCCCGCCGTGGATCAGCACAAGGAAATTCTCGACGCGCTCAAGGTTCGCAGCGCGGACGC
>JAPPIX010000204.1 GCA_028820495.1 Gammaproteobacteria bacterium
CGGCGCACTTCAACTCCGACGACCTGGAGCTCGGCAACGCGGGCAAGGGGCTTTCGGGCAGCACGGGGCCGGGCGAGGGCGACTGGCGGCTGGAGATGACCAGCGCCCTGGATTTCGAGGCGCTCGGCTACGTCCGCACCCGGGACGGCTTCCTGGCGGCGGTGCACGATGTGGCGCCGCTCGAGGACGGGCGCCGCCGGGTGGCGATCTTCAACCCCGGCAGCAACCACCGGCAGGTGAGCCGGCTGCGGCTGGTGAACCCGACGCCCAGGGATGTCCGATTGTCGGTGGTGGGGACCGACGACGCGGGCGGGGCGCCCCCCCAGCGGGGCGCGACCTGGGTTCTCGTTCCCGCCGGCCAGGCGCTGACGCTGGACGCGGGGGAGTTGGAGGCGGGGGTCTCGAACTACCAGGACAGGCCGGTGGATGACGCTTTGTGGGGCTTCTGGGCCCGGTGGCCGTTGGGGGACGGCACGGGCAAGTGGCGGCTGTCGGTGGTCGGCGAGCCGGGCGTGCTGGTCCAGAGCCTGCTGGAAAGCCCCACCGGGCACCTCACCAATCTGTCGTCGGACGGGCGATGAGGCGAAGGGGATGCCTTATTCTGCCGCAAAGCAAGTCAGCTCCACGGTCGGTGGCGAGGCGACGGTGAGGCGGGCGCGCACCCGGGCGTCACCGGCGCCGCTGTTGAGTTGTTGATACACCCAGCGGCCCTCGGCGTCCGAGCGGGCGTTGATGTTCACTCGGCAGCCCCCCTCGCTGGCCCGTCGGCCGAGACGCTTGAGTGTGCCCTGCACGGCGCTGGAGATTCAGGTCACCGGCGTGGGCGTTGGCGAGACGGACGTGATGGTGAAGACCGATCATGGCGAGCTGCGCCTGCCGGTGGTGGTCAAGTGACAAGCGGAGGCGAAGGATGAAAGGCAAACTCCGGTTCTGGGCGCCGCTGAGAGGCGCCCGTTCGCCGCTGGCGCTAGTGGCCTGGGCGTTGCTCCTGCCGTCAGCCACGCTGGCGGCGCAGGCCGACTTGGCGTCGCTGTTCACGAAGGACGCACGCGCGCCGGTGGCCGGTCCCGTAGGCAGGCCGGCCGCCGGAGCGGCCACCGGCGAGCCAGCCGGCATCGGGCGCAGCCGCATCGCTCGGGTGGACCTCGGGCGCTTGAGCGAACTGCGCGAGGCCGTTGTGTCCGGGCGCCCGGGCAAGCTGCGGCTGAACCTACTCCACGGCGTCGAGCACCTAGCGACGGTCGAGCGGAGCGCGCCCACGGCGTCCGGCTACACCCTGTCCGGCCCGCTGGACAACGTGCCGTTCGGCCGCGCGGTGCTGGTGGTCAACGGCGGCACGGTGATGGGCCGCGTTTACACGCCCCAGGGCGCCTGGTCGATCCGCACGGCGGGGGCCGTGCAGGTGGTGGAGCCGATGGAAGGGGAGCCCTGGCGCTGCGGTGACCTACGGCTTCCCCGCCAACCAGGCCTTTCCGGTTACCAGGACGGTCACGGTTACGGACGCCAGACCCAAAACGGACAAGGACACCGCCACCATCGAGAAGCCCGGCGCAAGCGCCGCGGCGTCCAGCAGCGAGGGCGAGGACTCCGCCTTGGAGGTGCCGCTCGACGGCGAACTGCTCTTCGTCTGGAGCGGCGGGGGCGAGGTGGAGGCGCGCTCGATGGACGAGGGCGTGGTCCGCGTCAGCGTCTCGTCCCCGACGATTCGGATCACGGGCGTTGGCCTTGGCGAGACGCAGGTTGTCTTCAAGGCAGGCGGCGAGGAGCTGGCGCTGCGGGTGGCGGTGCGGTGAATTCGTGATGCGTGGGCTCAAGAAAACGGTGATGCGCGATTGCTGGAAGTGTTGGCGCCCATGCATGCTTCTGCTTCTCGCGACGTTTGCGCAGTCAGCCCTCGCCGAGGCGCCGCCACTGTTCGCGAACGCGGACAGGGCTGTCGGCGCGTTGGCGACGAACGGCCAGGGCCGCATCGCCCGCGTGGTGCCGGGCCGTCTCGCTGCGCTGCGCAGCGAGGTGTTGGCCGAGGGGGCGGGGCGGCTGCGCCTGAACCTGCCCAACGGCGTTGAGCAGGTGGCTCGGCTGGAGCGAAGCGCGCCGACGGCCTCCGGCTACACACTGTCGGGGCCCTTGGAGGGCGTGCCGTTCGGCCGCGCGGTGCTGGTGGTGAACGAGGGCGTGACCATGGGTCGGATTTACACGCCGGAGGGGAAGTACAGGTTGGAGGGGACCGACGGACTGCTGGCGATGGAGCCCATGGCGCCGCAGCCGCGCCATTGCGAGACGGTGGAGCCTCCCGCTGGGCTGGCGATGGTGCCCAACGGTCCCGTCGAGCCGGGGCGGCAGCCTTCGGCGGCGTCGGCCCGCTCCAAACGTGAGGGCACGTCGGTCCCGGCCGATGTGGACGGGTCCGGCAACAGCGTGGTGGACGTGCTGGTGGTCTATCCCTCGTTCGTGCGGGACATGGAGGGCGGCTACGCGCGGATGCTGGCGATGATCGACCTGGACATCGCCACGGCTAACGAGGCGTACGCGGCCAGCGGCATCAATCTGCGAGTGGCATTGGCCGCTGCCGTGGAGGTGGAGTACGACCGATTCAAGTCCCGGTACGCCGAAGACGCGAGTGTGACTGAGTTATGGCGCTCCGCGCTGGGCGAGCTGTCAGGATCGGACGATGGCCACATGGACGAGGTGCATGCGCTGCGCGACCGCCATGCCGCGGATCTGGTTCTGCTGCACTTTGGCGGCGCTACCATGCGGGCGTTCATGGACACCCACACCCTCGGGATAGCCTATGCGCCGAGCGAGGTGTCGCGGGAGTCGGTGGAGGCGCACGGCTTCTCGGTGGCCCTGTCCGGCGACGGAACGGTGGTGGCGCACGAGCTTGGCCACAGCATGGGCCTGCTTCACGACCGCCGGGAAGACCGGAGCAACCTGCCGTTCCCGTACAGCCATGGGTTCCGCTACGAACTGCCCCGGCGGCTGGAGGACGGGACGAAGGACGAAGTGCTGGATTACGGGACCATCATGTCCCAGTACTCGGGAGCGGACTATTGGCGCTCGGACTTCGTGCTGGCGTTCTCGAACCCGGACTTGGCCCACCCAGCGGCGCCGGACCTTCGGCTCGGCGTGGCGGGGGACGATCCCTCGTCATCGCCGGACGGGCCGGCGGACGCGGCGCGGCACCTGAACGAGCTGCGCGCCACCCTGGCGGGGGTTCGGGACCGGGCGGATGCCGACTCCTGCACTTACATGCTATCGGGGGACAACGGAGAGCTGCCAGCAGCCGGGGGCACCTTCGAAGTCCAGGTGGAGACCCAGCCGGGCTGTCCTTGGGTGGCGGCGGGAGGCGAGTGGGTTCAGTCGGTTCTGGACCCGCAGGGGTCCGGAAGCGGCAGGGTCCGATACATGGTCGCGAGGAACGACGGCTTTCGGCGGACGGCGGAGGTTCTTGTCGCCGGACGGGCTCATGCGAGGCCCCAAGCCGGCTCCCGGCCGGTGACGCCCGTGTGCGAGCGCTCGGGCGGCGTGAGGAACACCCTTGTGCAGGCCCACCCCGACTATCGTGAGGAGGAGTTCGTCATTGCGGGAGTGACCCAGGTTCGGGGCACAGATTGCCGGAGCTTGGACTTCGACGCCGAGTACCTGGCGTCCTTTCGCGATTTCAGGTTGCATGCAACGTTCGATAAGGTTGTGCTGGGCGATTTCGATGGCCTGACCGGCGTGACTCACCTTTTCTTAGGCGGTCATGTCACGCGCCTGCAGTCCGGCCTGCTGTCGGGACTGCCGGGTTTGCGGGTATTGTGGTTCGGCGCTTGGTTCAATCCCGATGGCGAGCTGGAGGCCATCGAGCCCGGGGCCTTCCGGGGATTGGCAGGGCTGAGGAAGCTGGACTTCGTTGGGCATAAGCTTGGCGAGCTTCCCCCCGGCGCCTTCGAAGGGCTGTCCGGCCTGCTTGAACTGGAGTTGAGGGGCGAGCTCGTTTCAATCGGGGTTGATACAGGGAGGGTTGTGCGTGCGCCAAGACCGCGGATGGCGCTCAACCCCGGCACATTCAAGGGCTTGGGGGAGTTGCGCTATCTCTGGATTCGTGGGCACGAACTTGCACCCTTGGAAGCTGGCACGTTCGCCGGGATGCCTGAGCTTCCCATGTTGGACTTGTACGACAACCGGCTGGAGGCGGTGGCGGCTGGCGCGTTCAGGGGGTTGGCTAGTGTGGAGACCCTCCTCGTGCAGCGGAACCGGCTGGCGCGGCTGCCGAGGGGCGCTTTCGACGGACTGCCCAGCCTAAGGGAGCTTAGTCTGTGGAACAATCGGCTGTCGCGACTGCCGGACGGCTTGTTCGAGGGTCTCGATCGCCTTGAAGAGCTCGGCTTGGCCAGTAACCGCCTGGCGAGCCTCCGCCCGGACATCTTCGCCGGACTGGGCAGCTTGGAGTCGCTAAACCTCGAGGACAACCCGCTGAGTCGCCTGACCCCGGGGGTGTTCCGCAATCTTGAGTCTTTGGAAGCGCTTTACCTGCGGGAAAATCGGCATGGCGCACTGCGTCGCGGCACGTTCGAAGGCTTGGACCGCCTTAACAGGCTATGGCTCTCCAGATCACATGTGACCTCGCTGCCCCCGGGCTTACTGGGCGACCTCCCGGCGCTCGACGTATTGGTTTTGGAGGGGAACCGGCTGCATGCCCTTCCCCCCGACCTAGTGGACGGAAGGCGCCTTTCCGGGCTGCGGCTGGCGGGCAACCCGGGCGCGCCCTTCACCTTCGCCGTGAAGCCGGTCGCCGCGCCGCTGTCGCCGGGCGACGTGGGCTTCGGAGAACACCTGCGCTGGCGGGTGGAGATGGTGCCGGGGGCGCCGGATGACTTCGAAGTGCTGGCGTCCGCTTCGAACGCGGAGCCCTTCCATGGGTTGAGTGACGGATTCATTCGGACGTGGGTCTCCGCCGAACGGGACCGTTCGGAAGAGGAGCTGCTGCTGCCGGACGGCGACGAGGAGGTCGTCGTTCGCGTGGAGTCAACGACGTGGCAAGAAGGTAGGGGGCGCGGGCCCCAAGGCTCGGTTCAAATCGGCGATGTCACCTTTGGCATCGACTACGGCTACGGCTACTCCGGCATGCGGGTGGTGCCCGGCCCCCCGCTGGTGCTGCAGGGCTTCCAGGACGCCAGCCTCAAGCGAAGCGGGGAACCAACCGCCTTCGAACTGGCATCGGCATTCCCGCGCCGCTTCGGCCAGGATGCGGAGTACTCGGTGGCCACCAGCGACGATGCCGTTGCCGCCGTTCGAATCGAGGACGGGACGCTGTTGGTCACGCCGACGGGGGTGGGCGCCGCGGAGGTGTCGGTGACGGCGACGCTCGCGGACGGGAGTTCGCTGGTGCGGCGCTTCTCGGTGACGGTGGGGGCGCCCTCGGTGCCGCTGCTGGTGGGCGCCAGCGATCCTGGCCGCGTGGGGTTCGCGCGGCTGCTGAACCGGTCGGAACGGGCGGGGAGGGTTCAGGTCACGGCAATCGACGACGGCGGGACGCGACGCGGCGCCGTTTCCCTGCGGCTGCCCGCGCACGGCGCTGTGCATTTCAACTCCCGGGATCTGGAGGCGGGCAACGCCGCCAAGGGAATGCCTGATGGCGTGGGCGCCGGCGAAGGGGACTGGCGGCTGGAAATCGCCAGCGAGTTGGACGTGGAGGCGCTGTCCTACGTTCGGATGCGGGACGGCTATGTTGCGGGCCTCAACCAGGTTGCGCCCACCGAGGACGGGGCCGTCCGCATCGCCACGTTCGCCCCGGCAGGCGATGACTGGGGCTCCGGGCTTCTGCGGGTGGTGAACCCCGGCGGGCGGGCGGCGGATGTTGTGTTGCGGGGCGTTGACGATGCCGGAGCTGCGTCGGCGGACGCGGTCAGGCTCCGAGTGCCGGCCGGGGCATCGCGGACGTTCACGGCAGCCCAACTCGAAGCGGGTGGCGACGGGCTGGAAGGGGCGTTGGGGGACGGCGAGGGATTTTGGCGGCTGGCGATTGAGTCCAGCGCTCCTGTGCAGGCCATGTCCCTGATGGAAGAGGCCCCGGCGGGGCGGCTGTCCAACCTTTCCTTGGGACCGTTGGCGCCGGACCCGTTTGGGGTTCACCACCTGCCGCTGCTGCCATTGGCGTCTGAGCGAAGTCTCACGGGCGTGGTTCGGGTGGTGAACCGGTCACCGCGGGCAGGCTCCGTGACCATCCGAGCCTTCGACGGCGCCGGCGCGATGCGCGATCCGGTGGAACTGTCGATCGAGGCCGGCGGCGCGGCGCACTTCAGTTCGGAGGACCTGGAGCTGGGCGGGGCGGGGACCGGTCTGTCCGGCAGCATCGGCCCGGGTGAGGATGGCTGGCGGCTGGAGCTGGAAAGCGGCCTCGACATCGGGGTTCTCGCCTACGCGCGCACGGAGGGCGGCCTTATGACGGCGCTGCACGGGACGGTGCCGAAGCGGGATGGCCGCCAGGTGGTGCGGATGTTCAATCCCGGCAGCAACCACGGGCAGGTGAGCGTGCTGCGGATCGCGAACCCGCACCGGCACGACGTCAAGGTGACTGTGATCGGCACGGACGATGCGGGGGGCGCTCCTCCCGGAGAGGGCTACGCGTGGGTCACGGTCCCAGCCGGCGGCGCCGTGGAATTGGACGCGGCGGCGCTTGAGGCAGGTGTGTTTGTAAAGAATGAACTACACGGACCGCTCTTCGACTACTGGAAGCGCAGGCCGTTGGGGGACGGCGCCGGCAAGTGGCGCCTTGCCGTGACCCCGGAGCGGGATTTGATGGTCCAGAGCCTGCTGGAAACGCCCACCGGCCACCTCGTGAACCTTTCGTCGGTTGGGCAGCAGTGAGCAACTCTTGGATTCCGTGGGGTCGAAGCTGCCCCATTCCATTTGCGGCCTGCGCCACCCAAATTTCGATGCCGAGGCTTAGGCCGCAGTATCCCGGGGTGCCAACTCAACAGCAGCGGAAGGCACATAGCTTCCGCAGCTATTCGGTGAAGCGCCGCTCCGCCGCAAAGCACGTCAGCTCCACGGTCGGTGGCGAGGCGACGGTGAGGCGGGCGCGCACCCGGGCGTCACCGGCGCCGCTGTTGAGTTGTTGATACACCCAGCGGCCCTCGGCGTCCGAGCGGGCGTTGATGTTCACTCGGCAGCCCCCTTCGCTGGCTCGCCGGCCGAGGCGCTTGAGTGTGCCCTGCACGGCGCTGGCCCGCTTGGCAAGCGCTCCGGCGTCGAGCCGCACCTTGTCCCGGCGGGCGTTCTCCAGCAAATCCAGTTGCCGTTCGGTGGGTGCGATGGCCGGGTGCGCGGGGTCAACCTCCCGCGCCCGCTCAAGCATCAACCGCCCTTGGGCGTAGCGTTGCCGGTCGGCGGCGGTCAGCGCCAGCTTCACGTAACGTTCCACGAT
>JAPPIX010000084.1 GCA_028820495.1 Gammaproteobacteria bacterium
CCTTCGACAGCGCATTGGCCGACAGCCCGAGTTCATCGAGCTCGTCGCGCAGGATTTCGCCGGGATGCACCGGCTTCATTCCGTTCCTGGCGTTCATGTCAAATCTCCCTTAGTGATAGTCCACGATCTCCACGTCACACGGGCCTTCATCCGTCCAGCGAAAGCAGATGCGCCACTGCGCGTTGATCCGAATGCTGTACTGACCGGCGCGGTCGCCGCTCAGTGCTTCCAGCCGGTTGCTCGGCAATGCGGCAAGGTCGCCAAGCGTCTCCGCGCTGTCCAGCAAGACCAGTCGGCGCACGGCCTGATCAGCGAAACCCTGGTATGCCGCAACGCGACGCCCCTCGAAAAAGCGGCGCGTTTCCCGATCCTTGAAACTTCGAATCATGCACACTGACCGTACTGCATTTTACGTCTTCCGTAAAGGGGTATTCCATCGAGGGCGGGACGCCCTCGCTCCGGGGAGCTTCGCTTGACGCAACGAAAAAAAGCCCAAGTGAGAACTGCTGGAGTAGATCAAACGTCCTTAGCTGCCAACCATGTCGTCACTTTTCATGGAAAAGTGACGACATGGTATGCAAATGCCCAGACATTGAATAAGCACCGTCCCTGCGGGACGCTCCCTCGCTCAAGGCCGCGGAATCGGGTTCACCTGCATGGGCACGTCGTAGCCTCGTTGCACGGCGGGGCGGTCGGCGATGGCGAGATACCAACGTTTGAGATTTGGATAGTCGGCCCAGTCGATGCCCTGCCATTCGTAGCGGGATATCCAGGGCCAGGTGGCCATGTCGGCGATGGAGTAGGTGCCGCTTAAGTACTCCCGGTCGGCCAAGCGCTTGTCGAGCACGGCGTAGAGGCGCTTGGCTTCGGCGGCGTAGCGCTGCTCCGCGTAGGGCGCCTTGCCGGCGTTGAAGCGCAGAAAGTGATGGACCTGGCCAAGCATCGGGCCGACGCCACCCATTTGCAGCATCAGCCACTCCAAGGTCTGCCACCGGTCGTCGCCTTGGAAGCGGCCGTGGGTTTCGGCCAAGTACAGCAGGATGGCGCCCGACTCCATCATCGTCCGGTTCGAGGCGCGGTCGATGATCGCCGGAATCTTGTTGTTGGGGCTGATCTTGAGGAATTCCGGGTCGAACTGCTCGTTCTTGAGGATGTTGACCGGATGTACGCGATAGTCGAGGCCAAACTCCTCCAAGGCGATGGAGACCTTCCGGCCGTTGGGTGTGGGCCAAGTGTAGAGATCGATCATGTGGCCTCCTTTGGGGCCGATGCGCTTGTTGGCGAGCCCGTTTCAACAAAGGTCAGTTCCGGCCAGCGGCGCTCGGCGGAGATCTCGGCCAAGCGCGGCTTGGCGTTCACCGCCACAGGCTTGCCGACGACTTCGAGCAGCGGCAGGTCGTCGTCGCTGTCGGAGTAGAAGTAGGTGCGTGACGCATCCATGCCCTCCTCGGCCAGCCAGTCAAGCACGACGCGGCGCTTCGCCTCCCCGTGGCAGGGCGTGAACTCACCGGTCAGCAGGCCGTCGCTCACCTGCATCTCGGTGCAGCGCAGATCCGCAATCGACAAGCTCGCCGCCACCGGGGCGGCCTGCGCACGGGTGGCGGAAGTGACCAGCACCAGCCAATGGCCCAAGCGCCGGTGTTCAGCGACCAAGGTCCGCGCTTCCGTGTAGATCATCGCCGCCACGCGGCGCCTGAAGGCCCGCTCACCAAGCGCCATCAGGTCCGCTTCCGGCATGTTGGCCAAGTCCTTTAGCGTTGCGCCCATCGCGCCGTGGTAGTCCAAGCGTCCGAAGCGGTATCTGCACAGCGCCACAAACTGGGCAGCGAGCCCTCTGATGGACAGCGCGCGGGATCTGACCCCCTCCAAGAAGAATGCCTTGACGGAGTAGTCGCTGATGAGGGTGCGGTCGAGATCGAAACAGGCGGCGGTGCCCGGCACTTGCGGAGCGGAACCGAGGTCAGCCAGATAGTCTGAGAACGCCTGCTTCATCGGCCCGGGCGGAGCGGAACGGTCAAGCGCAACGCGCCCCCGTTGCCAAAGCCTTGGAAGGACAGTTCGGCGGCGGGCAGGCCGGGCTCGATGAAGGCCTCCGCCACGAAGGCGGTGATGAAGTGGCCGATGGCATAGCCCGCCAGAACGTCGGCCGCGTGGTGCTTTTCGGCCTCCATGCGCGCCCAACCCGCGCCCAAGGCCAACGCATCGAAGCTAAGGGACGCCGTGCGCCGCCAGCGGGGCGCGATGGCCGAGGCGCACAGGTTGCGTTGCCCCAAGGTGGCGGCGCTGGAGGCCACCCCGGCATGGCCGGAGGGAAAGCTGCGATCGCCGCTGCCGTCAGGCCGCTGCCGTCCGACGACATCCTTTAGGCCCTCCACGACGCCACCTTGGGCATACAGGGCGGTCAGCCCCCAGCCGATGCGCTGCCACCGCCCCTTGTCTGCCGGGGTGGCGAGGGCAGTAACAAAGAACCCAGCCACGGCGGCGTTGCGCAGATCGTCACTGACTGCTGCGGCTCTGCCGCCAAAGAGGGGCCGCTCGTCCGCCGCCCAGTCCGACAGCGAATCGTCGAGGTCGCCCACCGACAGCACCGCAGCGCCCGCCAAGGGCACCCAAGTCCGCGGCGACTTGGCGGCGGCAAGCGCGGCTTCTCCCAAACGGGGCGGCGACGAGGCGCAGCCGGCCAAGGCCGCAAGCACTGCGAAGCCCATGAGCCGGACCAAAATGGGCCGCACTCAGCTTTCCTGATCCGAAGCTGCACCCTCTTCGAGCATGTTGTCCTCGGCCTCAGCCGCGTCTTCGGCAACCCCATCCTTCGACTGCAGGTCTGCCGGGTCGGAGAGCATCTGCTCTGCGATGTAGGTGGCTACCTCGAAGCGCCCCGCCACTCGATCCGACATCAGGCTGTAGTCGTCCTCTTCCGCTTGGTGGAACAGTGTTAGGCGATGCTCGCCGTCCTCGTCAGTCACTAGGAAAACGCCCGCGGGCTCGCCAGCCGCATCGCCAGCTCCGTCCGCATTATCCCCTTCGTCCGGCGTGCCAAGCACCCGCAGGCTGGTGAAGCGCCGGACCAAGTCGTTGGCCGCTTCCGCATCCGCGGGCGCACCGTCGATTTGCCACTCGCCGTCCGACCGCTCCAGTCGCCAAGCGTCCTCGAGCACGACGCTGGACACCTCGCCCTGGGCCGCGAGCAAGGCCTTGTCAAGCCACTGGTCGGCGTCGGTGGGCACCTCAAAGTTCGAGAAGTCGATGCTGTAAACTTCGCTTTCGCCGCTGACGCGGGCATGAACCCGGCGGTATCCGGGCGACGTGCCCAGCAGCAAGTCCGCCACGGGGCCGTCCTCATCCTCAATGATCAGACGGCGCTGGTGGCTGTCTTCGGTCACCTCGAAGCGCTCCGCGCTGTCGTCGCTGGTTGCCACTGGCCAAGGGGCGTCGAGGTTGGACAGGTCAGCGAGCAGGTCGCTGATTTTGCCGCCATCGGCAGGCAGCCCGTCCGGCGCGTCTTGCTCCGATTCTTGCGCCAATCGCCAGTCCTCCCCGTCCCGGACCAACTGAACGGCGCCCTCCTCCCCCGAGACCCCGAGCTTGGTCACGTTGGCCGGGTCAAAGGACAGCAATTGCGACGCCCCGGCGTCCGACCCCACGCCGCTAGCCAACAGCAGGCCAGCGATGATGACCACTTGGGCCGCCAACAGCCCGCCCAGCAGGCCAATTCGTCCACTCATGCCGACTCTCCCGCCAACCAGCCGCCGTAGGTTTGCCTGGCCTTGGCCGCGCGCCGCCGCTGCAGGGCAAACACCGCCCCGATGCCCGCCAAGGCAAAGCCGTAGTTTAGGTATTCGGTGAGCGCCTGCTGATCCTCATCCAAAGGCGGCAGGGTGCGATTGAAGTTGCCCCGGGCGCGGATGCCCAGCAGGGTCTGGTCCTCCAGCGACCAATCGGCCACGTTCACCATCAACTGCACCGAATTGCCGTAGATGGTGCCGTCGGTGGAGCCGAGCATGCGCAGGGTTTGATCGGCGAGGAAGCCGTTGGAGGCGAAGACGAACAAGCGGGCCGACTCCGGAGAGCGCTCGATCACCGAGGTCACCACCCCAAGGCCGTCCTCACTCGTTTCGCCCTCCGCTTCCGCCTGGTCCACTGCGTCGGCTTCACCGTCCTCTTCCTCCCCTGCCGTCTCTTCTTCGAGCAGCGGCGAAGGCTTGCCCGCAAAGAACGAATCGAAGCGCCCGCTCAACATGACGCCCACCAAGCGGCTTTGCTGGTCGCCGTCTGGCGTGAAGGCGCTCAAGCCCTGTTCGTTGATCCGAGGCAGCACGTCGGTGGAAGTGGACAGCCAACTGCCGGGAGAGGTGCGCAGCAGCTCGACCACTTCCCGTTCGGCGTTGCTCTCCGCATCGAGTTCGATGGGCGATGCCCAAGCCATGGTCACCTGGGGCAGCCCGGAAGTCATGATCGAATCGGGGTTTAGGCTGGGGGCGCGGATGTCGGGGAAGTAGGGGTAGTCCAGCATCACCAACTCCTGGAAGCTGAAGCCACCGACGTTGCGGGTCACCGGTACGGGGAAGGCCGCATTGGCGGGGTCCAGCACCAGCGACTCGCCAATGCCGACGCCGAGATGATCCAACCAACCCTCAAGGCCGGTGACGCGCGGCGCGGCGGTCAGCGTCTGCGCTGAGAAGCTGGCTTCAAAGGCGCTGGCCGCGACGGCCACGGTGCCGCCCTTCATCAGGAATTGATCGATGGCGAAAACCTGCTTGTCCGACAGTTCCTTGGGATCCACCACGACTAGTAGATCGGCGGCTTCCGGCACCACGCCCTCCGCGAGGTCCGTGGTCTCGACATTGAAGTCGTTGCTGAGCAGCCCTTGGAGCTGGTTGAACTGATTGCCCGCCATCCCCATCCCCTGCTGGGCCATGTAAGGCGGCGGCGCGGGTGGCGTTACCAAGGCCACCGTGCGCAGCAACCCGGTGGCGAAGCGCTTCAGGCCCTCCTCGATGCCGCGCTTGGCGGCCTCCGTGGACAGCGCTTCCGGCAAGGGCACCTGCACCAGCGTTTCATCGTCGGCGAGGGTCGGGTAAAAGTAGAAGGCGTTAGTGTCGAAGAGGCTGGTAGCCATGGGCTGAAAGCCGTAGTTCTGGGCGATTTCCGCGCCCACGGCGCCGTCGTTGGCATCGGGGTCGATGAACTCAACGCTGAGCTTGCCTTCGCTTTCGGCTTGGAGCTCATCGAGCACGCCGCTCACCACGCCGCGGAACTCGACGAGCGCCTCGGGCAGCTTTTCGTCCGCGGACCAATAGCCGGTAAAGGTCACCGGGGATTGGATGTTGGCGAAAACGCTGCTGCCGCCCTGGAAGCCATAGAGCACCTTCTTGATGCTGCGGGTGATGTCGTACTCGGGATTGCGCAACTGCACGTCGAGGTCCGCTTCGCCCGCCACCTTGACCTCGATCAGGTCCCGGAAGCCAAGCACCTCGTATTCATCCCCGTAGCTCACCAGTACGTCGAAATAGGAGTTGACCAAGCTTGACTGGTAGCGGTCGGCCACCTGAAAGGGCACGGGCCGGATGCCGTACTTGGTGTTGGCTTCGTCCTCAAGTTCCGGGGCGTCGGCGGGATCGATGATGCGCACCTTGACGTTGCCGCGGCCGGCGATTTCATACTCGGCAAGCAGGTCGCGCATGCGCGGCACCAAGGGGGCCAGCAGCGGGTGGGTCTTGGCGCTGAAGTAGCCCTGGATCAGCAGGGGCTCCTTGAGCTGCGCCAGATAGCCTCGGGTGGCATCGGAAATGGAGTAGATGCGCCCTTCGGTGACATCGATGCGCAGCCCCGAGAAGCTCGCCAGCCACAGGTTGGCGGCCAGCAGATTGGCGGCCAGCAGCGTCGTGCCGAGCATCCAGGCCCGATGCCGGGTCCGTTCGCCGTCCCTAGCCCAACGCTGCACCTCCAAGCCGTAGACGTTCAGCGCCAAGAAGACGCCGCCGAGCGAGAGGTAGTAATAGAGGTCGCGCAGGTCCACCACGCCCCGGGTGATGGACTCAAAACGGGCGCCGGCCCCCAAGGCGCGCAGGAAGTCGGCGACGCCCCCGGACACTAGATCGGTCAGCACCGGGCTGCCCACCAGGTAGAACGCGCCGCAGGCGAAGCTCGCCATGATGAGGCTGACGATCTGGCTGTCGGTGCGGGCGCTGACGAACAGGCCGATGGCGACGTAGGCGCCACCGAGCAGAAAGGCGGCGGCGTAGCCGGCAAACACCGGCCCCCAGTCGAGGTCGGCGTGAAAGGCGATGCTGATCGGCAGCGGCAGGGTGAGCAGCAGAGCAATGCCGAGCAGGCACAGGCAGGCGCCGAACTTGCCCAGCACGAACTCCCAAGTGCGGGCCGGCACGGTGAAGACGAACTCCATGGTGCCGGTGCGCCGCTCCTCGCTCCAAAGGCGCATGGTCAACGCCGATGAGAGGAAGATGAGCATCACCGGCATCCACTCGAACATGGGCCGCACGTCGGCCACGTTGCGGGCGAAGTAGGCCTCCACCCAAAAGAAGACGAACAGGGTGACCGCCAGAAACGCCGCCAGGAACAGATAGCCGGTGGGCGAGGCGAAGAACAGGGTAAGTTCCTTGGCCGCGATTCGGCGCATGGCTTGAAGGTTCATCAGGACGCCTCCCCGGCTTCGCTCACTTCCCGAAACAGCGTCTCCAAGTCGCGCTGCTCGGCGGCGAGTTCATAGACGGGCGCGCCGCCTCCCACCAAGGACTCGGCGATGGCGCGGGCGGCGGCGTCAAGGTCGCCCTCCACCATGAAGCGCCAGCGGCCACGGCCCAAGCTCGAAGCGCTTACTCCCGGCGGCGCGGACAACATCGCCTCGGGCGCGGTGCGCAAGTGCAGCACGTTGCTGCGCTGCAGGTCCTTGAGCCGTTCATCGAGCACGAGGGCGCCGTTGCGCAGAATCAGGGCGCGGTCGCAGATGGCATTGACCTCCTGCATGATGTGCGTGGAGAGAATGACGGTGGCCGAGCGGGCCAACTCCCGCACCAACTGGCGCATGTGCTGGGTCTGGCCGGGGTCGAGGCCGTTGGTCGGCTCATCGAGAATCAGGAAGCGGGGCTTGTGCAGGATGGCTTGGGCCACGCCCACCCGCTGCTTGAAGCCCCTGGACAGGGTGCCGATCGGATCCAGCGCCTTGTCGCCCAACTCGGTCGCTTCAATGGCCTCGACCACCGCTTGGCGGGGATCATCGACCGCCCTTAGGTCCGCCGCGTAAGCCAAGTAGTCAACGACCAGCAGTTCGGGATAGAGCGGCAGGCTTTCCGGCAGGTAGCCCAGCCGCTGCTGCACGGC
>JAPPIX010000023.1:0-6044 GCA_028820495.1 Gammaproteobacteria bacterium
GCGCTTGGGGCGAGGAGGGATCATGCGCCAAGTTCACACGTTTTGCAGGATATGCGAGCCGCACTGCGCCTTGGTGGCAGAAGTGGATAAAGGGCGGGTTCGGCTGCTGCCGGATCGCGAGCATCCCGTGCATCGGGGCTTCGCCTGCCACAAGGGGCTGAAGTTCACGGAAGTCCACGACGACCCGGATCGGCTGAATCATCCACGCCGGCGCACCGGCATCGGAACCTTTGAGAACATCGCTTGGCCGAATGCCCTCGAGGACATCGCGGAACGGCTGTCGATCCTGTCCGCCACCCACGGCCCAGAGTCCATCGGCGTCTATTTCGGCAATCCCTTGGGATTCAACAGCACCGGCCGGGACACGGCGCGCAAGTTTGCGCGGGCCTTGGGCGTGCGCTACGCATTCGGCTCCGGCACCCAGGACTGCGCCAACAAGTTCGCCGCCTCCGAGGCGGTGTTCGGCACGGTGAACCTGCACCCCATCCCCGACTTCGAGCACACCGACCACCTGCTGGTGATCGGTGCCAATCCACGCATCTCGCACATGAGCTTCGTGCAGATGGCGGACGCCATGGGGGCGCTGCGCGGCATCGTCGAGCGCGGCGGCACGGTGCGCCACATCAATCCGCGACGCACCGAGTCGGTCTCGCCGGCCACCGGCGACGTTGTGCGCATCAAGCCGGATACGGACCTCTACCTGCTCGCCGCCATGATTGACGAGACGCGCCGCCAGGGTTGGGTCGACTGGGATGTCCTTGCCTTGCACGGAGAGCGCGTCGATGAGCTGTTCGCCTTCACGGCCCGATTTCCCGCCGAGCGGGCAGCGCCCGTAGTCGGCCTTGAAGCGGATGCCATCCGTGCGCTGGCGCGGGAGTTCGCCACCGCCAAGGCGGCCAGCATTCACGTCTCCACTGGCGTCAACATGGGACGCCAAGGCACCCTCGCCTATTGGCTGGCGCAGATGCTGAGCCTGGTCACTGGCAATCTCGGGCGGCGCGGCGGCAATCTCTACTCGCCCGGCTACTTTCCGGCGGCCACGGTGGGCCTGCGGCGGGCGGAGGATCCGTTCTTCGAGACCGAGTTCGGCCCTCTGCGCACTGTCGCCGGCAACCTGCCCGCTAACCTGCTCGCGGAGCACATTGAGTCCGGAAAGGTCAGGGCGCTGATCGTCATGGCCGGCAACCCGCTGCTGTCCGTGGGTGGGGGACCGCGCCTGCGCCGCGCCTTCGAGCGCCTGGAACTGTGCGTCGTGATCGACATCTATCCGAGCGCCACCGCCGAACTGGCCGACTACGCGCTCCCGGCCACCGATTGGCTGGAGCGGGCGGACCTGAATTCCCTGTCGCCGGGCTTTCAGCCCAAGCCCTTCGTGCAGCACACGGAAGCCGTGGTGGCGCCGAAATTCGAGCGGCGGCCCGAGTGGTGGATTCTGGCCAGCCTCGCCGAGCGCATGGGCCTGCCGCTGCCGGTGAAGCCGGACGGCACGGGCGTGAACGCACGCCACGACCGGCAACTGGCGGCTGCCGAGCTCTCCCGGGAGCGGCTGCGCGAAAGCCCGTCGGGGACCGCGGTGCTGCCCCCGCCGACGCCCCAAGCCTTGTTTGACATCGGTGTGCAAAACCCCGGTGGGCGCATCGACTGCTGCCCGCCCCTGTTCGAGAAGGCCCTGCAACGGGCCGATGAACTGTTCGATGAGCTGCTCGCGGAACCCGCCAATCAATTGAAGTTGATCACCCGCCGCACCAACACGATGCTGAATAGCTGGTTCGCCAACCTGCCCTCCCTCAAACGCGACTATGCGCTGGACAATCCGCTGTACATGAACCCGGAGGATGCCGAGCGCCTGGGCTTGGCGGCAGCCGCTGAAGTGCGGGTCGAAAGCGCCAGCGGCGCGGTCATCGCCACCCTTGCGCTGGACGACTCGCTGCGTCCCGGCGTGGTGGCCATGACCCACGGCTGGGGACACGGGGCAAGCCCAGCCTTGCAGGTGGCGAGCAACCATCCCGGGGTCAACGTCAACGCCCTGTTGCCCAGCGGGGTGGGCAGCTTCGAGCCCTTGAGCAACCAAGCCCACATGACCGGCATCCCGGTCGAGGTGCAAGCGGCGTGATTTTCGTGATCGCGGGGAACGGCTGCCACATGGCTCAACTTTGCGCCCGGCGCCCGCCCTTGCGCTGGCCTACAGCGTTCCTTCGTTAGCGTTGTCCCAAACAACCGACCCCTACACCCATCGGCCGGGCGAGCAGCGCACGCCGCCGGTCGGCTTTCGCGGTCGCCTGCGCCATCTGGGCCCGGGCATCGTCATCTCCGGCACCATCGTCGGCTCCGGAGAAATTCTGCTCACCTCAAGCCTCGGTGCCCAGGCCGGCTTCCTGCTGCTCTGGTGGGTGCTGCTGTCGTGCTGGAGCAAGTCAATCGTCCAGGCCGAGTTGGCACGCTACATCATCATTTCCGGGGACACCTACCTGCGCGCCCTAAACCGCCTGCCCGGACGCATTGCAACCCGGCGCGGCGGCATTGCCTGGCCCATTCCGTTGGGCCTGCTGGGCTTCATACCCTCCCTGCTCACCATGGGCGGCATCGTCGGCGGCGCCAGCCAAGGGCTGCAACTGCTGATCGGCTTCGACACGGTCACCAACACGGCCATCGTCGCCGTGGCCGTCATGGCCGTGCTGGGCACCGGCGCCTACCTGCGCTTCGAGCGCTCGATGATCGCCCTGGTGATGAGCTTCACGGTCATCACCCTGGTCTGCGCCATCACGATGCAGTTTTCCGACTACGCGGTGAGCCTTCCCGACCTGGCTTCCGGGCTGCGCTTCGACTTCCCCCTGGAGTTTGCGGTGCTGGCCTTGGCGATGTACGGCTACACCGGCGTCAACTCCAGCGAGTCGGCGGCCTACACCTATTGGTGCATCGAAAAGGGCTGGCCGAGCCACATCGGCGCGGACCGCAGCGACCCCGGCTGGCTGGACCGGGCGCGGGGCTGGATTCGGGTGCTGCACACCGACGTCTGGGCCACCCTGATCCTCCTCACCCTAGCGACGCTGCCCTTCTACATGCTGGGCGCCGGGGTGCTGCACCGCAGCGGTGCTGCGCCCTCCGGCCTCGACACCATCCGCACCCTGTCCGCCATGTTCACCGACGTGTTGGGCGGCTGGTCCCTGTGGCTGTTCGGCTGCGGCGCCTTCTTCATCTTCTTCTCAACCGCGCTGTCGGGCATCGCCGCCGGCGGCCGCTTCGTGCCCGACTACCTGATCGAACTGGGCCTGCTCGACCGCCACCGGGTCAACCGCCGCAACTGGATCCGGGGCTATGTGCTGATCGTGCCGGTGACCAGCTTCATTCTCTATCTGACCTTCGAGAGCCCGGTGCTGCTGGTGACCATCGGCGCCGTCACCGCGGCCCTCTTCCTGCCCCTGCAAAGCGGCGCCACCCTGTGGCTGCAAAGCCGCTTCCTCGACCCCCGGGTGCGCCCCGGCGCCTTGGCGAAGGGCACCCTCTGGACGGTATTCGTTTTCCAACTGGCGATGGCCGCAGCGGTGATCTGGTTCGTGATTCTGTAGCAACGCCAACTCTTTGGCCCAACGCAGGTTTCCCAATCGAGGGCGGGACGCCCTCGCTCCGGGGATCCCGCTCGTTACCTAGACTTGGTGGAAGACGAGGTGCCCTGGGCGCTAGCTGTTTTGTATCCGGAGTACTTCGGTTGATCGATGGCGACCTGATTTACCACGGTTTCACGCAAGTGGTCGGCCAAGCCGGGGTGCTCCAAGGACAGGCTGCCGTCACGCAGGGCGTGGACCAAGCGCCAGCGCAGCTCGTCCAAGCCGGCCTCGGAACTGAACAGGGCTTGAAGCCTGCGGTGCTCCGCCCGGCGGTGCGATGGTCCCAACGCCAGGTCGCGCAGCACGATGTCGAGGGAATTTCCGGCCACTCGGGCTAAAAAGTTGGTGCGGCGGGAGGTTTCGGCCATGACGTCGCCGCGCAAGTAGTCGCGTACGCTGACGAGCAATTCGTCGATGCGGGGCATTTCCGAGGAGGCGGTGAGGTCGTCGCCCGCCACCGTTTGGGCCGGCCCTGGAATCAGCAGGTTGACGCAATCCACTTGGCACTCCGAGGACCGCCGCCCGATGGCGGGCCGTTCCACGGTCTGGTCCGGCCCGCTGCGGTAGTGCTCGGCCATGCCAAGACAGCCGATGGCCCACCAGTAGGAGCCGAACACCTCCCAGAAGCGCACCCTTTCCGGATCCACGGGCTGGCCGGTTTCGGCTTCGTAGCCCGCGAAGAGATCAGCGTAGTGGCCGAATCCCCCCACCGGCAGGTCGCTGCGGCCAAAGCGCCAGGAGTTGGTGCAGATCCAGCCGAGATCGCGCATGGGGTCGCCGATGTGGGCCACTTCCCAGTCGAGGACGGCGATGATCCCCTGCCCGTCGATCATGAAGTTGCCGTTGCGGAAGTCGTTGTGAACCAGCGTAAGCCGAGGGGTGTTCGGCAAGTGGTCCATCAGCCAGCGGCCAGCGTAGTCGATCATCGGCTGCGGCGTCGGGAACTGGCGGTAGCGCTCCCAAGTCTGCTCCAAGAACTCCGCGGGCGTGATCGTGTCCAGCGCCTGATCCAGCCCCGTGGCCTGCAGGTCGATGGCGTGGATGCGCGCGAGTATGCGTCCGCATTCGAAGGCGAGATTGGGACGAACGGCCTCGAACGCCGGCGAACGAACGATGCGCGCCCCGAGGGCCTCGCCGTCGAGCCACTCCATGAGGAAGCCTTCGCCCAAGCCATCGGCCTCTTCGAGCACATGGAACACTTCCGGCTCCGGCACGCCAACCGAACGGGCCGCCTGCATCAGCCGCGCCTCCACCGCCAGCCCGGGATGGACGCCGGTGGCCTCCGATTGGGGTGGCAGTCCGCCCGGCGCCCGGCGCATGGCCAGCAAGCGCTCGCCAGTGCCTGCCTTGGCGCGGATGCGGTAGGTTTCCTGGCTGGCGCCCCCGGACAGGCGCTCGACGGCAATCAGCCCCTCGCAGCCCGGCAAGTGATTGGCGATGACGGCATCGAGCCGCACGTTGAAATCGGCATCAGCCATGGGGCGTCGTTTCGGTCAACTCGGTGGCGCGCAAGTGTGCCACAGAATGTCATTGCACACCGGGAAGCCCTTGCGTTCGGGAGCCTTGGGCCACGGCGTACACCTCCCGCGACTCGGCGCGCGATGCAGCCGGCTTAACCACGCTAACCTGGTCAAAGGCCGCCTTGGCGGCTTGGATCCAAGCGTCCACGCCCTCACCCTGCATCAGCTTGACCACCAAGGCGCCACCAGGCGCCAGCCATCGGTCGGCTGCCTCGGCCGCCAGCTCCGCCAAGTCCATGGCCCGCGCCTGGTCGGCCGCCCGCACCCCAGAGATGTTCGGGGCCATGTCGGACAACACCAGATCCACCATTGGCGACCGTCCCGAGGCACCAAGAATCGCCTCAACTCGGCTCGCCACCGCTTCATCGCCAAACCGCCCGGTGACCACCTCCACCCGGGCGCTCGGCGCAGCCACCGGCAGCGGATCAACCGCAACCACCCGTCCCTGCGCCAGCCGTTCAGCGAGATAGGAAGTCCAACCGCCGGGCGCCGCCCCCAGTTCCAGGATCCAGCAATCCGGCGCCACCAAGCCAAAGCGCTCATCAAGCTGGGCCAGCTTGAAGTGGGCGCGGGACACCCGGCCCTCGCGCCGGGCCGCGCCAGCGAAATAGTCCCGCTTCTGGCGATCGAGCCATCGCTGGCTGGATTTGCTCCGCCTGGCCACACTCCCTCCATTCAACGCTGGTGCCACCTTCCGCAAAAACAATCGCAAAAACAACTAACATCACAGGCTAGGAAGCAACCCAAGCCAAGGAGAACCCCATGATCTATGAAGTCCGCAACTACCACTACGAGCCGACCCGCATGACCGAGTACAAGGCGTGGGCGGCCGACAAGGCCCTGCCCTACATCCGCGAACACTTCGACCTGCTCGGATTTTGGGTGTCAACGGACGAACCGGCCGAGGTCACCGGCAAGC
>JAPPIX010000023.1:6054-7187 GCA_028820495.1 Gammaproteobacteria bacterium
GCAAGCCCTTGGATGAACTCGGCTCCGCCACCGTCACTTGGATTCTCCGCTGGCCGGACATCGCCACCCGCCACGAGAGATTCCCCAAGCTGTTCGGCACCGACGAATGGAAAGCCATCATGGCCGACAACCCCGGCATTGAGAACTACCACCGCATGGAAGCCAAGTTCACTGAGGCGATGTAGCTGCTTGCAACGCCGCTGACCTGATTCAGTCGCTCAAGGAAACACCCCCAGACGCTCGAATACCATCTCAAGGCATGGTGGAGGACTCGCACGCCGGGGTTCCACATATGTGACGGCGACGGCGGGCCAATGTCGCGCAGGCTCTGCAGAGATCGCCTCTGGACAGGGGCCGTCGTACGGGCCAACCTCCTTGGTCGGCCAGTCCCAGAAGCAGGCACGTCTCTCGCTTCGCACAGGCATCAAAGTGAACGTTGAACCTGCAAGGTCGGGCTGAGAGTCGTCCACTTCGAGCCATGCGTCAACATGCCCAACAACACAACGAGCGAGATGCGTTCACGCGAATCTGCGTTGGCCGCATTGACCAACGCATGGAAGCGGTGGCGTCGGATCGACACCGGAACCGCAAGCCAAGCCGGAGCCATGGTAGTTGGGGCTCTATCGCCAAGTGTTATCGAAAAACTACGCAAGAAGCACCGCATCCAAGTGGAGAGCGCCACCGTGACCGTTACCCGGCGGGAAGTCCATCATCTCAGGCGCAATGCCAAGGCGACTCGGGGCGCGGCGCTAACAGATGCAGACTTGGACCGCTTGCCCGGCATTCTGGCCGCGCCGGAGGCGGTGCTTTTTGACACTTTGACGGAGGACTCGTTGACATACGTGTTCACACCTAGCCCGCCCAATCAGCGCAAAGGCAAGATAGCGGTACGAGTCAACTTCACTGACAGGCTGAAACTTGGAGACGCAGTTCGTCATTCAATCACAACCAACTCCCTGCGCTCAGCGGGCTACGTCGATGCGGCCAACCTGCGGGAGGCTCGTTACGCGACTCTGCTGGGGAACGTTGAGTGATGGCCGCCGGTCCGAGACGCAACCCTCGGTTCAGTACGCTGGCCGCGCTGTGCGGCAAACCATCTACCGGGACGGCGGTCTGGCGTTCGCCAATTACCC
>JAPPIX010000073.1 GCA_028820495.1 Gammaproteobacteria bacterium
TTGGATGACGGCTTTTGGGGAAATCGCCCGCAGATTCGGGCGGTTGGAGTTGGTACGGTGGCCATCCGCTGTTCTTATGGAGAAACACCATGACCAACTTGACCCACACGACCGCCTCGGCGGCCCTGCGCGAACTGTGCCCCGCTGAGTCCCTCGCAGTCAGCGGTGGCATGGGCGGCTGCCATCCCGGCCCCTACGCGACTGGCGGCAACCCGCCCACGCCTTCGCCGACCCACGGCGTACCCGTTCCTCCGTCAGTCTGGCTGGGACCCGCGCCGACCCAGCCGCCTTTGAACAACTACCTGTTCTAGGTCTTGGCCGTCGCGGCAACCTGCCGAGGCCCCATGGTTTGCCGTGGGGCCTCGGCCCATGGGAGGCGTGTGCTACCATGAACGACATGACACGGGATGCATGGATCATCATCAGCACGGGCGTCGCTAACGCGCTGGTCTCGGCGGGTTTGGTGATTACCTTGTTTTTGTGGCTGCGTGCGGAACTGCACTCGGACATCGCGGATCTTCGTGCCGACATGGCGGAATTGCGCACTGAGGTGCGCGCTGATTTGGCCGAGATGCGCACGGAGATGGCCGAGATGCGCGCCGACATCGACAACATCAAAGAGCGGCTGATCCGCTTGGAGGTCATTGTCGAGCGGGCCCATCCACCGCTAATCACTATGGAGCCGCCCGCACCCCCAGTGCCAAGCTGAGGTCATTAGTGCGCGGCCAACTATGAGCGACCATAAAAGTCCCGCGTCCATCGGCTTCGACACCCTTTCCCTGCACGCCGGGCAAGCGCCGGACCCCGCCACCGGGGCGCGGGCGACGCCGATCTACCAGTCCGCCTCCTTCGTGTTCCCAGATTCGGACTTTGCCGCGGGGCTGTTCAACATCGAACGGGCTGGCCACGTCTATTCACGCCTGTCCAACCCGACCAACGCGGTGCTCGAGGAGCGCATTGCGGCGCTCGACGGCGGCGTGGGCGCCATTGCTACCGCCAGTGGCCAGGCCGCCATGCACCTAGCCGTGGCGACCATCTGCTCGGCGGGCGACCACATCGTCTCCAGCCGGTCGCTTTACGGCGGCACCCACAACCTGCTCGAGTACACCCTGCCGCGCTTTGGCATCGAAACCACCTTCGTGGATCCGCGGGATCCCGCCGCCTTTGACGCCGCCATTCGGCCTGACACCCGGCTGGTGTTTGGAGAAATACTTGGCAACCCGGGCCTGGAAGTGCTCAATGTTCCGGCGGTGGCCGAGGTGGCGCACCAGCGCGGCCTGCCGTTGCTGGTTGACGCCACCTTCGCCACCCCCTACCTATGCCAGCCCATTCGGCTGGGCGCCGACTTGGTCATGCATTCGGCCACCAAGTTCCTCAGCGGCCACGGGGTGGTGATCGGCGGCCTGCTCGTCGATGGCGGCGCCTTCGATTGGGAGAGCGGGCCGTTTCCCACCATCAACGATCCCTACGTTGGGTTTCACGATCTGGTGTTTGGCGAGGAGTTCGGCCCCGCGGCCTTCATCACGCGGGCTCGCAAGGAGGGCATTCGCGACTTCGGCGCCTGCATGGCGCCGATGACGGCCTTTCAGATCCTGCAGGGGCTGGAAACCTTGCCACTGCGCATGGCGCGGCATGTGTCCAATGCCTTGCGCGTGGCGGAGTTTCTGGCCAGCCATCCCTTGGTGGAGTCAGTCAGCCACCCGGGGTTGCCGGACCATCCAGATCACGCGCTGGCCCGCGAACTGCTGCCCAAGGGTGCCGGGGCAGTGTTTGGCTTCACCGTGGCCGGTGGCCGGGAGGCGGGCAAGGCCTTGATTGAATCGCTTGACCTCTTCTCCCACTTGGCCAACGTCGGCGACGCCAAGTCCTTGGTGATTCATCCGGCGAGCACCACCCATCACCGAATGGATGCGAAGGCGCTGCAGGCGGCTGGCATCGGCGAAGGGTTGATCCGCCTGTCGATCGGCCTTGAGGACGCGGACGACTTGGTGGCCGACCTAGGCCGCGCCCTGAAGCGGGTGGGTAGGAAGCGGTCCGGGTGAAGCTCGAAGTGGACGGCAAGGCGGCGTTTGCCGCCGCCGGCAGCGCGTCCCATGCGCCGGGGCGGCGAGCGGTTGTCTTCATTCACGGCGCCGGCATGGATCACAGCGTTTGGGTGATGCCCGCCCGCCACTTCGCCCGGACGGGATTGAACGTTCTGGCCTTGGACCTCCCCGGCCACGGGCGCAGCCAAGGCCCTGGGCTCGATTCGATTGCCGCGATGGCGGATTGGGTGGTGCGGGCCATGGATGCGGCGCACTTGGAAGCCGCGGCGGTGGTGGGGCACAGCATGGGCTCGCTGGTCGCCTACGTGCTGGCGGCGCGGCATCCCGACCGGTGCCGGGCGCTGGCCCTGCTCGGTGCGTCCGCGCCCATGCCCGTGACCGATGCGCTGCTTGACGCCGCGCGCGACGACGACCAGGCCGCCATCGACATGGCCAACACTTGGAGCCACAGCCCGCGCGCCAAGCTGGGCGCGTGCCCCAACCCAGGCATGTGGATGTTGGGTGGCGGGGAGCGCTTGCTGGAAACGGCCGCGCCGGGCGTCTTCCATGCCGACCTTGCCGCCTGCAACGGCTTCGATCCGGAAGCGGACGCTGGGCCAGTTCGGTGCCCGGCGTTGGTCGTGGTCGGCGAAGCGGACCAAATGACCCCAGCGCGAGCCGGCATCCGGGTCAGCGAACGCCTGCAAGATGCCCGGTTGGAACGCTTGGCCGGTTGCGGCCACGCCATGCTCTCCGAACAGCCCAATGCAGTGCTTGACGCCCTAACCGCCATCGTGCCCTGACGTCCTGTGATATAAACCCTTGATCTTTCAAGAAGGCTCGAATCGGCTGTAATCGCTGGCCAAGGGAGAAGTGCCGCCCCAGATGGCCCGCAAGCCCTTGCTTGGGGCATAGGCCCCGGATGCCCGTAGATCAACCCGCTTGCAACGCGGCACACTGGCGCGGAGGAACCCCCCATGCTTGAACTTCTATTTGCCGGTATTCTCTTTGTTGCCGCCCATCTCGTGGTCAGCAACACGCGCTTGCGCCCCATGCTGATGCGTAGGCTCACCAAGGGGGGCTATGCGGGGCTTTATTCCGTGATGGCCTTGGCCACCTTGGTCTATTTCGTGATGGCATACAACGACGCGCCGCGGCTGCACTACTTCTGGCCGCTGGAGCCGATGTTGTATTGGGTGCCGAAGGCGCTGATGCTGGTCGCCTTCATTTTCCTGGCAGGCGGCATCCTGGGTGCGACAGCGACCTCGGAAGCCTTGGCCGGCAGCGCCGCCGACGAAGCGGCCCTGGCCAAGCTGACCGGCGGCATCAATCGCATCACCCGCCACCCCGTGCAATGGGCGCTGATCCTTTGGGCCGCTTCCCATTTGGTGGCCAACGGCGATGCCGCGTCGGTAGTCTTCTTCGGGGGATTCCTAGCGTTGTCGCTGGCCGGCAATTGGTTCGCAGACCGCAAGAAGGCGCGGTCGTCCGGCGACGACTGGCCAGCCTTCGCCGCCGCCACCTCGAACCTGCCCTTTGCCGCCATCGCCGCCGGGCGCAACCGATTCGTGTGGCGGGAACTGGCCGTGCCGACGGCGGTGGGCCTAGCGCTTTACTTGGCCTTTTTCTGGGGACACAGTTGGGTATCGGCTGTGGCGATCTATTGGTAGAACGAACCGACACGTACCCTAGTCAAGCAATTCCCAGATCTCCAGGCAGTTTCCGGCCTGCGCGCCAATAGTGAAAGGCCGCCCATAGATTAACGAACCCCCAAGTGAACAAGCTGTAGCGCAAGGCTTCCACACCGAAGGAGCCGGTCAGCAGGTCGGAGAGCATGCCAACGGCTGGCGGTCCAAACACGAAGCCGATGAAATTCAAGATGAACAGCAGGATCGCGGCGGCTACGGCGCGCATGCGCACCGGCGCGAGGCTTTGGGTCTGGGCGAAGGTCGTGCCCTGGTAGAAGTTGCCCAGCATGACGGGCAGCGAGAGCAACAGCAGCGACAGCCACCAGCTCTCAACCAGCAGGGCGGCGGCGCCGATGGGCACCGCGGCAGCGAGGGCGACGGCCACCATCCAGAGGTACCAGCGGCCGTCCCGCGCACCAAGGCGGTCGGACAGCCAGCCCCCGAGCACGATGCCGAGTCCACCGGGAATGCCGAGCACCAGCCCCAGCCAAAAGCCGGCTTCGGTCAAGGTCATGCCGTGGCTGCGCAGAAAAAAGGTCGGCGCCCAAGTGACTAGCCCGTACCCGACAAAGGCGGTCAAGCCGCCGCCGGCAACCATATGGACGAAGGAGCGCCGTTGCATAAGAAATCGGAACACTTCCAGAATCGAAGGGTGTCCCTCGTCGTGCTTGCCGGCGACTTGGCCGTCGGCATGGCCCCTGGGGGGCTCCTTGACGGTGGCGAAGACGATCGCGGCAAGGACCAGCCCCGGGACTCCGACGATGAAAAAAGCCCAACGCCAGCCGAACATGTCGGCGATTGCGCCGCCGACGAACAGTCCGAACATGATGCCGAACGGAATGCCTAGGGAGTAAATGCCCAGCGCTGTGGCGCGCTCCCTGGCCGGATAGAGATCCGCCAGCATGGAATGCGCCGCGGGACTGCAGCCGGCTTCGCCGATGCCGACGCCGATGCGCGCCGCCGCCAACTGCCAGAAGTTCATGGCCAACCCCGATAGGGCCGTCATGCCGCTCCACACAGCCAGGGACAAGCCGATCAGGTTGCGCCGGTTCCAGCGGTCGGCGATCAGCGCCAGTGGCATGCCCAGCGTGGCGTAGAAGATGGCGAACGCCGTGCCGGAGAGGATCCCCATGCCGAAGTCGGATACCCCGAGGTCGTTTTTGATGGGTTCGATCAGAATCGACAGGATCTGACGGTCGATGAAGTTGAACGTGTACACGACGACCAAGACGCCGAGCGTGTAGCGTTTCACGGCGTCGCTGATCAACGGAGGACGACTGACTTCTTGCAAGGCGCGGTTCTTGTTGTTCGCAGCGCCCATCGTAGCGCATTGTTGGCTCAAGGCGCATCACCCGGTGCGGACTTGGAAACACTTCGGAACCAATATGCGCGGAGTTTCGCGTCAGCGAAACTTCATACGCGACCGTCAGGTCGCGCTTGCTCGACGCGGCGGGTTGCGCTAAAAGTCCTTTAACCGTTCTCTTGGGCACACCATCATGTTCAATACGCGTAGCGACCGGCTCCCGGCCGACAACCTGCCGACGGCATACCGCACCTTCGAGGTGAGTTCACTGACGCCCCACATCGGGGCCGAAGTGCGCGGCCTGGACTTGGCCCAGCCGCTGTCCAACGAGCAGGCCCAGGATGTCAACGATGCCTGGCTGGACTGGAAGGTTCTCGTGTTCCGCGACCAACGCCTTAACCGCGATCAGCACAAGGCGTTTGGGCGGCGCTTCGGCTCACTGCACACCCATCCGATGCAGCATACCTACGGCGGCGACCCGGAGATTCTGACGGTCAAGACCACCGCCGACTCCCCCTACACCTCAGGCGATGGCTGGCACACAGACGTCACCTGCGATGAAGTTCCGCCGCTCGGCTCCATGCTCTATGTCACCGAGACCCCCGCCTCGGGAGGCGGCGACACCCTCTTTGCGGACATGTACTTGGCCTACGAGTTGCTGTCCGAGCCGATGCGCCAGTTTCTCGACGGCTTGACCGCCGTTCACGACGGCGCCATCCCCTACATCGGCTCCTACAAGTCCACACCGCCGGAAGGCGGTTATCCACGCAACGAGCATCCGGTGGTGGTCCGCCATCCAGACACCGACCGCAAGGTGCTCTACGTCAACCGGGGCTTCACATCGCACGTTGTCGGATTGAACCGGGCGGAGAGCACGGCCCTGCTCAACATGCTCTATCGCCACATCGACTCGACGCCGCGCCTGTGGTGCCGGGTGCAGTGGGAACCCAACACGCTCACCTTTTGGGATAACCGCTGCACCCAACATCACGCCGTCTGGGACTACTACCCGCACAGCCGATACGGAGAGCGGGTGTCCATGGTGGGGGACGTGCGGCCCTCGCGTTAGGGGCGAACCGCTCGTCGAATCGCGTCCAGCAACGATCTGGCGGCGCCGCTGAAGAAGTGGTCGGCGCCGGGAATGAGATGCACCCGAGCCCCCGGCCAGCGATTTAGCGCATCGCAATCGACGAACTGGTCGCCGTCCCCAGCAAATACGTCCAAAGGACAGGGCGGGGCTTGCAGCCTCATGTCCATGACCGTGGTTGGCGGGGCCACCAGCAGCAGCCGGGCGGGCTGGGGCGCTTGGGGCAATGCTTGGCAGACGATGTGGGCGCCGAAGGAGTAGCCCGCCAGCCAGATGGCGCCTGCCCCTTGGGCTTGGGCCCAGTCGATGACCGCGAGCAGGTCGTCCACCTCGCCGCGGCCTTCGTCGAAACGCCCTTGGCTAGCGCCAACGCCGCGGAAGTTGAATCGAAGCGCATTGACGCCAACTTCGGCCAAGGCCTCGCCCACCAAGCCGAGCACGGCGTCGTTCATGCTGCCGCCGTACAGCGGGTGGGGGTGGCAGAGGATGGCGACTGCGGCGCCGGGGTCGATCTGCATTTCCAGTGCCGCTTCCAGCGAACCCGCCGGACCTTGAATGAGCAAATTTTCCATCAGACTAATTTTCTTGATCGCGGGAAAAGGTTATCAAATCAGTCACTTTTGCGCCCGGCGACCTCTCACTCGTTGATCTGAGGCATCGCCACGTTTGATACAGGGTTGAAATTTGAAGCCGAATCCCTATGTTGCGCTATCTCAAGGCCGAGGTGACAGTCGGCTAGGCTTTTGGACTTGCGCCAATAAGGATATCGGATGATTGAAGCGGATCGGCTGACGCGCCGCTACGGTGATTTTGTGGCCGTCGATGAGGTGTCGTTTGCCATTGAACCGGGGGAGGTCGTGGGCTTGCTCGGGCCAAACGGGGCGGGCAAGACGACGATCATGAAGATGTTGACCGGCTTTCTTGAGCCGAGCAGCGGCCGGGTGGTGGTTGATGGGGAGGAGCTTGAGGGCGACCCCCGAGCCGTGCAGCAGCGGCTGGGCTACCTGCCGGAAAGCCTGCCGCTCTATCCCGAAC
>JAPPIX010000316.1 GCA_028820495.1 Gammaproteobacteria bacterium
CTCGATCGTCGGCGCGTTGACCTGACCGACAGCGACTTGCCGACGCACCCGCACCACCATGAGGGCTCTTGGGCGGTGGGCCGCTACCGAAACAGCCCTTGGGCGCGGGAGATTTCCCTCGATGAGGCCATCGAACTGGTCAAGCGCGTGCGGGCGTCCGCCGGGCGCGGCGCGAGAGAGAGCCTTGAAGCGCTGGCCGCAGCCGTGCCGGTGCCGATCACGCGAATCGCGCTGCGCGTCTGCCCGGAGCTTCCGCCCACAACCGAGGAACGCATCAGGGACAACCGTGCCCAGGCCGTTGCCGACTCCGTGATGTATCGCCAAGCGCTGGCAAGCGCCGCCGAGGCCCGGAATTGGTCCGTGCACTGGTATGACCGCGAGCAGGTGTTCAGCGAAGCGGCAACGGCACTCGGCTGCGAGGACATCAAGGCTGTCCTGTCGGCGATGGGCCGCGCAACCGGGCCGCCTTGGCAGGCCAAGCACAAGCTCGCAGCGGCGGCTGCTCTGGCTGCATCCCACCGGTCCCCTACATCCCCGTCGTGAAGCCCCCGTCAACGTTTAGGGTCTGGCCGGTAATCCAGCTCGCTGCCGGTGAGCTTAGAAAGAGCACGGCAGGCGCGATGTCATTCACCGCGCCGACGCGCTTGAGGCCTTGGCGGGCCAAGGTCTGCTCCTTCAGGCCGGGCAGGCTGTCGATGGCCGCAGCCGTCAGGTTGGTGCGCGTGAGCCCTGCCGCGACGGCGTTGGCGCGAATGCCGGCGCCGCCCCAACTGTGGCCCAGGGTTTTCACCATCTGCACCAAGCCGGCCTTGGCGGGGCCGTAGCCGGGCGTCCACAGGCTGCCGAAGAAGGCCGTCATGGAGGCGATGGCGATGATGCTGGCACCGCCTTCGAGGCGGCTCGCCTCCAGCAGGGGCTTGCAGGCGACGCTCAAGTGAAAGGCGCTGGCCAGATTGACGCGGATCGATTTGTCGAAGCCGTCATGGTCCCACTCGCTGTCCTGGGTGCCGCCAGCGTTGTTGACCAGGATGTCCAATGCGTCAAGGCTCGCCGCCAAGGCCAGCAGCTCGTCCCGGGAGTCCACGTCCACCGGGCGATAGTCGAAGTCGGACAGGTCATGGCCGTAGTCGTCGGCGCGGGCCTTCCGGCCGGTGATCACGACCTTCGCTCCCGCCGCTGCATAGGCCCTGGCGCAGGCCAAGCCAATGCCGTTGGAGCCGCCGGTGATCAACACCCGAGCGCCTCGGTAGTCGAAACGAACGCCGCCCGGCATCGGCCCTCCCCTGCTCGAAGTCCAAGTTGAAGTGCCAATGTAGTGATGCTACACACACCGGTCAATCAACTGGCGAGGGCGGCCATGGCCAAGCCCATTCGCATCACCGACCTCGGTGCGCCGCAGTACACCGACGAGCAAAGCGCCCTGCTGACGTTTGGCGAGACGCTCAACGTCACCCTCGACGCCGGCGAAATCCTCAACGAGGCCAGCATCGCCCTGTCCCTCGATGATTTCGGACCCACGGACTTCCGCGAACGGCTGGCGCTGCTGAGTGATGAATGGGGAAGCGACGCCGAGCTCAACAACCTGGGCCGGCTGAACCTGCGCAACAAGTTGCTGCTGTTCGCCAAGAACCGGCTGCTGATCCAGGATGCGTTGAATCGGCACCCCGAGATTCACCAAGTGGTCATCCGCCAGCCGGTCATCGTCGCCGGCCTGCCCCGCTCCGGCACCACGCACCTGCTCAACCTGATGGCTGCGGATGGGCGATTTCGCTCGCTGCCGTTGTGGGAGGCCTACGAACCGGTCCCGACCCCAGGGGAGGCGCCAGCCGCCGATGGGGTCGATCCGCGCTACGCCCGCTGCGCCGCCGAGTGGGAGATGATGCAGCGCATGGCGCCGCTGATCGCCGCCATGCACCCGATGAACCCGGACCACATCCACGAGGAACTGGAGCTGATGGGGCCGGATTTCGCGTCCTACAACTTCGAGTGGCTCTGCCCGAGCCCCCGTTGGCGGGACCATTACTACGCCACCGATCAACGGCCCCACTACGAATACATGAAAACCGTGCTGAAGCTGCTCACTTGGCAGGATGGCGACGATGGCAGCAACACCCGTTGGGTGCTGAAGTGCCCGCAGCACCTGGAGCAGTTGCCGGTGCTGCGCAGCGTCTTTCCCGATGCCACCCTGGCGATCACGCATCGCGATCCGGTGGCGGTGATTCAGTCCGCCGCCACCATGATCGCCTACGGCCAGCGCATGACGCGAACCAAGGTGCGGCTCGGCACCGTGATCGATTACTGGAGCGACCGCATTGTCCACCTGCTGGAAGCCTGCGCCAAGGACCGGCACGTCTGGCCCGAGACGCAAAGCATCGACGTGCCCTTCCATGAATTCATGGCCGACGACCTCGGCATGGTGCAACGCATCCACGCCAAGGCCGGCATCGCCATGACCGAGGACGCAACCGCCCAGCTAAGGGAGTTCATACGCAGCCACCCGAGAGACAGGCACGGGCGCGTGATCTACGATCTCCAGCAGGACTTCGGCATCGATCCCAACCGGCTGCGGCAACGCTTCGAGTTCTACTTCCGCAAGTTCCCCGTTCAGCCAGAGGGGCCGACATCCTGACCGCGGGCGGCACGGTGAAGGAACGGCGCTTCGCACCGTCCGAGGGCGGGACGCCCTCGCTCCGTGGGCATTCGCCTGAACCGAGCGGGATCCCGGAGCGAGGGCATCTTGCCCTCGATTGGGCTACTCGAATGCTCTCTCCGTTGGGAGACTTGAAGCTGATGGAAGTCCATTGATGTCCAACTGGATGCATTCCAAGTGAAGTGGCCTAGGCGACCCTGCCCCGCTATGCTCACGCCCCGGCCAACTGCCTTGAGGAAAACCGCGTGAGCAACGACCCCTATCTTCTGATCACCGCCGACACCCACGCCGGGGGCAGCCACGCGCAGTACCGCGAGTACCTGGACCCCGGCTACCGGAAGCGCTTCGACGAGTGGCGGGGCGGCTACCGCAATCCCTCCCAGGAGCACTACGGCAAGAAGAAGATGCGCAACTGGGACTACGAGATCCGCACCCGCGACCAGAACAGCCAAGGCGTGGTCGGCGAGGTCGTCTTCCCGAACACGGTGCCGCCGTTCTACACCAAGAGCGTGGTCACCGCCCAGCCGCCAACGCCGGACCGCTTTGAATTGGCCCTGGCCGGCATCCGCGCCCACAACCGCTGGCTGAAGGACTTCTGCGCGGAGGACCCCGACCGCCGCGCCGGCATCGGCCTGATCCTGCCGAACGACCTGGACGAAGCCATCAAAGACATCGAGTTCATTGCCGAGGCGGGGCTGCGCGGCGGCGTACTGCTGCCGCTCATCCCGCCCGACTGCACCTGGCTGAAACCGCTCTACGACCCGGCTTGGGACCGGGTGCTGGCCGCCATCCAAGACCACGACCTGGTCATCAACCAGCACTCCGGGCAGGGTTCGCCGGACTACGGCGCTGGTCCGGTGCCCGAGGCGCTCTGGATTTCCGAGGTCACCTTCTACTGCCAAGCGGGATGGCGGCACCTGCTGATGAGCGGCGCCTACGAGAAGTTCCCCAAGCTCAAGTACATCCTCACCGAATCCGGCTGCGCCTGGGTGGGGCCGGCGCTTCAGCAGCTCGATCGCATCCACATGGGCTTCAAGGCGGGCGCCATCGGCGAGATGGACTACGCCGGCATGGCGTGGGTGCTCAAGGACAGCCCCAGCGAGTACGCGGCGCGCAACTGCTATTACGGCGCAAGCTTCCCCAGCAACGCCGACCTGGAGGGCATCGACGCGGTTGGCGAGGACCGGGTGCTCTGGGGCAACGACTACCCCCACTTCGAGGGCACCTTCCCCTACAACCTGGAGTCGCTGCGCCTGACGTTCGGCGACCTGCCCGACGGGCGGCGCCGCAAGATTCTCGGCCTGAACGCCGCCGAGCTCTACAACTTCGACGTGCAAAAGCTGACGCCGCTCGCCCGGGAGTTCGGCCCGACGCCGGAGCAGGTGGAGACGCCGCTGCCCAGGGAGCAGATCCCCACCGATTCGATGTGCTACCTGTTCACCAACGCGCTTTACGGAGCCTAGCCGTGGCCATGCCGAGCGGCATCGGGATCATCGACACGATGATCGGGTTCCCGGCCGAGGACTTCAAGCAGTACGACTTCATCCGCGAGCAGTTGAAGGACGGCTCCAAGGAGTTCGACTTCCCCGTGGAGTACATGTTCAAGCACGTCCCCAAGGCGCTCTACGGCGCCCCGGACCCCATCGCCATCACGCTGCACGAGATGGACCGCTTCGGCGTCGAGGTCGGCGTGGTCGGGGTCGGCAACGAGGTGAGCCGCCAGGCCCTGAAACAGCACCCGGACCGCTTCGTTGGGCAAGGATTCGTGGATCCGAACCGCGGCATGGACGGCATTCGCGACATGGTGCGCGAGCACGAGGAACTCGGCGTGAGTTCCTTCACCGTCTTCAACGCCGGATGCAACCCCCAAGTCGGCATCTCCGACCCGCTGATGTATCCCATCTACGCCAAGTGCGTGGAACTCGGCGCGCCCATCTTCGTCTGCGCCGGTGTGCCGGGGCCGCGCTTTCCGATGTGGCCCCAGGAGGTGCGCCTGATCGACCAAGTGATGTACGACTTCCCGGAACTGGTGTTCGTCACCCGCCACGGCTGCGAACCTTGGGAGGACCTAGCGGTAAAGCTCATGCTCAAGTGGCCGAACCTGTACTACTCCACCACCGCCTTCGCACCGAGGTACTACCCCCAAGCCATCATCGACTACGCCAACTCCCGCGGCGCGGACAAGATCATCTACGGCGGCTACTTCCCGATGGGCCTCTCCCTGGAGCGCATCATGACCGACATGCCCAGTCTGCCCCTGAAGGACGACGTGTGGCCAAAATTCCTGCGCGAGAACGCGAAAAAAGTTCTCAACCTTTCCTAGCGGATAAACTCCCTCGGATCACCCAAGGCAAAACGCCAACCAACACAAGGAGCACATTCATGCTGACCCTGCACTTCGCCCCCAACTCGCGCGCCGGACGCATCGTCTGGCTGCTCGAGGAACTCGGCCTCGACTACGAACTCAACCGCATGGACTTCCATCCCAAGGACTTGAAGTCCAACGAGCACCGCGCCCGGCATCCCCTGGGCCGCGTGCCGGTGCTCGATGACGGCGACGTGCGCATCTATGAGTCCGGCGCCATTGTCGAGTACATCGTCGCCCGGCACACGGACGGCGCCTTGAAGCCCGCCGTCGATTCGCCGCTGTTCCCCGCCTACCTGCAATGGTTCCACTACTGCGAGGGCATGGTGATGCCGCCGGTGAACACCATCGTGGTGCAGACCATCCTGCTGCCCCCGGAGCGCCAGAACAAGGAGGCCTTGGGGCAGGCCCAGCGCCTGCTGACCAAGGCGCTGGCGCCGGTTGATGAGCAGCTTGAGGGCAAGGACTACCTGATCGGCGACTTCTCCGCCGCCGACGTCATGCTCGGCCACGCCTGCTTCATGAGCCGCCGCCTAGGCTGCGTCACCGACGAGATGCCCCACCTGCACGCTTACATTGACCGCGTGGAGACCCGGCCGGCCTTTCAGAAGGCGATGAATTCGTAGGTCAAGGCGTTAGGCGGTAGGTCACCCGCGCCGCCGCCACTTCCTCGCCGTCGCCGTTGCGCACCGTGACGTCGCCGACGCAGACGGAACCGCCCCGACGGCGCACCTTGGCTTCGGCGATCAGATCCGTGCCCACGGCCAGCTTGAGGAAGTGGACCGTGAAGTCCACCGTGGCGCCCCAAGCGCCTTCGGTGAGGGCGGGATGGGACCAGAAGGCCGCCGTCGCCGCGACGTCGACCAGGGCGCTGATGGCCCCGCCGTGTATGCGGGCAACGCCCAGCGCTTCCCGGTACGGCAGCCGAACGGTCGCTTGATCCTGGGCGCTGTGCATCAACTCCAAGCCGAGCAGGGATGAGAAGCCGTCGTTGACGACGGCCTGCGCATGGTCGAAGGCCAAGGCTAGCGGTCCAGGGCCGCGTTCCAAGCCGCAACGCGATCCTCGAAGGCGTCGAGCAGCGAATCGACCTCACCCAATATCTCGATGCCATTGATCGAATCGCCTTGCGTGATGCCGTCCACCACCGCCTGGTCGTCGCCGTCAAGCACCTCGCCAAAGATCGTGTGGGCGTCGTCCAGCCAAGCGGTCGGCACGTGGGTGATGAAGAACTGCGAGCCGTTGGTGCCCGGCCCGGCGTTGGCCATCGACAGCCGTCCGGGGCGGTCGTGGCGCAGCTCGTCGCTGAATTCGTCCTCGAACTGGTAGCCCGGCCCGCCCCGGCCCGACCCTTGGGGGCAGCCGCCCTGGATCATGAACTGGTCAATCACGCGATGGAACTTGAGCCCGTCGTAGAAGCCCCGGCGGCTCAGGTTGACGAAGTTGGCGACCGTCACCGGCGCCTGTTCGGGAAACAGGCGCAAGCGGATGGCGCCCTTGCTGGTGGTGATGGTGGCTTGAATGGACATAGGCGATCCTCCCGGCTTGTCGGGTCGTGAGTGAACGGTGGGAAGGCGCCATCCTGCCTCTTTGGCAAGGAAATTGCGAGCGATTGCTTCAGCCACAGCAATTCTCATTTTTGGCCAGTGACCGCTTAGCCGGAAGGATGCCCTGAGGCCGAAAGCGCACTACAGAGCGAGATTTCGAGGGCGGGACGCCCATATCTGTTAGATTTTTCCCTGCGGACCCGGAAACGGGTTGGCCCCCGGCGCCCTAGGGCGTCAGGGGGGCGCGGCGGTCGGATCGTGACGCCCTGGGTCATCAAGGACCGTGAGCGAGTCAGGTCGGCCGCCGCCCGCAGCGAAAGAGCCGAAACGGGAACTGCTGGGCCCTGCGCCCAAGGCGGTGCCACGTCGGCTTCGCTTGGCTCGGGGCGGGGGCGGGCGAGCTGGGCGGAAAAACGCCGACCGGAACGCCATGCCGGCACCCTGGGGCTTGGCGGAGGACGGCATGAAGGGTGGTGGGCGCACAGGCTCAGGGCGCCCCGTCCGCCGCCTCGGTGCGGGCCGGCTCCGCCGCGCCCGTGCAGAGTCTAGT
>JAPPIX010000014.1 GCA_028820495.1 Gammaproteobacteria bacterium
GTGCGGCGGGCACTCCGCGCACCGGCCTTCATCCAAAACGCCCGCCGGGCCGCAGCCGCAGGCGCCGCCGGCTTCGCTCGAAAGGCCCGCCGCGCAGGCCGCGCACGAAGGCGCGCCGACGGGCCGCTCCGTGCCCACCGGGCAAGGCTCGCAGAAGCTGCGCGAGCCGTCCGGCAGCCGGTTCTCCGGGCAGCGCACGCAGGTTCCGTCCTCGTCAATCTCAAGGGGCCCGCAACGGGGTGGCAGAACAGTCACTCCGAAGCGGGCGAGCGCACTCAGCCCGCGCGAATCCGTCGCGCCCGCCTCGACCGTGAAGCTGCCGGGCGCCGCGTCGAAGGGCGGCGCGATCCCAAGCTCCAAGCGGGGCCGCTCCGAGGGTCCGGCGCTCCAGGCCGTCCGCGCAAGCCACGGCGGCGGCGCATGGGAACCGGAACGCAGTTCAACGCCCAGCCACACCGCCTCCGGGGCGCCGTCAGCAAGGATGTCGGGATCCAGCGCCTCGACCACCACGCTCGCGCTTTCGCCGGCCCGAACCAACACCCCGCCAGCGGGCAGGGCCAGCTCCGGCGCCCGGTTGGCGGGCGCTGCCGCGCGTTCCGCCGACGTTGTGCCCTGCGCCAACGCCCAAGCCGCCGCCGCAGCCAGCGCGAAGTGCGCTGCCAGTCGCGCCGGCCGCATAAGCCAACCCCGAAGCGCGCTCACTCGGCCTGGCCTGCGCCCGGTCCGCGGCTCCTCACTGGGCCAGCGCGCCGTCGCTCAGCCGGGGACGGGTGGCGCCCGCCAGTTCGACCTCCAACTCGTCCAAGGTCAGCCGCCCCTGCGCCAGCATCTCCTCCAGCACCCGGACACGCCGAACGTAGCCGACATGCGCGGCGCATGGCCCGTTCAGCAAGCCGAATTGGGCGCACGCCTGGGCGACGGCTAGCTGATCCGCTGCCTCCGACGCCGTCAGGCGTTCGACATGCCGCAGCGCCGAATCGGCCGACGTCCAAGACGCCCGGTCCACCAGCCGGTCCCGGTAGCGCAGGGTCGCCGCATCCAGCAGCGCAAGCCGGCGGTCCGGCCCCCAATTGGCGACTTCGGGCAGCGAAAGCGCCGAGTAGTAGAGCTCGGCGACTTGGTCCGGCGGCCCCTCCGGCAACTCGTCGTGGGCCACAGGGCCAGCCCAGGCCAACGAACCCATCAAGACACCCAGCAGCAACGCTACTGCTCCGATCCAACTCTGAACCATGGATCCTCCAACCATCCACTTCCTAGCGGAATTCCTCGCACCATGCCGCAGGCCCGTTGGAAAAGCAATCGAAAGAACCGCGCAATGGCGCTGCGTCGCCCAAGCTGGAAACGTAGCCCACCGCATCCACCATCTTTGCCAGACGGGCCAGCAGGTCGCCTCAATCAACATGGTTGGGCGGACATCAGCATGGGTAGGACAGTCGGCTGTCCCTTAAGCCGGTTGAGACGGCCCTTCAGCCAGCCGATCGAGAAGCGCTTGGGCCTCGCTGCGCTCCTGGTCGGTACCGTCGGCAATCACTTCCTCAAGCAATTCCCGGGCACTGGCTCGGTCATCTAGATCGATGTGAGCCTTGGCCAAGTTCAGCTTGACCCGTCCATCTCCGATGGGAGCGCCGAAGTCGTAGTCGGGCGCATCGGAGGCATCGGCGCGGCGGGCAACTTGGCGGCGGCGCAGGGCCACCAGCCCGACGGCGACCAGCCCTGCTGTCGGCAAGAGCCCCGCCAGGGCTGCGATGCGCCAGCGCCCAAGGGCTTCCCTCCAATCTTGCCGCTCCTGTCTGCGGCTGGCCTGCAACGCCGCCAACTCGCTGCTCAAGCGAGCGATTTCATCGTCTCGCCGCTGCAGTTGGCGGGCCTGTTCGCGAACTTGGCGGCGGGCCTCCTGCAGCAGATCGGCCAGTGGCGGCTCCGGCGGGGGATCGACAATCGCAATGGCGTCCCGTGGCGGCTCGGCGACCGTTTCTAGCGTTGGCGGTTCCGTATCCGCCTCGGCTGCTGGGCCGTCTTCAGCGGGGTCAATGATTCTAAGCTGGCCGCCGCCACCGGCTCCCCAAGCGTCGTTCTGCCGCCCCGCTTCGTCGATGGCCTCCTGGGGTGACATGCTGGTGGCGGCCGCACCGCTTGGCAGACGCAGAGTGGCGCCTGCCACCAAGCCGTTGATGTTATCCCCAACAAAGGCATGGGGGTTTTCCTGCAGTATCGCCAGCATCCGCTGCTGAACGTTGGTGCCGTCCGGGAGATTGGCGGCGGCGATGCTCCACAGAGTTTGATTGGGCTGCACGGTGACGGTCCGCTCTGTGGGGCCTACGGGGGGCTGTGCGGTGGCGGTCCACTCCGTGGGCGCGGGGGTGGCTTCCGGCTGCTCTGCGGGGATGGCCGGTGGCGATTGGACCGCAGTCGGCCCGGGCGCATCAAGCAGAACGGCGCACTCGCGCATCGTGGTGCCGCCCGGCCAAGCCAGGCGCACGAGGAAGTTGAGGTAGGGGTCGGCAATGGTTGCAGGGCTCGAAACTTGAACATGGGTCGAGGCCACCTCAAAGCGCAGGGTCTCCAGATAGCCAAAGCGTTCAAGGCCAAGGTTGCGGAAATCCTCTTTGGAACCCAAGGCAACCGAAATGTCTTGCCACCGAAGACGCTCCACGCCAATCAACGCGATGCGGCCATCGAGTGGTTCACCTGCCTTGGAGACAACGACCAGTTCGCACGATTCCTGTGCGCTAGCGTTGCCGCCAGCAAGCCATGTCGCAGCGAACAGTCCCCAAACGATTGGGTGCAACCATCGGTTCAAGAGCGTCTGCTCCTTGGTGTCGTGCGGTGTGCCGCACGAGACTACCGCAACAACGCCTCCGCGATCTGCACACTGTTCAAGGCGGCGCCCTTGCGCACGTTGTCGGACACCACCCAGAGGTTGAGGCCGCGCGGATGGGAGATGTCCTGACGGATGCGCCCGACATAGACGGCGTCCGTGCCGGCGGCTTCGCCGACCGCGGTTGGGTAACCGCCGGGGGCTCGTTGGTCGTGGACGGTCACCCCCGGCGCGGCGGCCAGCAGTTCGGTGGCCCGTTCCGGGGTGATGGGCTCCCGGGTTTCGATGTGAACTGCTTCCGAATGCCCGTAGAAGACGGGAATGCGCACGCAGGTCGGATTGACCTGGATGGCGTCGTCCTCGAGGATCTTGCGCGTCTCCCAGACCATCTTCATCTCTTCCTTGGTGTAGCCGTTGTCCTGGAACGGATCGATCTGGGGAATGGCGTTGAAGGCGATCTGCACCGGCATGACGTCCGGTTCAATGGGCTTGCCGTTGAGCAGGTTGGCGGTCTGGCCAGCGAGTTCCCGAAGGCCGCCGCCGCCGGCCCCGGACACCGCTTGGTAGGTAGCCACATTGATTCGCTCGATGCCCACGGCGTCGTGAATGGGCTTGAGCGCCACCACCATCTGAATGGTGGAGCAGTTGGGGTTGGCGATGATGTTGCGTTTGGTGTGCTCGCCGATGCGATGGGCGTTGACCTCCGGCACGATCAGCGGCACGTCGTCGCAGTAGCGGAAGGCGGAGGTGTTGTCGATCACCACGCAGCCCGCCGCCCCTGCCTTCGGCGCAAACGCCTCCGATATGCTGCCGCCCGCCGAAAAGAGTCCAATGTCGGCTTGACTGAAGTCGAATTCATCGAGCCTTTGCACGGGCACCGACTTGCCCTTGAACTGCAGGCGCTTGCCGCAGGAGCGTTCGCTGGCGAGCAGGTGCAGTGTGTTCACCGGGAAGTCCCGTTCCTCGAGAATCTCGATCAACGCGCCGCCCACCGCGCCGGTGGCTCCGGCGATGGCGACGTTGAACTTTCCGTTGCTCCCACCAACACTCACGATTCGGCTCCTTAAGCCCCCGACTCGATCTCGGCCAACAGGGCCTCGCCCATGGCCTTCGTGCCGATCTGCTCCACGCCATCCTGCCCGCCCCCGCCAAGAATGTCGGCAGTGCGCAGGCCTCGTCGAAGAACCCCATCCACCGCGCCTTCAATGCGGGCCGCCGCAGCCGGAAGACCCAAGCTGTAACGGCACATCATGGCGGCGGAAAGCACGGTCGCCAATGGATTGGCGGCGTCCTGGCCGGCAATGTCCGGAGCGGAACCGTGGACCGGCTCGTAAAGGCCGAAGCCGTCGGCAGCCAACGAAGCCGATGGCAGCATGCCGAGGGAGCCCGTCAACATGGCCGCGACATCGGAAAGGATGTCGCCGAACATGTTGCCGGTGACCATGACGTCGAACTGCTTGGGGGCGCGGACCAATTGCATTCCGGCATTATCGACGTACATGTGGGAAAGCGCCACCTGCGGGTACTCATCCGCCAGGCCGCTGACCACCTCCCGCCACAGATCAGTCGCTTCCAGCACGTTGGCCTTGTCCACGGAGCACAACCGGCCTTGGCGCTTAGCCGCCAAATCAAAGGCCACACGGGCGATGCGCTCGATTTCATGCTCAGCGTACTTGTAGGTGTTGACCCCAACTCTTTCATTATCCTCGAAAAAAATTCCCCTAGGTTCACCGAAGTAGATGCCGCCAGTCAGTTCGCGAACGATGAGGATGTCCAAGCCCGACACCAATTCCGGCTTGAGTGAAGAGGCCTGGGCCAAGGGTGGAAAGAGCAGCGCCGGACGCAGGTTGGCGAACAACTCAAGGTTGGAGCGCAGGCCCAAAAGCCCCTTTTCCGGGCGTTGGTCCATGGGCCGGTCTTCCCACTGGGGACCGCCCACCGCGCCGAGCAGCGCGGCATCGGCAGCGCGGCAGGCGGCCAGGGTTTCCTCCGGCAGCGGCCCGCCAGCCTGGTCGATGGCGCAGCCGCCAACTAAGGCCTCACGCACCTCCAGCGCCGCCCCGTCCTGGGCCAAGGCGGTACGCAGCACGGCGATGGCAATGGGCACCACTTCGGGGCCGATGCCGTCGCCCGGCAAGGCCGTAACCTTGATGACCCGTGTCATGGCGCAGCCTCCTCGGGCGTCCCGGCACCGTGCCTGAGCCAAGGGCGCCGCTGGTAGTAGCTGGCCTCGAACGCGCGAATGCGGTCCGCCTGGGCTAAGGTGAGCCCAATGTCATCAAGCCCTTCAAGAAGCTTGAGGCGGGCGCTTTGCGGCACCTCGAACGGGATCTCGCCACCATCAGGCAATTGGATTCGCTGCGCTTCCAGATCGATGGTCAGTTCCAGGCCGCCATCGCCTCGGGCTCGCTCGAACAGGTCATCCACCACCGCCTCATCGAGGCGGATGGGCAGCAGCCCATTCTTGAAGCAGTTCTCGAAGAAGATGTCGGCAAAGCTTGGCGCGATGACCGCGAAAAAGCCGTACTCAAGCAGCGCCCAAACCGCGTGCTCCCGACTGGAGCCGCAGCCAAAGTTGCGCCGGGCCAGCAGCACGCCCGCCTCCTGGTAGCGTGGTTGGTTAAGCACGAAGCGGTGGTTCAGACGCCGTTCGTTGGGCGTGAGGCCGATATCGCCCTCGTCCAGAAAGCGCCAGGCATCGAACAGGTTGTCGCCAAAGCCGGTGCGCTTGATCGACTTCAGGAATTGCTTGGGGATAATCTGGTCCGTGTCCACGTTGGCGCGGTCCAAGGGCGCGGCCAGGCCGGTCTCCCGTCGAAACGCCTTCACAGCCATTCCCTCACATCGACGAAGTGACCCGCCACCGCCGCCGCGGCGGCCATGGCGGGGCTGACCAGATGGGTTCGTCCGCCATGGCCTTGACGGCCCTCGAAATTGCGGTTGGAGGTGGAGGCGCAGTGCTCGCCCGGCAACAGCTTGTCGGGGTTCATGGCCAAGCACATGGAGCAGCCAGGGGCGCGCCACTCGAATCCGGCGGCGGTGAAGATGTCGGCCAGTCCCTCCCCTTCGGCGGCCTGTTTGACCAATCCGGAGCCGGGCACCACCAAGGCCTGCTTGACGCTGGAGGCCACCCGCTTGCCCGCCACGATGCCGGCGGCAACCCGCAGGTCCTCCAGACGGGCGTTGGTGCAGGAGCCGATGAAGACGCGATCCAAGCGAATGTCGGCAATCGGCTGATCCGCCGCCAATCCCATGTAGGCCAAGGCCCGTTCGATGCCATCGGCCTCGGTCGAGTCTGCGGCGCGATTCGGATTCGGCGTGGCGTGATCTACGCCGGTGACCATTTCCGGAGAGGTGCCCCAAGTGACCTGCGGCGTCAGAGCGCTGGCGTCCAAGCTGGCGGAGCTGTCGAATTCAGCATCGGGATCGCTGACCATTTGCCGCCAATAGGCCTCCGCCGCCTGCCACTCGCTGCCCGAGGGCGCCAGCGGCCGGCCTTCCAAGTAGCCGAGCGTAGTTTCATCGACGGCCACCAAGCCCGCCCTCGCGCCCGCCTCGATGGACAGGTTGCACAGCGTCATGCGGCCTTCCATCGAAAGCCCCCGCACGGCCTCGCCTTGGTACTCGATGGTATGGCCGGTAGCGCCTGCGGTGCCGATGCTTCCGATCAGCGCCAAGGCCAAATCCTTGGCGTAAACCCCGGCTGGCAGTTTTCCATTGACCCGTATGGCCATGTTCCTAGCTTTCGATTGCGCTAGGCATTGGGTGGCCATCACGTGTTCCACCTCGGAAGTGCCCACCCCTTGGGCCAAGGCGCCGAACGCGCCGTGGGTGGAGGTGTGGGAGTCGCCGCAGACGATGGTCATGCCCGGCTGAGTGGCGCCCTGCTCGGGCCCCATGACGTGAACGATGCCTTGGCGCACGTCGAGCATGCCGAATTGCCGCACGCCGTGCCGGCGGCAGTTGTCGTCCAGGGTGGCCACCTGCTCGCGGGCCACCAGATCGGCGATGCCGTCGACCCCCGCAGCCCGGTTGTCGGTGGGCACGTTGTGGTCGGGCGTGGCTAGATTGGCCTCCTTGCGCCAGAGTGCTCGCCCGGCTTGTGCCAAGCCGGCGAAGGCTTGAGGTGAGGTGACCTCGTGCAGCAACTGCAGATCGATGTAGAGCAGGCTTTGCCCGTCCTCCCGCTCGCCGATCAGGTGATCCGCCCAAATCTTGTCGTACAGCGTTG
>JAPPIX010000256.1 GCA_028820495.1 Gammaproteobacteria bacterium
GCCACCGCCGTGAACGACCGAGGTTCCGGCGGCAGCAGCTTCAAGCGCTCATGATCGACGATCAGCACGCTGAGGCCGCTGTCGTCGATGCCGTAGGCCATTTCCTCCGCCGTCCACCAGGAGTTCATGGCCACTGCCACCGCCCCCATGCGGGTGATGCCCATGAAGCTCCAGATCCATTCCGGGTAGTTGCGCAGCGAGATGCCCACCCGATCGCCGGGCGCAACGCCCAAGGCGCGCAGCCCAGCAACCACCCGGCCCGCTCGATCCCAAGCATCGGCAAAGGTGTAGCGCTCGTCCCGATAGACGTAGAACGTCCGGTCACCGGTGTCGAGCGCCGATCGATACAAAGCGCCCAGATTGGGTGGCGCCTGCCGGAACAGGCGCAAGGAGGCGCCGTTTAGGTCCCGCTCCACCACTTCGTAAGGGCCGCCGGGGCCAATCAGGTCGAGGGCTGCGGCCGGCAACCCACTCAGGTCCAGAGCCAATTCAGTTCCCGGAGGCCTTGGCGCGGGCGGCGCGCACCTCCGCCAGCGCTGCTTCGGCCATGTGGCTGTAGTTCTTGGCGATGGCCGCCACCTTGGCGTCGGCCTCGGCGTCCGTGCCCAAGGCGGCGGTGCGGGTCTCCTCGAAGCTTTGCCGGATGCAGGCCATGAAGAAATCCGGATCCGGAATCATGTCCCGGCACGACGTGAAGCTGATCGTGAACTCGCCGCAGTAGCTGCTGATAGGCATGATGAGCCCCATGTTGTGCGTGACCGGGCCGTAGCCGATGGTGGTCACGGTCTGGCAGCCCATGGTGTAGAGCGGCACTTGGGGACCGGGCACATTGGTGATGGAGCAGTTGAAGGCCGGCGCCGCCTGGTTGGCGCGGGCGAACTCGGTGGTCAGGCGTTGGGCTAGGTTGGACACCGCCGCCGGCATGAACTCGTTGTAGCGCAGCATGGTGTCGGCGCCAACCGCATTGGCCATCTGCTTGGCCGCCGACGTGGCGTCGCGCACATGCTTAAGGCGCTCAACCGGGTCTTCGATGTGGGTGCCGATGGTGACGAACATGGCCGACACGGCGTTGCCCCGCCCGTACTCCGCCGACGCCTTGCGCACGCTGATGGGCGCCATGGCCAGCAGCGAGTCGTCCGGCAGCTCGATCTTCTCCTGCAGATAGCGCCGCAGGGCGCCGCCGCAGAGCGTCAACGCAACGTCGTTCACCGTGGCGCCGGCGACTTCGTTCTTCACCGCCCGCACGTCGTCCAGGGGAAAGCGCTCAAAGCCCACCGCGCGATGGGCACTGACCGGGGCGTTGAAGCGGGTCCTCGGCACGGGGGTGGCTTGCGGCAGTTCCTGGCGCATGGATTCGGGCAACGCCGGCGCTGCGGGAGCCGCCGTGGCCATGAATTCCGCCAACTGCAAAGGCCGCAGCAGCACATTGCCCCAAGTGCGCAGCAGCAGTTCCCCGTCATCCGGCACCGGATCGGCGCGCCAAGGCTTGGAGGGTGAGGGCACTGGCGCCATCTCCGGGGCCAAATCAGCCAGGGCCAAGGCCATCTCCAAGCCCGAGGCACCGTCAATGGCGCAGTGATGGGTCTTGAACAGCAAGCCGACGCAGCCCGTCGGCACCCCCTCCAGCCGGTCCAAGCCATGGATGAGGTAAACCTCCCAAGGCGGGCGGTTCATGTCCAACGGGCGGCTGAGAATGCGCGCGGCCAGCGTGTAGAGCGCCTGCCAATCCTGGGGGGCGGGCAGGCCCAACTCGCGAATGTGGTATTCCAGATCGAAGCCCGCATCCTCGATCCAATAGGGATGATCCAAGCCGAAGGGCACGTTGACCAGCCGCCGTCGAGCGGTCGGCATCAAGTGCAGGCGCTCCTCGTAGAAACCCATCACGGCTTCCAGGGTCAGCGGCCCGTAAGGAGACGTGGACGGATCCAGGATGGCGACCGAGGCCACGTGCATTGGCGTGGCCGGCGTGTCCTGATAGATGAATGAGGCGTCCTGGGCGCTCAGCTGCTGCAGCATAGCCTGCCTTCCTACGCAGTTGCCGATTCGAGGATGTGAAACGACTCATCGAGCGCCTCTGCCAGCCGCTCCGGATCCGGCAGCATTTCCCGACAGGACGTGAACGAGAGGGTGATGCCGCCATCGTAGCTGAACACCGGGAAGATCAGGCCCATGCCGTCAAACAACGGGCCGAGGCCATGGGTGCGCAGCAGCTTGGCACCCGACATGTAGAGCGGCTTCTGCGGCCCCGGCACATTGGTGACCACGCAGTTGAACGCCGGCAAGGCGCGCTCCGCCATGCCGTAGCTGGTGTACAGGCGCGCCGCCAAGGACGCCAACTGGGCGGGGATGAAACGCGAGTAGTCGGTCATCAGGCGGGCGCCGATGGCGTCCGTCAACGCCTTGCTTTGGCGGGTGCCGTCGCTTACTGCCGCAAGGCGTTCCAAGGGATCGTCAATCTCGGTGCCGAGGCTTACGGTCATGGCCGCCACCCGATTGCCCTCCGCCGCGGATTCATCGGCGTTGCGCACGTTAATGGGCGCCATGGCCGACAAGCTCCTGTCCGGCAGTTCATCGTGGGCTTGGAGGTAACGGCGCAGGGCTCCGCCAATCACGGTGAGCACGGCATCGTTGATGGTGGCGCCATCCACCGCCCGCTTGATGCGGCGCATCCCATCCAAGGGATAGCTGCGGCCATCCACGACCCGATGGGCGGTCACCGGCGCGTTGAAGCGTGTGCGCGGTACGTTCATTCGGCCCGCTGCGTGGCCCACCAGCTCGGCGTTGCCGAGCGATGCGGACACCCGTTGCATGGCCGGCACCGTTCGCGACAGCACTTCCGCGAAGCGGAACGGCTGCAGCACGTTGTTGCCGAAAGTCCGAGCCATCAGTTCCGGCGCCGAAGGTTCCGGCTGCCCCACCCAGATCTTGTCCGGCAGCGGCACCCGGGGCGCCTTGGGCGATTCGTCATGAATCACCTCGGTCAGAGCGGCTCCGGAAGCGCCGTCGATGGCGGCGTGGTGGACCTTCAGCAGCACCGCAAAAGCCCCCTCTGGCACGCCCCCGACATCCTTGAGGCCGCTGATGACGGTCATCTCCCAGAGCGGATGGGAGCGATCCAAGGGATAGGAATGCAGGCGAGCCGCCTGGCGGCAAAGCTGGCGCCAGTCCCCTGGCGGCGGCAGAGCGATGTGGCGCACGTGGTATTCGAGGTCGAAGTGACGATCCTCCAGCCAGTAGGGGTGGTCGAGCTGCAGGGGCACTTCCACCACCCGGCGGCGGAAGCACTTCGCCAAGTGCAGGCGCTTGCGCACGTTGTCAACGAGATCGCGAAAACGCACCTGTCCGCCGGGCGCGCTGGACTGGTCGTAGAGCGCCACCGACCCGATGTGCATGTGGGTCGCTGGGGTCTCGAAGTAGAGAAAGGAGGCGTCCTGGCCGCCAAGCTGCTCCATGATTGGGTCTAGTCGTCCGTCTTGCTGTCGTCCGCCTTGCCGACGTCCGGCGGATTGAACAAGCCCGCCAAGTTCGCCTCCATGCGCTCGCGAATGATCTCCGCCGCCTGGGCTTGCGACTGGGCCGCAATCTCGGCCAGCTCGCGCATGTTGCCAAGCGCCGTCTCGAAGCCCTCCTGCGGCGAGGCCAAGCGCCCTTCGGCAGCGGCGTCGCGCCAGGCCTCCAAGGTGCGTTGGAAGATCTCGCCCTGCTTCTGCGCCAGCGCCGTGAAGCCGTCCACCATCGCCTGGTTGGCTTGGCGCAGCGCCTCGATGTCCTTGGCGCCCCGCTCCATGACCGCGCCAAGATCGACGCCGGGCGGCTGCAGCCGCTGCATCATCTCGCCAAGGTCAAACCCCGGCAAGCCGAAGGGGTTGATGGGTGTTTGTTCCGCCATCGCGGTTCTCCCTGTGTTGTCATGCTTCCGAAACGGTAGTGTGCCGACAATGGCCAAGGCTGTCGATAGGCCGGATAGTCAGCCTAAAGAGCAAAAGCCGAAGCCAGCCGAACATTCCAACGTTCCATGCCAATGGCATTGCCGTAGAATGGCCCCAAAGCGAGCCCCACGATGTTTGAAGCCCAAGATCAAATCCTCAATCAGCTGCGCGCCGGCGAGGATGGCGTATCCGAATTCAAAACCCTCAGATTTGGGCGGCACGGTGTGATCGATCCGGCAGCCGAGTCAATTGCCGGGGAGTTGGTGGCCTTCGCCAATGCCACCGGCGGGGCGCTTTTCCTGGGCATTGGCGACAACGGCAGCGTCGAGGGCATTCCCAAGTCCCGTCACGAGGTGGTCGAGACATGGATTTCCAACATCGCCGCGCAAAACTGCGAGCCGCCGATCCGTCCGACCATCCGCCGGCAAGCCCTTGAGGACGCCGCAGGAAACGAGCAGACAATCATGTTGGTGGAGGTGCCCCGAGGCCTATACGTGCACCGAACTTCGGGCGGCCGCTACTACCTGCGCATCGGATCAACCAAGCGAGACCTCCACCCGCCCGAATTGGCGCGCCTGTTCCAGGAACGGGGACGTGACTACGTCTTTGACGAGCAACCCGCCCACGCCGCCTCGGTGGCGGACTTGGACCGCCACCGCTTGGAGGCCCACTTCGGCCGCTCGCCTACCATTCCTTGGCTGGACCTGCTGCGCAACACTGGCGTCACGCATAGGGACGAGCACGGCGAGGACCGCCCCACGGTCGCCGGGCTGCTGGTTTTTGGCCGGGAGCCCACGCGGCATCTCCCTTCGGCGTTCATCGAGGCGGCGTGCTACAGCGGCACGGCGCTCACCTCCGAGGAGCTGGTCCACGCAGAGCAATTCAGCGGCCCCCTCGCCGAGCAAATTGACGGCGCCATCGCTTTTGTGGACCATTTCATGCGCCAAGGGCGCTCCAGCGAACGATCGAGCGCTTCCCTGCCCTATGGCATCGACGTGGTGGACGAGGCGGTCGTCAACGCCGCCGCTCATCGAGACTACGCCCTCTCGGGCTCCAAGATTCGGCTTTTCCTGCTGGCGGACCGCCTGGAGTTGTACAGCCCCGGTGGCTTGCCGAACATGATCACCTTGGAGGACATGGCCTATCGAACCCACACCCGCAACCAGCTCTTGGTCAGCTTCCTGTCCCGAATCCGCAGCAGGCGGACCGGGGATGTCTTCCTGGAATCCCGAGGCAAGGGTGTGCGCAAGATACTGGAGCGCGGTAAGACCCATTCCGGGCGAACGCCCAGCTACGAACTGTTCGGTGAGGAGTTGAGACTGACGGTTTGGGCGAGTGCCTGATCAGCCCGGATACGTCACCAACCCTAGATAGCGGTGATTAAGGCCAGTTTGGGAGGCTAGGAGTGTCAACAAGTTTTGCTGGGCCGTGCGGACCCTCGAGAAACCCAACCTACAACGTGCGGTGATAGTCACGGATTTTCCTAGCCATCAGAATTCTGCGCTTCTTCAGGAACGCCTCATAGTTTTCGATCCTGACCTTATCCATCCTCGGCGGTATGCAGTGGGCGTCCAAATTGACCTGCAACTCATCGGCACAGGTTATCCCGCCGTACAGGGCTTCTCCGCCATTGCACTGGTCCTCTAGTGCCGAGAAGTACGTCGCGGGAGGATCGTCACCGATAGCGATGTTGATCTCGCCCTGCATCACGACGTAGTTTGCAATCTGATTGTATAGTCCCCGCGCTATGCCATGCCTCTTCGGAAAGTTCCTTGGGAAGACATGGTGTACATGCGACGAACCCTGAAGCAAAGTCTGCACATCATGCTTGCTCGACAAGAACCCTTCGTCGTTCGCCTTTACTTGGCTCGCCAGAAAGACGTTGAAGTAGGGGCTGCTAGCCACCGAGGTGTCCATCTGCTGCGGAAGACCAACGCTCCAAAACGCGTTCGACAACTCAGCCCGCTCAACCGCGTCCAAGTATTCCTCCGCGCCCCTCTCACGAATGTTGCGGATGTCCACACCGAAAGCTGTCTCAGGCGAACCGCCGTATCGACCGGTCAGGATGGACATCACGAACCAGCGGCGTACCAAGCTCTCTATTGTCGCTGACTTCACTTGCAGCTCGCGCAACGTCAGGTAGATGATGTATGCGAAATTGACGGTGTTAGTCGATCGGATCATCGACGCGTTCACGAATCCGGCCGAGCGCAGGATCATGACAAAACGCTTGAAGTTGGTCTCGTTCATGAAGCGCAGGATCGCCGCCTTGAGCCTTCGGAACGATTTGTTGGCGATCGCCTCCTCGAACTTGCGAGTCTCAAAGTTCCGGCCAGAGAGCAGGGCAACCAGATCGTCCAGACGCCCCCGCCCGAATTCCGAGGTGAAGGCGACCCGCAGCATATCGGTATAGGACGGGCTGTAGAGATCTTCCTTTTCGCGCTTCAACCATTCCATGGCCGGAAAGTACCTAGTGCGAGCGAAGTCAACATCCTTGGCCAGATCGCCATACGCCTCCGGCCTGACCGCAAGATGGCAGAAGTAGTCAATGCTCTTGCGAATATTGTGACCGTCGTATTGCTCGTTAGCCGCCATTTTCGACATCGCAAAGTCAGCGGCATTTAAACGCTCTCCTTTCGAGTTAATGCGCACGAAAATCTCAGTGACCGTCTCAACATCCAAGTCCGAGTTGAGCTCGATAAGCCCAAGTAAGTTGTTCCGGATGCCCTGCAATCGCTGAATGCGCCGGGAGATGTCCCTCCTGTTCGCATTCGGGTTGCTGGCGCAATACGACTCCACGATGTCGAGCAGGTCGGGATCGGATACGAATAGTTCAGCGATATCGGCGAGCCACGCTGGATCCCGACGAATTGCAGGATTGGCTACCTCGAAGCGCTCTTCGCCAACATGGAACGCTATCACGATACGCGCCATACGATAGCTCTTGTCTATGATGAGGGACTTGCGCTGTAGGGTTTTTTGTCGAGCCAACGGGCGGCAATGGCCGAT
>JAPPIX010000036.1 GCA_028820495.1 Gammaproteobacteria bacterium
TTGGTGGCATGAACAGCTTCCATCAGCCAACTTTACCGCACTGGCCGGATTTACCGGTTAACATCCGCCGTTTTTCGGCTGGCGGGAGAATCCCTTGAGATCGGTGAATCGACCATTGGCTTGGGGTATCGGAGCGGCGCTCTCCGTCTGGGCGGGCGCCCTGTCTGCGGCCACCCCGGACGCAGCAGCGGGTTGGCCCACCTACGGCGGCGAGCCCGGCGGGGGCCACTATTCACCTGCGGACGAAATCACGCCCGGCAACGTCGGCCGCCTGGAGATCGCCTGGACGCACAATTCCGGAGACATCCGCGAACGGGACCGCGAGGCGGGCGTCTTCTCCCAAAGCTCGTTTCAGGCGACGCCGATCCTGGTCGATGAGACGCTCTACTACTGCTCGCCGTTCAACATGGTCTTCGCCCTGGACGCCCGCACCGGCACCGAGCGTTGGCGCTTCGACCCCAAGGTGGACAAGAACGCCGACGCGCTGCCCAACTGCCGGGGCGTGAGCAGTTGGCGCTCCGGCAAGGCCGGTTTCTGCGAGCACCGCATCATCGAGGGCACCCTGGACGGACGGCTGATCGCCCTCGACGGCGCCACCGGCAAGCCGTGCCCGGACTTCGGCACGGACGGCGAAGTGGATACGTCCCACGGGCTATCCGAACACGACCCATGGGAGTACTCCATCACCTCGCCGCCGGCGATTCTGGGCGACCTGGCCATCACCGGCGCCATGGTGCTGGACAACATCAGCCTCGACGTGCCCAGCGGCGTGGTGCGGGCCTATGACGTGCGCACCGGCGCCCTGCGCTGGGCTTGGAACCCGGTGCCGCCGGGCATGGCCAGCCACGACGAGGACGGGAGCTACCGCCGGGGCACCGCCAACGTGTGGTCGGTCCTCTCGGTGGACGCCCAGCGCAACCTGGTCTTCGCGCCCACCGGCAACACCTCGCCGGACTACTTTGGCGGGCTGCGCGACGGCCTTGACGAATACTCAAGCTCCGTGGTGGCGCTGGACGCCAGCACCGGCGAGCGCCTGTGGCACTTCCAAACGGTGCACCACGACATCTGGGACTACGACGTGCCCGCCCAGCCGACCCTGGTGGATCTGCGGCTTGGCGAGCGCACCGTGCCCGCCGTGGCGCAGGTGACCAAGATGGGCCTGACCTTCGTGCTGAACCGCGAGACCGGACAGCCGGTCTGGCCGGTGGAGGAACGCCCGGTGCCGCAGCAGCCGGTGGCCGGCGAATACCTCTCCCCCACCCAGCCCTTCCCCACCCACCTGCCAGCGCTCATCCACACGCCCATCACCCCGGAGGACGCTTGGGGCCTGACCTTCTGGGACCGGGGCATCTGCAAGGACCGAATCGCCGCGCTGCGCAACGAAGGCATCTACACGCCGCCCAGCTTGCAGGGCACCCTCTTCTATCCCAGCAATGCCGGCGGCAACAACTGGGGCTCGCCCGCCATTGACCCCGTCAGCCAAACGATGTTCGTGGTGACCAATCGAGCGCCCTCAGTCGTCCGCCTGACCAACCGCGACGAATGCCGCGCCGGCGGCAGCGGCGGCGCGCAACTGGGCACCCCCTATTGCGTGCGAACCCGAAACCTCTCCTCGCCCCTGGGGGTGCCCTGCACGGCACCGCCTTGGAGCACGCTGGACGCCATCGACCTGGTCGCCGGCAAAGTGCTCTGGAGCGTGCCCATCGGCACCACCCGCCACATGGCACCCTTCCCGTTCTGGTGGATCAAGGGCGTACCGTCGGTGGGCGGCCCCGCGGTCACCGCATCCGGCCTGATCTTCATCGGCGGCGCCATGGAGCACGCCTTCCGCGCCTTCGACGCCAAGACCGGCGCCGAGCTCTGGCGCCACGAACTGCCCACCGCGGCCAACGCCACGCCCATGACCTACCAGTTGCCCAACGGCCAACAATTCGTAGTGGTCGCCGCCGGCGGCCACTGGGCGGGCTTGAACCCGCCGGGGGACCACTTGGTGGCCTTTGCGTTGCCTAGCGGCTAGCGCGGATATATAGTAAAAGCAGGTCTTGAGCATCCCGCACAACGACTCCAGAGGAGTGCGAAATGAACGCCGCAACGACCCGAACTTCCCGAGCCTTGGATGGCCTTCGCAATAGCGGGCTTTCCCTAGTTGATGCCATAGCACGCGGCACAGCTACCACAGGGTTGTTGTATCTGCCCCCATTGAAGCCGAAGAGGTACAAGCGGCCGCTCAACACGGATTTGGTTGCTGTGGGCGGCGACATGTGGCGGGCAGTGGAGGCTCATGAGCATGGCCAGCAAGCGCAAGCGGCCACCGGCGCCTAAAAGCAAGCCCCCAGTGGAGGCGAGCCGGGATGTCATTCCGGCGGAAGTTCTTGAGCAGCTACCAGACGAAACTCGAGCTGCTTATGTGCAATCGATATCGTTCACAGGGCCGCTCCCTCCCCCGGCGCTTCTAGAGCACTACGACAAAGTTAAGCCAGGATTGGCGGATTCAATCACCGCAATGGCCGAAGCGGAACAGAAGCATCGCCATAGCTGGGAGACATCGGCCTTGGACGCGCAACGTGCTGAAAGCCGTCGTGGGCAGTGGTTGGGCTTCGGCATAGCTGTAATGGGAATGGTCAGTGCCATGGTCTGCGCGTATCTTGGCCAGCCCGTTGTGGCCGTATCATCGCTCATCCCAGTGGTCGCTGGCATTCTGACGGCCCTCTTCAGCAAGCCTCCCTCGGAGTCTGAGTAAGCTGCGGAAAATTGCGGAGTTGGGAGAGTTTCAGGAAATGAAGTCGTTCATGTTAAAGACCATGGTGGACCACTGGTTGGCCGAAGGCGCGGCTCAAGCCCGGGCCGACGAGCGGGCGCTGCTGTGCCGACAGGCAGAACGGAAGTTCGGTGGGCGCGCGGCGCAGCGCCTTTCCGCACGGATCCACGGGGTGACCGACCCGAAGCGCCTAGCGGAGGTTGGCGACTGGATCATCGACTGCGGCACTGAGGCGGAATTCCTGACTCGTACCGAACATGCCAGTATCGCTAGCCCGGAACCCGCAACCTGATCGGCAAACCCGCAATCCCCGTCTCAGCCGGTATTCGCTATCGGGGCCGGTTGAAGGGCCTTCAATTTCTCGAAGATGCCGTCGATTACGCTGTCCTTGCCTGCGAACAGCGCTTCTGGACCACCGGCGTGTACGCTGCTAAACGGGGCTTCGTAGAGCGCTGAGGGTTCCATGACGCCCCTTGCTGTGAGCTGGTCGATGATCATCTCAATGAAGCGGATTTGCTGCGTGGTCAGGCTTCGATTGGACAGGAACTCGGAGAATGCCTCCTGGGCGGCAGCGCGGTCCATGCCCACCATGCTGCGCACGAAGTGGGCGAGTGAGGGGGAATCGTTGCTGGTCATAAGGCTTGCGAACAGCTCTGGGCCGTCGTCCTTGCCGATCTCGACTAGGGTCTGTTCAAGGCCCCGTAGATCGGCGGCCGTGAGCGGCTGGTTGGTTCGGAGGCGATGGATCACGAGGTGGTCGAGATGGTTCTTCAAGTACTCCTCCACCTTTTTCTGATACTGGGCGCCGGTCATCTTCGGCAAATCGGCGGGGGTCTCGTCGCGCAGACCCGTGAACTCGTCCTCGAAGTCGGTGTACACGATCGTGCGCTTCTTCTTGTCGAGGAAGAGCACCAAGCCCCGTAGACGCAGGCGCAGTTCCTCCAGATCGTTCAGGGCGATGCCTTCCCAAAAGGCCCTCTCCTGCATTGAAGCTAGGTACGCGAGCTGAGCCGCGACTGCGGGAATAGTGCTCTTTTCTTCGAGCATGCTGGCGATCTCGACCACCCGTTGGCGGTGCCGCTCAAAACTGGCGGCACTGCCCTGGGCGTGAGCGAGCTGCATCTTCAGCACTGTGAGATCGAACATGCGGGACTCGATGTCATCGGTCCCGAGCTCGCTGGGTAGTCCGGCTACCTCAGTCTGCAAGGTTCCGACGTCGGACGCGGTCAGCCGTTCCCATGACTCCCGCCGCTGGAACCGCTCGACCGCTTCGAGGTGCATCCGCACGATGAAGTTCTCGGGGTTCATTGCCGCCACTTGACCATGAAGCTCAGTCGTCAACGCCTCGGCCAGCGCCGCATCCGGGTCCAGGTCCGGCTTAGCCTGGACGTGGGTTAGCAACCGCACCCGTGATCCGAAGAGCCGGGCGCCCAGAGACATGCCGCCACTGGGCTCGATCCCCTCCGGATGCTCGCGGAAGAAGTCGAAGTTGAAGCAGAAGTCGAAAACGCGGAAGTCCTGCTTGTCGTCCTCAGGCCCGAACAGCTCCGGGCACAGGCGCGTGCCGCGCCCGATCATCTGCCAGAACTTGATCTTCGAATAGACCGGCTTGAAGAAGACCAGATTGGCCACTTCGGGCACGTCGATGCCGGTATCGAGCATGTCCACGGAGATCGCGATGTGCGGCGCCTTGTCCTTTTGGGAGAAGTCGTCGATCAGACTTTGCGGATAGGTGGTGTAGTGATCGATGACGCGGGCGAAGTGTCCGGCGTATTGCGGGTAGGGGTGGTTGAACCGCTCTTCGATGAACATCGCATGGTCGTGATTGCGGGCGAAGATGATCGTCTTGGCCAACCGGTCGCCACCATCGACCTTGTAGCCGTGCTGCATGAGATGTTGCAGCACCTTGTCCACCGTGTCGGCGTTGAAGAGCCAACTGTTGATGGCGGACGCGTTGACCCGGTCTGGCAGCAGGCCGCCGTCCTCGTCGTCGCCCCAGTCCAGGCTTTCCCACTGCGCCTGCTCCTCCTCGCTGAGCGAGTCGTAGTCGATGCCCTCGAGAGGAAACCGAAGCTCCACCTGCTGAACCTTCGGTGGCACGAGAAAGCCGTCCGCCACTGCGGCCTCGAGTTCATACGCGTCGGTAGGTACGCCCGGCTCCAGGTCGAAGAGTTCGTAGGTGTTCCGATCGACGTGGTCCCGAGGCGTCGCGGTCAGGCCCACCAACAGCGAGTCGAAGTACCGAAAGATGGCCCCGTACTTCTGATACACCGAACGGTGCGCCTCGTCGATGATCACGATATCGAAGTGTCCCACCCCGAAGCGGGCCTCCCCACCCGCCGTCTCGTTGATCAGCCCCATCATCGTCGGATAGGTGCAGACGTAAACCCGGCCAGACTTGTCCTTCTCGGTCACCAGGTTCACCGGGCTCGACTCCGGCAGGTGGGTTTTAAACGCCCCCACCGCTTGATTCACTAGCGACACGCGATCCGCCAGAAACAGCGCCCGCTTCACCCAGCCTGCCCGCTGCAGCAAGTCTACCAACGCAATCGCCACGCGCGTCTTGCCGCTGCCGGTCGCCATCACCAGCAGCGCCTTGCGCCGCGCCTGTTCGAACTGCTCGCCGATGCTCCTGATGGCCCGCTTCTGGTAGTAGCGCCCTGCAATGGCATCCCTTACACGCGCCACGTCCAGCGGCTCGCGGTGAACTCGGCGATGTAGCAGCGACGCCAGTTCATCCTTCTTGTAGAAGCCCGCCACCGCACGTGGCGCGTAGGCTTGGTCGTCCCAGAGGTAGGTCTCGTACCCGTTCGTGTAGAAGATGATCGGGCGCTGGCCGTGCATGGCCTCCAAGCAGTCCGCATAGAGTTTGGCCTGCTGTCGGCCCACTGCCGGATCGACCGTGGTCTTCTTCGCCTCCACCACCGCCAGCGGCTTGCCGTCATCGCCCCACAGGACGTAATCGGCGTAACCTACACCTGAGGCGTTCGGCATGCCCGTGACCTCGTACTCCCGATCATGTTCCTGGTCCAGCGGCCAGCCGGCGCGTTGCAGGGCCAGGTCGATGATCAGCCTGCGGGTCGTGCTCTCGTCCCAGTCATGGGTGTCTGGGACCGCCTCGTTCTCCGCCTTGATGGCAGCGAGCTGTTCACGCAACGCCGCCAACTCGTCTTCGACCTCCTTGCGCGCATCGTCGGCTGCATCCAGTTGGCTCTTGAGTGCGTCCAGTTCCTCAATGCTGGCCTGCGTGGCGCCCGTTTCCTGCGTGGGGACAAGGGACTCGTCGAAGGTCTTGCCGTGAAGGTTCTCCGCCCCTTTCCGCAGATAGGTGCGGCCCGCCCAGTAGAGAACGTGCGCCAATTCCCGCACTACGTTCAGCGCGTGTTCGGCTGTGGGCGTCTTGTTGGCGTGCACCGCCACGTTGCCCGCCTGGCGGATGTACTCCGCCTTCTGCCACACGACTTCGGGCACGAGTTCACGAAAGACAGGGGCGCTGAGGTAGGCGTCCAGGTTCGTGACCTTCGGCGGGCTCAGGGTCTTCTCGACCTTGAAGACACGTTTGACCAAGCGCTCCAGGGCATGCCGTGCATGGAAGCAGGAGGCCCGCGGGTCGCCGTAAACGTGGTGCTCCGCATAGCTTGCGCTCTCCGCCGCATGTGGGAATTCCTGCTTCAGGAACGCGAAGTTGGCGGAGACATTCATTGGCAGATCAGAGGTCTCCTCGGAAGGCGCGGGATTGCAGCGAGGCGAAGAGGGTGTCAAGTTCGGCGAGGTGGGCGCGTTGGTTGGCGCTTTGTTCTTCAATGGAGTCAACGACAGCGGCAAAGTGATTTTGAAGATCGGCGGGCGGAACTGGAAACACAACAGTAGAAAGAAACTGTTGATTAACCTTGTGGGTGCCGTTGGTCGTTCGCGCACCACGCTCGATTTGCCTGCGAACCTGAGGCGAACGCCATACGTTTTGAAGATAGGCAGGCGCTAGGACGCTGGGATCAATCGATACCCCTATCATTGTGTCGGGGAAACAGACACGATTCGTTGAGCGATCTGGGTATGCTCCGGAACCCACCAGTTTTCGGTTCCCGTTTCCGCGACAGATAAGAAAGGTATCCATGTTTAGCCCGGATGTTGCACGAGTTGTCCAATTTAAGAGAGCTTGAGCCGGGTTGTC
>JAPPIX010000125.1 GCA_028820495.1 Gammaproteobacteria bacterium
GTCCACCAAGGCACCGGCGAACAGGTCACCCTGCCACTCCGGGAAGCGGTCGCCGGCATAGACCGCCAAGCTGGCGGGGGCGATGGATGGGGTCCAGTGGTCGAGGGGCGCGGCCATGCCCGGCGCTTCTTGAAACGGTGACACATAGGCGCCGTTGTAGTCCAGCCCAAAGGTGACGGCGGGCCAGCCGTAGTTGGCCCCCGCTACCAGTCGATTGGTTTCGTCGCCGCCGCGTGGGCCGTGCTCGTTGAGATACGCCGTGCCGTCTTGGGCAACCGCCAAGCCTTGGGCGTTGCGGTGGCCGTAGGTGTAGATGGCCGGATGGGCACCGTCATGCCCGATGAAGGGATTGTCCGCCGGTATGCTGCCGTCGAGGTGAATGCGCAACGTCTTGCCGAGCAGGCTGCCCAAGTCCTGGGCCGCTTCCCGGAAGTCGAAGCCGTCCCCGCTGGTCAGCAGCAGGGTGCCGTCCGGCAGGAAGGCCATGCGGCCGCCATAGTGAACTGGGGTGGGTTTACGCGGCTGCACCGAGAAGATCACCTCCCCATCGACCAAGGCGCCGCCCACGAGCCGGGCGCGCAGGATTTCAGTGGCGTTGTCGTCGGCGGGCGGGGCGGCGTAGGAGAGAAATAGGGTTTGATTGCGCTCAAAATCGGGATGCAGCAGCACATCGAACAGCCCGCCCTGGCTCATGCGGTACACCTCGGGCACGCCGGCGATGGGGTCGCCCAAGACACCCTCCGGGGAGACTTCCCGCAGCGTGCCGCCGAGTTCGGTGACCAACAGGCCGCCGCCCGGAAGAAAGGCGACGCACCACGGGAAGTCCAAGCCCTCCGCCACTGGAACGAGCTGGTAGTCCTGTGCCGCGGCAGCCGCCATCGCCAAGTTGAGCGCCAATCCCAAAAAGACAGCTTTCGTTCTCATGAGACCCCGGTTATGGTTAACCAATGACGGGACGCAAGCTTACATGATCAGACGAATCACAGCCTTCGTCGCCGGGGTGCTGGCCACCTACGTTCTGGCGGCCGTCGCTTCCACGCAGATGATCCTGGGCGAGGTCGCCGCGCTTGGCCTGCCCCTCAACTTCGGTGACCGCGTCGCAGCGACGCTGCATGACCTGGCCGGCATGACCATGGCTTACTTGCCGCTGATCGGGGCCAGCTTGCTGATCGCCTTTCCTGTCGCCACCCTGGCTCTGCGCACCGTTCGGCTGCCGCGCGCCCTCGGCTACGCCTTGGCGGGCGGCGCCGCGATCTGGGCCTTGCACCTGATCATGATCGCCACATTCGGCATGCATCCCGTGCCCGCCACGCGAACGGCGTTGGGCTTGGCGCTGCAGGCCGGGGCTGGGTTGGTTGGCGGATACGTCTTCGCCCGCATCACCGCAGGGGTGTCAAGAACGACTGCGCAGTGAACGCAGCAGGCGCACATGGCTAACGGCCGCGTGCTCATCGCCGGCGGTGGCATCGGCGGGCTGACGGCGGCGCTTTGCTTGGCCAAGGCGGGCTTCGAGGTGGCGCTGTTCGAGCAAGCCGCCGAGTTCGGCGAGATCGGCGCGGGCATTCAACTGAGCCCGAATTGCACCCGCGTACTGCACCATCTGGGCCTAGAACCCGCGCTTAGGGCTTGTGCCTTCCTGCCCGAAGGCACGGAGTTCCGGGCTTGGAAATCCGGCAAGGTGATTGGTGCCTCGGCGTTGGGTAAGACCGTGCGGGATCGCTATGGCTTCCCCTACTACCACATTCACCGCGGCGACCTGCTGCGGGTGCTGGTGGAGGCGGCCGAAGGTTCCCCCAACATCGAGCTGAACACCGCCTCCGAAGTGACGGGATTCGATCAGGATGGGCGGGTGCGCGTCGCCGTTGGCAGTGCGAGCCGCACCACTAGCGATGCTGCCGGCACTCAGAGCAGTGCCGTTCATGAAGGGGATGCGTTGATTGGGGCCGACGGCATCCATTCGACGGTACGCACCCAGCTTTTTGGCGACGTTGGGCCCCGGTTCACCGGCAACGTGGCTTGGCGGGCACTCGTGCCGGCGGAACGGTTGCCAGCCGGCTTGGTGCGGCCCGTGTCCACTGCTTGGTGGGGGCCGCACAAGCACTTCGTCCACTATTACTTGCGCTCGGGCACCTTGGTGAACTGCGTGTGCGTGGTCGAAAAGACCGGCTGGGAGGTTGAATCCTGGACCGAACCGGGGGAGTTGGAGGAGCTCAAGAGCGACTTCGCGGGCTGGCACGAGGACATCCAAGCCCTGATCGACAACATGGATCCCGACTCCCTCTACAAATGGGCGCTGCATGACCGAGCGCCCATGGACCGATGGGGCGAGGGCGCGGTCACCTTGCTCGGCGATGCCTGCCATCCCACCCTGCCCTTCATGGCGCAGGGCGCGGCCATGGCGATTGAGGACGCCGCCGTGCTGGCGGGCTGCCTAGCCGCCGACGATGCCGTGCCCGCCGGATTGAGGCGCTACGAAGACCTGCGCCGCGCGCGCACCGCTAGGATTCAAAATGGCTCGCGCCGCAACGCCAAGCTCTTCCACCTCACCGGGATCAAGGCTTGGCTGCGCAACCGGGCGGCAAAACAGGCGGGCGGGAGAACCATGGACGGCCTGTTTCGCTACGACGCACTGCAAGTACCAAATGCCGCTCCCGACCATCCTTGATCTGACGCTCTTCCTGGCGCAGACGTTCTTGGAAAAGGTGCATAATTGGGTGGGGCAACTATGCTGAGGCTGCTGCCAGCGGCCAACCGGAGGATTGAGGAGGAAAGCGGAATGAACAAGGTCGATGGATTGCATCATCTGGCGATCTGCACCAGCAACATGAAGGAGCAGATCGAGTTCTTCACCGACAAGCTCGGCATGGAGCTGGTGGCCCTGTACTGGATGCATGGCGTGCCCAACACCTGGCACGGGTTTCTGCGCCTGAACGACGAGGCTTCCATCGCCTTCGTTTGCAATCCGGACATTGAGAGCATTCCGGTCGAACTCGGCAAAACCCATGCGGGCAACCCGGCCGCCAACTGCGCACGAGGCGCCATGCAGCACCTAGCGCTGCGGGTGAGGAACCACGACGAGATCCTCGCCATGCGCGACCGGCTGCGCGCCAAGGGCGTCCCGGTTTCCGGGCCCATAAACCACGGCTTTTGCGCCTCCATCTACTTTGCGGGGCCGGAGAATCTGTCCTTGGAACTGTCCTACTCCACGGAACCGATCAACCAAGAGGCCTGGATCGACGCCGAAGTGGTGGAAATGGCGGGCATCTCGGCCGAGGAGTTGGCCCGCTACAAGCATCCGGCCCACTTCGAGGATCAGGGCGGCGCGGTGGCGCAGCCGGATCTGGACAGCCCCGGCCCGCACATGACCAATTACCCGGAAGGCGCCTACGAGATGCTCATGGGCGTTCCGGATGAGGCGATTTGGAACAGCGTGGACAACCAACCGCCGGTCGCGGTCGAGGCGGCAGCCGGTTAGCGCGCCACCCCCAATGGTCCCACTACAGAGGAAAGATCGATGAAGATTATTGCAACTGCATGCGCCGCCTTCGCCGCGGTCTTGGCGTCCGCCACCGTTTCCGCCGCCGACGTGGCCGGGGCCGACATCCTCGATGCCGAGGGCTCCGTGGTCGGCAAGGCGAGGTTCGAGCAGACTCCAACCGGCGTGCTCATGTTCGTTGACGTCGCCGGCCTACCGCCTGGCGCCCACGGCATCCACCTGCACGGCACCGGCGCCTGCGCGCCGGACTTCAAGGCCGCCAAGGGACATGTCAATCCCGACCAGACCCCGCATGGCCTGCGCAACCCCGACGGACCCGACAACGGCGACCTGCCCAACCTGTACGTGGCCGCCGACGGTTCCGCCAAAGCCGAGTTCTTCACCACCCGCGTCTCGGTGGCGCAAGGCAGCACGCCCGCGCTGCTCGACGAGGACGGCTCCGCCGTCATCATTCACGACCAGCCTGATGACCACATGACCCAACCCATCGGCGGCGCAGGCGGCCGCATCGGCTGCGGCATCATCAAGAAGATCTAGCCCGAGATGTCAATTCGGCCCTATCCCTCCGCCAAATCGCCGACCACATCCCAATAGGTTTGCAGGGCGTCGATGTGGGCTTGGGGCGGACCTAGGCTCTCGCCGATGCCCCGCATGGCCATGCCGCGCATGGCGACGTGGCCGGCGCCAATGGACTGCCAGGCTTCGATGTCCGAACGCCAGGCGTCGGGGCCGGCTTGGTAGTTGAGCAGCGCCTCGAAGCCGAAGTCCGCTGGATTCCTGCCGGCATCATCGAGTTCCAGGCGGACCTTTTCCGCCGCGGCCAAGTTGGCCTTCTGGCTGGCCCCGAATATGAAGCCGTCGCCGATTCGGGCGGCGCGCCGGAACGCCGCGTCGGTGAAGCCGCCGAACCAGATGGGGATGGAACGTCCCGGCAGGGGCTTCAAGCCGGCCCGTTCGACGCGGTGCCAGCGGCCGCTGTAATCCAGCACCGGCTCCGCCCAGAGCTGGCGCAGCAGTTCCACCTGCTCGGCCTGGCGGGCGCCGCGATTGGTGAAGTCTTCGTTCAGGGCGTCGAACTCCACGTAGTTCCAGCCCGTGCCGACGCCCAGGCGCAAGCGTCCCCCGGAAAGCAGGTCGATCTCGGCGGCCTGCTTGGCCACCAGCACCGTCTGCCGTTGGGGCAGGATCAGGATGCCGGTGGCCAGTTCAATCCGGGCGGTGCAAGCAGCGAAATAGCCGAACAGGACGAACGGCTCGTGGAAGGCCGACTGCTCGGTATAAGGCCCCCAAAGCGGTGGCTCCCGGCCTTCGTGCACCGCGCCGATGACGTGGTCGTAGGCCAGGATGTGGGAGTAGCCCAAGCCCTCTGCGGTCTGCGCCCAATCGCGAATGACGGCCGGGTCGTTGCCGATGTCCAAGTGGGGAAACACAGCGCCGATTTTCATGCCCGCTCCTTAGGTTCAGTAGTTGAATAGGGTGGATCGTCACCGGCCCACGGGCAGGGTCAGGGTCGGCCCCTGGACGGTGCTTTGCCCGGCCTGAAGGTCGAACAACTGCCGCAGCAGCATGAAGGTGGACTTGGATTCCAGGTCGTGGTCCTCGATCCAGAACCAATGGCCCCGGTAGAAGGTGGCAATGTAAGCGCCCTCGGGACGCTCCCGGCCGGACCTAACTTGGAATATCTGGCCTGCGGGCGTCTCGCCCCAGTCGAAGACGCCGCCGCCGTGGGCTCTGGTAACAGTGACCAAGCCAGCGGATTGGTGCGCTGGAGGCGTGTCCACGTTTTGGGAGAGGTAGTACAGCAGGCTCGACAGCGAGCGTGTGCGCACGGTCCACTGGTCGGCGACCGTCTCTAAAAAATTTGTGTTTAGCCTGAACTCATTGTCATCGGATTCGATCCCCAGCAGCGCCCGCACTTCATCAAGCCCGTGCGAGCCATCCTCGCCGCCAGCGTTCAGCTTGACGACAACGCCCTTCTCTTGCGCGCCCACCTCGATCTGGCCTGCCGATTGCAGCCGGTTCAACGAATCCAGCAGCCGGTTGAATGACCGATAGTCGGGTTCCTGGTCTGGTGTCGGGCCCGAGGCGGTGGGCGCGTTGCGCACATCGTTGATGCGTTCGAAGCACAGCCCGAAGACGCGGCTGATCCGCCAGCCGGACTGGGTGAGCACTAGGATGGACTCCAACTGCAGCGGACTCAGCAGGCTCTTCAGCAGGTCCTCCCCGCGCAGGGGCGCATAGGAGATGGTGGGGCTGTCCATGTAGGCAACCCCCGCCAGCGGGCTCACCGAGTCATCGCCGCCGATGGCCACCGTACCCCCAAGCTGGGCGTTGGCGCCGACCGAAAGCGTCGCGGTCACGCTGCCAATCTCGAGGAAGAAGGGCACGTCCCGGTACCGCAGCCGCACCAGATTCTGCAGCATCTGCTCATTCACCGACGCCGTGATGGCGGCGTTGTACGCCGGATGGGTGCGTTGCAGGGACTCCGGGCCAAAGGCGGATTGGCAGCCTTGCAGCAGGGCTGCCGGCAGCGTGGCGAGGAGCAGGGCGCGGTGCAGGGTTCTGATCATGGAATTGGGGAGAGGTTCCGGCGCGTCGTTGCTGGCATGGGGTTAGTATGGGAATTGTGTCGCAAAACACGCTCGCCGTCATCGGAGATGATGCAAGTTATGTCCGATTCCATGACCGGTCCCGCACTTGGCCACGCGCTCGCCAGCGATGCGGCCAGCATTGCGGAGTGCGTAGGGTATGGACACCCACGAGAGGATGACGGGAAACATCGCGCTCTATGCACATCGAGGATATGAGGAAACTGAGCGTCGCATCGAAGGCGGCCAACCGCGAGTTTACATGCGCAAGCGGCTCTGATTGACCCTTTGGCTCAATCTGGCTGATTCCGGCCAATTCTGGCCAATTTGAAACCCCCAACCCACACCACGAGACTGAATCAGAGCCACTTCCGAGCCGTTAGGAAGCTAAATCTCATGGTGTCCCAGAAGTCCTCAACGCTCATTCATCTCGTCTCTAGTGAATTTGCGGCCGCCCGTACCATACTTCGCCCGAAGCTCATGCATCGAGTCCATGGCCCGAGTGGCTTGGTGGTGTCGAGCGTATTCGTCCAACCATTTGCGGAACTCCGCGTTGAGGGTCGTGCCTTCTGACGCCGCACGCTCCATCGCCGCATCTATGGTGTCCGCTTCCGCGCTCAGGGTGACGTTTCGCATGGGCACCTCATTGCAGCTTGATCCCACCACCAAACGGAGCATCGCATCGAGAGTTACCCACCACCTAGATTCAAGACTATGGCGGGACGCCCATAAGCGTTAACTTCTTTCAGAGTCCGGTCCGATGTGAAGGAGCCCTCAGCCGGGGAGCGCGAGGGGCCCGCCCCTCGCACAAGAGAGCCTTCAG
>JAPPIX010000006.1 GCA_028820495.1 Gammaproteobacteria bacterium
CGCAGTTCGCCGCCGTCGTTGTTGAAGACGGTGACCGAGGCGTTGTCGGGTTGGAAGATCACCAATCGGTCGTCGCCCTGGGCGGCACCGGCAGCCACGTTGATGGCGATGAAATGGCAGAACACCACGCAGTCGCGGTCGAGGTGGGCCACGCAGTCCACCAATTCGCGGCGCCACGCCTGCAAGTCGTCGTCCAAGCTCGACCAACGCCCGGCCATGGCTTGACGCAGCCATGCGCCCCGCTTGGCCAAGTCATTCATGGGAAATGGGATTTCCGCCACCCGGGGTTCGATGGCCACTTCCACCCCCCAAAGTTCAGCCAAGGCAGCAGCGGTCTCGCGGGCGCGGGCGAAGGGGCTGGAGTGGATGGGCAATGGTCCCTTGGGCGCCAGGACGGCTGCTGTCTCGCGGGCTTGCTGGCGACCCAGATCGTCCAAGCCCGGATCACGTGGGTCCAGAGCCATCGCATCCGCACGGCCATGCCGCACCATGTATATTGTCGCCACCTACCCCCCTGTTGAACCGATTGGCCGGCCTTGCAAGGGGTTTGACGCCCCGTTGAGCCGCGTTTTGCCGCCGTCCGGCGAATGATCCCGTACAATAGCGTGTTTTGCTCAAGCTCGGAAACCAAAAATGGAGTCAGGCCTGCCCCCGGACCTCACACCGGACACCACCGTCAACGCCCGCGAGGCATTTGGCATCGATCAGGACTTGGACGTCCCAGCGTTCTCGCGGCGCACGGATTACGTGCCCGCCATCGACGAAGACTACCTGTTCGATGGCGACACCACGCTGGCCATACTGGCCGGCTTCACCCACAACCGGCGGGTGATGATCCAGGGCTACCATGGCACCGGCAAGTCCACCCACGTGGAACAGGTGGCGGCACGCCTCAACTGGCCCTGCATCCGCGTCAACCTGGACAGCCACATCAGCCGCATCGACTTGGTGGGCAAGGACGCCATCGTCATCGAAAACGGCCAGCAGATCACGCAATTCAAGGAGGGCATCCTGCCCTGGGCGCTGCAGCATCCGGTGGCGCTCTGCTTCGACGAGTACGATGCGGGCAGGCCGGACGTGATGTTCGTCATTCAACGGGTGCTTGAGGTGGAGGGCAAGCTGACCTTGCTCGACCAGAACAAGGTGCTCGCCCCGCATCCCTACTTTCGGCTGTTCTCCACCACCAACACCGTCGGCCTTGGCGACACCACGGGCCTCTATCACGGCACCCAACAGATTAACCAAGGGCAGATGGACCGCTGGAGCATTGTCACCACGCTGAACTACCTTGAGCACGATGCGGAAACGCAGATCATCCTCGGCAAGGCCAAGTCCTATGCCGCCACGGATGCCGGTCGCCGCACCGTCTCCAACATGGTGGCGGTGGCCGACCTCACCCGGCACGGCTTCGTCAACGGCGACGTTTCGGTGGTCATGTCGCCGCGCACGGTGCTGACTTGGGCGCAGAACGCGGAGATCTTCGGCGACATGGGCTTCGCCTTCCGGGTCACCTTCCTGAACAAGTGCGATGAACTCGAGCGGCCCATCGTCGCCGAGTACTACCAGCGCTGCATCGGAACGGACCTCGGCGACGCCACCGCCGGGATCAGGCTGCAAGGCGCGTGACTAAGGAGGAGAGCCCTCAGCCGGGGAGCGCGAGGGGTCGCCACCGGTCGGGCGCAGCCCGAGCCGAAGCATCGCTTCGGCAGGCGGCGACGCCCCGCAACTTGCTTGCGGGGCTGGAGAACCCCTCGCATGAGAAGCCTCAGCCAGGGAGCGCGAGGGGCATGCCCCTCGCCGGGGAACCCCACCCGCTCGAGCCTTTCAAGCGCGCCACCACCGCCACCATGCGGGCGCTGGCCGAGGACGACGAGCTCGAAGTCTCCTTCGGCCAAGGCACGCCCACCGCCCGTGGCAATCGGCTGCGGGTGCCCTTGCCCACGCTCGGCTGCGACGACGACGAAATCAACGCCGTGCGCGGCATGGGCGACGAGTTGGCGCTGCGGCTCAAGCACCATGACGACGCGGTGCACAACCGCTACGCGCCCAAGGGCGGCCCCGCCCAAGAGATGTTTCAGTGGATCGAGGACGCCCGCATCGCCTCCATCGGCGCGCTGCGCATGGCGGGAGTGGCCGCCAACCTCGACGCCTCGCTGGAGGCGCAGTGCCGGCAAGCGGCGTTCGACGCCATCGTCGATGTGTCCGAAGCGCCCCTGCCCGTGGCGGTCGGGTTGCTGGTGCGCCAGGCGCTTACCGGCCGCGAGTTGCCGCCCTCCGCCGAAAACGTGGTCCGCTTTTGGCGCGACCATGTCCAGGAGCACGCCGGGGCCGACATCGAGGCGCTGCGCGGCTGCCTGCTCAACCAGCGGGATTTCGCCACCGTTTGCCGCGAGATCATCGCCGACTTGGGGCTAGTTGCCGAATTCGACGACCCGCCGGACGAAAACCAGAACCAGGAAGATACCGAGACGATTGACGAAGAGGCCGAGAGCGATTCGGAACTGAACCCGGAGGACGTGGTGCTCGACGACGACAACCTGACCGACGAGTCCGCCGAGGGCGAAGCCGCCATGATGGAGATGGACGCCGACCTCGACATGGACGAACTCGGCGCACAAGCCGACCCCGACGAAGCGCCGGCCCCGACCCCCGACGAAGCCGGACGCATCCGTGTCGACGTCAACTACCAGGCCTTCACCGACGAGTTCGACGAAATCACCGCCGCCGAGGAGCTGTGCCCCGACGAGGAGCTCATCCGCCTGCGGGCCGTGCTTGACCAGCAGTTGGTGAGCCTGCAGTACGCCACCTCGAAGCTGGCCAACCGCCTGCAGCGGCGCCTGCTCGCCCGCCAAAACCGCACTTGGGAGTTCGACCTCGAAGAGGGCATCCTCGACGCCTCCCGCTTGGCGCAAGTAGTGGTGGATCCCATGAATCCCTTGGCCTACAAGCAGGAAAAGGAGATGGACTTCCGCGACACCGTGGTGACGCTGCTGATCGACAGTTCCGGCTCCATGCGCGGGCGCTCGATCACCATCGCCGCCATGTGCGCCGACATCCTGGGCCGCACCCTGGAGCGCTGCTCGGTGCGGGTGGAAATCCTCGGCTTCACCACCCGCGCCTGGCGCGGCGGCCAGTCCCGGGAAAAGTGGATCGCCGCCAACAAGCCGCCCAGCCCCGGACGGCTCAACGACCTGCGCCACATCATCTACAAGGCCGCCGACGACACCTGGCACCGCACACGCCGCAATCTCGGCCTGATGATGCGCGAGGAACTGCTCAAGGAGAACATCGACGGCGAGGCGCTCATCTGGGCGCACAATCGCTTGGTCGTGCGTCCCGAGGACCGCAAGGTGCTTATGGTCATCTCCGACGGCCTGCCGGTGGACAACTCCACCCTGCTGGTGAACCCCAGCAACTACCTTGAGCAGCACTTGAAGTACGCCATCGACATGATCGAGTCCAAGTCCCCGGTGCAGCTCATCGCAATCGGCATCGGCCACGACGTCACCCACCACTACCGCCGGGCGGTCACCATCACCGACGCCGAGCAGCTCGGCGGCGCGATGACCGAGCAACTCGCGGCGCTGTTCGAAGTTGAACGCGCACGTGCGCCGTAGGCGCACGCCTTGACGCCCGGCCAAGCAAGGCGCAGATTGGGCCTCGTCGGACGGCAGCGGCCAGGACGCAATGAGCGGAGACGTCAAGGACAGTAGGCTGGATTGGGGCAAGTCCCGAGCCGGTGAGCCGATCGTCAGCGAGCGATTGGATCCGGCGCTGTTCAACCTGCCCGCGCAGCAGATTCGGGACGGCTTCTACTCCGACAAGTACTTCGTCCGCGCCGCCGAGATGCTGCGCCGCACGGGCGGTTCGTCCGAAGTGCTGATGCAGGTGTTCTGCAAATCCAACTGCGTACTCTGCGGCGTGGACGAGGCCATTGCCATGCTCAAGCTCGCCAGCCACGACTGGGAGGCGCTCGAGGTCCGCGCCCGCCGCGACGGCGAGGCGGTCAAGGCATTCGACATCGTGATGACCATCAAAGGGCCCTACGAGGTCTTCGCCCACCTGGAAACCCTCTATCTGGGGGTGCTGGCCCGAAGCACCCGGGTCGCCACCAACACCCGCTTGGCCGTCAAGGCCGCAAGCGGCAAGGACGTGCTGTTCTTCCCCGCCCGCTTCGACCACTGGCTGGTGCAGGCCAGGGATGGCTACGCCGCCCACATCGGCGGCGCCAGGGCCGTTTCAACGGACGCCCAAGGCTCGTGGTGGGGCGGCGAAGGGGTGGGCACCATCCCCCACGCAGTCATCGCGGCCTGCGGCGGCGACACGGTGCTGGCGGCGCAAAAGTTCGCCGAATGCTTCCCGGAATCCATCCCCTTGGTGGTGCTGGTGGACTTCGAGAACGACTGCGTGCGCACCGCCTTGGAGGTCGCCCAGGCCTTGGGACCGCGCCTGTTTGGGGTGCGCCTGGACACCTCAGACACCTTGGTTGACCTAAGCGTGCAGCCGATGATGGGGCAGTTCGATCCGCGCGGCGTCAATCTCGAACTGGTCTGGAACGTACGCAAGGCGCTGGATGCCGACGGCTTCCACGGCGTGCGCATCGTCGCCTCCGGGGGCTTCAACGCGGAAAAAATCCAACGCTTCGAGGAGCGCCAAGCGCCGGTGGACGCTTACGGCGTTGGCTCATCGCTGTTCGCCAACGCCGGGCAGCACGACTTCACCGCCGACATCGTGCGCTGCGACGGCAAGGCGATCGCCAAGGTCGGGCGGGCCGAGCGCTTCATGCCCGACTTGGAGGCGGTCAAATGAACGCCGTGTTCTGGGACGTGGACACCCAAGCGGACTTCATGCAACCCGAAGGCAAGCTGTACGTCCCTGGCGCCGAGACCATCGCGCCCAATCTCGCTCAGCTCACCGACCACGCCCACGCCCGCGGCATCCGCATCATCGCCAGCGCCGACGACCACTCGGAGGACCACGAGGAGATTTCCGCCACCCCGGACTTCACGCGCACCTTCCCGCCCCACTGCCTGCGCGGCAGCGCTGGGCAGCGGCGCATAACCGAAACCGCGTTGCGGGATCCCTTGGTCATCGAACCTGACGGACCGTTGCCGAACCTGACCGGCCATTCAGGGGACATCCTGTTCCACAAGCACCACTTCGACGTGTTCACCAACCCCCACGTCAGCCCGGTGATCGAGGCGCTGGGCGTCGAGGACGTCACGCTGTACGGCGTGGCGCTCGACGTTTGCAACCGCTACGCAGTGGAGGGGCTGCGCCGGCATCACCCCAAGATCACCCTACGCGTGGTCGCCGATGCGGTTCAGGCCCTCGACCCAGCCAAGGGAGCGCAGCTGCTGGACGCTTGGGGCCGGCAGGGCGTTATCGTCACATCGACGGCCAACGTTGTACAATGAATTGTTTTCGGCTGGAGAAGTTCGGCGCCGCCAGTGCCGCAGCTTCGATCATCTTAAGCAAGGGTTCATAGCACGGAGCCTAAGTGCAACTTCCAAACAAGAGTCCAATCAAGTGCGCAGTGGGCCTGTTCGGCCTGATCTGCACCCTAGCCAACCCCGCACAGGCGGCTGAGCAGCCCGCTTGGACCCAAGGCGAGTGGGACCTGAACCTGCGCTACCGGTTTGAACAGGCCGACGACAAGCTCAATCGCAAGGCCAAGGCGTCCACGTTGCGAGCCGGCTTCACCTACCGCAGCGCCGAAGTCGGCGGCTTCAGCGCCCTCGCCGAGGTGGAGCATGTCTCGACCATCGGCGGCGAGACCTACAACGACGGCGGCACCAACGACAAGACCGAATACGCGGTGATCCTGGATCCCGAAGGCACCGAGATCAACCAGGCCTACCTGCAGTTCAACGGCCTGCCCAACACCACCCTGCGCTACGGCCGCCAGGAAATCTTCCACCGCAAGACGCCCTTCCACCGCTTCATCGGCACGGTGGCCTTCCGGCAGAACCATCAATCCATGGACGGCTTTCGGGTGCAGAGCAACCCCACCCCGAACCTCGCCTTCGACGGCGGGTACATCTACAACGTCAACCGCATCTTCGGCGAAGACAACGACCTGCCCAACCGCAGCGACCATGACCTGGACGGCCTGCTGGCGCGCCTCGAATACACCGGCATCCAGGGCATGGCCATTGAAGGCTACTTCTACGACCTCGACTTCACCAACGCCCTGACCCTGTCCACGCAAACCTTCGGGGCCAAGATCTGGGGCGACATTCCCATGGGCGATGGCTGGGTGGCGCATTACTCGGCCGAGCGGGGCCAGCAAAACGACACCGGCGACAACCCCCACGACCTATCCCTCGCCTATTGGGCGGGCAGCGCCGGCGTGACCCTGAAGCAATGGAACGGCCTCACCGCCAAGCTCAGCCACGAACGCATGGAAGGCGACGGCACCATGGCCTTTCAATTCCCCTTGGCCACCCTGCACGCCCATCAAGGCTGGACGGACAAGTTCCTCGCCATTCCAACAACCGGCCTGCGCGACACCTACGTCACGGTCCAAGGTCAAGCCGGCCCCGTTGGCCTGTTGTTCGCCTGGCACGGCTTCAAGGCCGAGATGGGTGGCTTCGACTATGGCTGGGAATGGGGCTTCCAGGCCACCGCCAAGCCCACCAAGCGTCTTTCGGTGGGGTTCAAGTTCGCCGACTACGAGGCCGACGGCAACCCCCTCAACACCGGCGCCACCGCCCGCGACACGACCAAGTTCTGGGCCTGGATGCAGCTAGCGCTCTAAGTCGCAAAGAAGCACGAGCCATCAGCCGGGGAGCGCGAGGGGCGTGCCCCTCGCGCGGCGAAAAAAAAACGGGGGTTGTGGCGA
>JAPPIX010000271.1 GCA_028820495.1 Gammaproteobacteria bacterium
GGGGCCGGCATTGGCGGCAGCGCGTTGGCGTTGTCGCTGGCCAAGCTGGGCGTCGATTACGTGCTCCTTGAGCAGGCGCCTGCTTTCACCGAAGTGGGTGCTGGCATTCAGCTCAGCCCCAATGGGGTGCGCGTGCTGGAGACCTTAGGTCTTGGCGATGCGCTCGCGGCGTTCTGCACGGAGCCGGACTTCCACAAGTACAGCGTCTGGGATACTGGCGAAACCATATTGCGCACGCCGCTGAGGCCGCGGGTGCGGCAGGCTTACGGCCATGCCTACTACCACGCCCACCGGGCCGATTTGATCGCTGCGTTGACCGGCGGCTTGGATCTGTCGCGGCTTCGGTTGCAGTCCAAGGTCGTCGCTGTCGGGCAGGATGCCGCCCAGGCTTGGGCGGTTTGCGAATCCGGTGAGCGCATCACCGGCGATGTGCTGGTGGGCGCAGATGGCATTCATTCGCTGGCGCGCGAACAGGTTTTTTCGCCGGATCCGCCGCGGGCGTCAGGCTACGTCACTTGGCGCGGGGTGGTGGAGCGCAGCAAGATCGCCGATCTCGGCATTCCGGTGTCGGCCCACGTGGACATGGGGCCGCGTCTTTCCTTCGTTTACTACTGGGTCTCCGGCGGTGCCCGGCTCAACTGGCTGGCGTTGGGGCAGGCCGATGGCCACAAGCGGGAGTCCTGGTCCCAGACGGCGAGTGCCGACGAGGTCATGGCCGCGTTCGACGGCTGGTACGATCGGCCCAAGCGCGTCATCGAGGCCACCGACGAGACCTTCGTGACCGCGCTCCATGACCGCAATCCGCTGCGCGAGTGGGTGGCGGGAAGGATTGGCCTGCTCGGCGACGCTGCCCACGCGATGTTGCCCTACCACGCCCAAGGTGCGGTTCAGTCGCTGGAGGATGCTTGGGTGCTGGCGCGCTTGCTCGCCGAATCGACCGGTGACGTGGTGGCTGATCTGGCCCGCTACCAAGCCCTGCGCATGGATCGCGCGCATCTGATCGTGCAGCAGTCGCGCAATGCGGAGGGTTGGTACCACGTTGCGGACCCGCAGGCCATCGCCCGGCGCAACGAACGGTTCCGGCGCACCAACGAGAAGCTCGACGGCGGCTTCTCGCCCCAGCAGCACTGGCTGTACAGCTACGACGCGGACGCGGCGGCCCTGGGCACGGACGACGACTGGCGGGCGCTGCGCCCTTGGTCCTAGGCCCCGCTATACGGCCTTCAAGACGAAACCGATCAGCGAACCCAGGATGAAAATGTAGATCGGCGGCATGCTGATGTAGAGGCCGATGCTGCGCTTCTCCGGCGCCTTGTAGTAGCCCAGGGCATACATCAGGCGGCCAACCGGCCAGATTGCGCCGATGCCCGCCGCCCAGATCGGATCCACCCCCACTGAAAACAGCCACAGGCCGGGCAGGAACATCACTAGGTGCTCCACCGTGTTCTGGTGGGCGCGCACGTGGCGGACGTATTCTTCCGGTCCGTCGTGGGACGGCGCCGGCACCTCGAAGCGACCGCGGGCCATCCCCGACTTGAACAAGGTGAAGTAATACACCAGCAGCGCCACGCTGCTGAGAATGCCCGGATAGACGTAATCGCCCATTGCTGCCCCCGCTTCCTGATGGTGGGGCTAGGATACACGCCGCTGGCCGACCTTCGCTCAAGGCGATTCCAATGCGAACCGACCAGCAATTCTCATTTTGGCGGAGCGAGGGCATCTTGCCCTCGAAATGATCTGGGGAATTCCATCGAGGGCGGGACGCCCTCGCTCCGGGGGCTTCGCTTGACGCAACGAAAAGCCAAGTCGGCTGCCTCTGCGCGGTGCTGTTGTATGATTCGCCGACTCGCCATCGGAGCACTGCAAACCGCCATGAAAACTCTCCAAGCAGACTACCTGGTCGTCGGCGCCGGCGCGATGGGCATGGCGTTCACCGACGTGCTGATGACTGAAACCGAGGCCTCCGTGGTGATGGTGGATCGGCGGCACCAGCCCGGCGGGCATTGGAACGACGCCTATCCCTTCGTGCGCCTGCACCAGCCGTCGTCGTTCTACGGGGTCAATTCCCGGCCCCTGGGCAGCGGCGCGATAGACACCCACGGCTGGAACAAGGGCCTATATGAATTGGCCACCAACAGCGAAGTGTGCGCTTACTTCGGGCAGGTGATGCAGCGCCAGTTTTTGCCCTCCGGGCGGGTCCGCTACTTCCCCCTTTGCGAGTACCAAGGCGACGGGCGCTTCGCATCTTCGGTGTCCGACGACGAGTGGGCGGTGGAGGCAGGCAAGATCGTGGACGCCACCTACATGGACGTCAGCGTGCCCTCCGTGTCGCCGCCGCCGTTCGCCATCGATGAGGGCGTCAACTGGGCGCCGCTGAACGCGCTGCCGAAGCTGGGCGGGCAGTTCGAGCGCTACGTGATCGTCGGCGCCGGCAAGACCGGCATGGACGCCTGCCTGTTCCTGCTGGCCCACGGCAAGGACCCGGAGTGCATCAGTTGGATCATGCCCCGGGATTCCTGGATGCTGGACCGGGCCAACATCCAGCCCGGCCGCCAGTTCGCCGACGCCCTCAACCGGGGCTTCGCGGCGCAAGCCCGGGCCATCGTTGAAGGCACCAGCTACCGGGACGTCTTTGAGCGGGTCAATGCGGCGGGCCAGCTTCTGCGGTTCGACGACGACGTGTGGCCGACCATGTACCGCTGCGCCACGGTCACCCAGGCGGAGCTCGAGCAATTGCGCCGCATCAAGGATGTGGTGCGGCTCGGGCACGTGCAGCGGATTGAGCGCGACGCCATCACTCTCGACCAGGGGAGTGTGCCCACCTCCCCCGCCACGCTGCACGTGCATTGCGCCACCGATGGCTTGGCCCGGCGACCGGTGGTGCCGGTGTTTGACAGCCAGGTCATCACGCTGCAATCGCTGCGCACCTGCCAGCAAGTGTTCAGCGGCGCGTTCACCGCCCATGTCGAGGCGGTCTACGGCGATGATGACGCGGCCAAGAACCGGCTTTGCGTCCCGGTTCCGCATCCGGATTCCGACGCCGACTTTCTGCGCACCACCTTGGCCAACTTCCTGAACCAGTTGGAATGGATGCAGGATGAGGCGCTGTTGGATTGGCTGCGGGGCTCACGGCTCGATGGCTTCACGCTCCCTTTGCGCGATGAAGAGGGGCCGCTGCCGGTAACCGACCCGGGGCCGGTGATGGAGGCGATTCCCAAGCTGCAGCGCATGCTGGCTGAGCTTGAGGAAGCCGATGCGCTGGTGGCCTCGTGAAGACCACCGCCGACCTGAGCGACTTGCCGACGATCGAGAATCCGGGGCGCATCGCGATACTTAAATCGAAGTGGTATCCGGAGTTGGTGGACAGCCTCTCGGATGCCTGCGAAGGCGCGCTGCGGGCGCATGGGTATGAGCGCATCGAGGTGCATCGGCTGCCCGGTTCCTTGGAACTGCCCTTGGCGGCAGCGGACTTGCTGGCGCTGGACGTGGACAAGGAAATCGACGCCGTGATCTGCTTCGGCGTGATTCTCAAGGGGGAAACCCTGCACTTCGAAATGATCACCAACGAGTGCATGCGGGGCTTGGGGGAGGTGATGCAGCGCTACCGCCGCCCGGTGGTGGTGGAGATCCTGCCGGTGCTGAAGATGGAGCACGCCGCGGCGCGGGCAGCGGACGATGAGTTCAACAAGGGCCTCGAAGCGGCGGCAGCGGCCATCGAGATGGTGCACTGGCGGCGGAGCATTGGAGCGGCTTGAGGGGCGTCTTGGCGGGAGGGTGCCTGGCTCTCCATCGCCACGCTTCGGTTCGTTTCGAGGGCAAGATGCCCTCGCTTGGGAGCCCCGCATGCGCTTGGGAGCCCCGCATGGTCGGAGCGAGGGCATCTTGCCCTCGATTTGAAATGGGGGAAGTCTTCGAAGCCCGGTTACTTGCCAATGCAAAAGGTGGCGAAGATGCTGCCCAGCAGGTCGTCCGGGGTGGTTTCGCCGGTGATTTCGCCGAGCGCCAGGTGCGCTAGGCGCAGTTCCTCGGCGATGACTTCGGCGGCGGCGCTGCCCTCAACGCGCTGAGCGGCGTTTTCCAAGGCCGTCAGGGCGGCGTTGAGGGCCTCGATGTGCCGTTGCCGGGCGCTGAAGGTTGAGCCTTCGCCGGTGAAGCCCACTCGGTGCTTGATGGCGCCCTTCAAGGCCTCGATGCCGTCGCCGGTCAGGCAGGATACGCGGATGGTTGACGGCGAATCCTCCACGACGCCAGGTGGAACGCCGACCAGGTCGATCTTGTTTTCCACGCGCAGCGTTCTTGCCGGGCTGGATGGCGCCCCGTGGGCTTGAGCCACGGCGAGATCCCACACCTCCAAGATGAGGTCCGCTTGTTTGGCAGCCAAGCGGGCGCGACGCACGCCTTCCACCTCCACGGGGTCCGTGCTGTCGCGCAAGCCAGCAGTGTCCACTAGGCGGACCGGCAGGCCATCGAGGACCAAGTCCACCTTGAGCAGGTCGCGGGTGGTGCCCGGAATGTCGGTGACGATGGCCGCTTCCTCGCCGCTGAGGCGGTTCAGCAAGCTGGATTTGCCGGCATTGGGCGCACCGATGATGGCGATGCTGATGCCTTGGGTGAGCAACGCGCCCTGCCGGCCCCGCTGGGTCAGTGATTGGACGGCGCCGATGAGCGCTTCGATTTGCTCGCCGACGCGGCCCTGGGCCAGCAACTCAACCTCCTCGTCGGGAAAGTCTATGGCGGCTTCAACGTGGACGCGCAACTTCAGGATGTCAGCATCCAATTCATTGATAAGAAAGGAGAATTCCCCAGACAGGGAGCGCACCGCGCCGCGCGCCGCCTGGGTTGAGGCGCTGGCGATGAGGTCCGCCACGGCCTCCGCCTGGGCCAAGTCGAGCTGGCCGTTGAGGAAGGCGCGTTCACTGAACTCGCCAGGGCGGGCCAGCCGCGCCCCGGCGGCGAGCACCGCGTTCAGCAGCATCTGCATCACCACCGGGCCGCCGTGGCCCTGCAGCTCCACCGAGTCCTCGCCGGTGTAGGAGTTGGGCGCGGCGAAGTAGAGGCCCACGCCATCGTCCAAAAGCTCGCCTTCGTGGGTGAAATTGGCATGCAGGGCCTGACGCGGGGGCAAGGGCTCGCCGACGATGGATTCGCCGATCTTGAGCGCCAATGGGCCGGAGATGCGCACGATGCCCACCCCGCCCTGGCCCGGGGGCGTGGCGACGGCCGCTATGGTGTCCGTGTCGCTCAGGGCTAGTTCTTCACCGGGGCGGCGGCCATTTCCGCCTTCCTCATCACATACCACTGCTGGGCGACGGACAGCACGCTGTTGACCAGCCAGTAAAGCACCAAGCCGGCGGGAAAGAACAGGAAGAGCACGGTGAACATGATGGGCATCATCTTCATGATGCGGGCTTGCATGGGGTCGCCCATGGTCGGGCTCAAGAGCTGCTGCACGTACATGGTGGCACCCATGAGCAGCGGCAGAATGAAGAAGGGGTCCATCGCCGCCAAGTCGTCGATCCACAGTGCAAACGGCGCTTGGCGCAGCTCGACGCTCTCGAACAGCACCCAGTACAGCGCGATGAAGATGGGCATCGGCAGCAGCATGGGCAGGCAGCCGCCCAAGGGGTTGACGCCCTCCTTCTTGTACAGGCCCATCATCTCCTGGGAGAGCTTTTGCCGATCATCGGCGTAGCGCTCCTGCAGGCGCTTCATCTGCGGCGCCACCCGGCGCATGTTGGCCATCGACTTGTAGCTCGCCGACGACAGCGGATAGAGCACCAGCTTGACCAGCACGGTGAGCAGGATGATGGCCACGCCCCAATTGCCGACCAGGCCGTGCAGCCAGTCGAGCAGTGCAAACAGCGGCACGGCCAGCCACCAGAGGAAGCCGTAGTCCACGGTGAGGTTGAGATTGTCGGCGATTTGCTCCAATCGCTTTTGATCCTTGGGGCCGGCGTAGAAGCGGGACCGCCACTCGCCCTGGCCACCGGGCGCCACCGTGGCCAAGGGGCCAGTGTAGCCGACGATGTAGGTGCCGTCGGCGCGCTTGCGGCCGTAGTAGCTGTTCGACTCGCCCTCGTTGGCGACCCAGGCGCTCAGGAAGTAGTGCTGCAGGAAGGCAATCCAACCGCCTTCGACCTGGCCACGGAAGTCACCTTCGTCGAGGTCGTCGAACTCGATTTTCTCGTATCGGGAGTCGGGTGTGGTGAGGGCGGCGCCCAAGTAGGGCTGCGGGCCGAGGCTGAAGCTCTCCTGTCCGGGGGGCTCCTTGGCGTCGCGCTTGATCTGGCCGAACAGGCTGGCCCGGAAGGGTTCCGGGCGGCGGTTTTCCACCCGGTAGATCATGTCCACCAAGTAGTCGCCGCCGTGAAATTCGAAGATCTTCTGGACTTTCACGTCGCCGACCTCGGCTTCGAGTTCGACGGCCAGGGTCTCTCCATCGCCGACTTCGTAGTTGGCGCGGGCGGCCCTGTAAAGCGGCCGCTCGCTGCCCGAATCGAGCCCGTCCGGGCCGATCAGGCCGCTTTGCGCCATGTAGAGGCGGCCGTTGCCCACGTCGAGCAGTTCAAAGGGCAAATCGGGTCGCTCGAGGTTCACCGGATAGCGGGGCAGATGAACGCGGCGAATGTCACCGCCGCGGCG
>JAPPIX010000249.1:0-2597 GCA_028820495.1 Gammaproteobacteria bacterium
ATCGTCACCGATCCGATGTGCTCTTGGTGTTGGGGCATGACGCCGGAGGTGGATCGGGCGCGGGCGGTGCTGCCGGAGGCATTCGACCTATTGATGGGGGGCATCAACGTTCACGGCACCCAGCCGATTGGCGAGTTCGGGCGCGGTCACCTGAGGGGCATCTGGCGCGAGGTCCAAACCACCACCGGCCAGGCTTTTGGCTTCAAGCTGCCAACGCCGCTGATTTACAACAGCACGTTGCCCTGCATCGCCGTGCAGGCGGTTCGGGAGGCGCTTGGCGTGCCGCCCTTCGACTACCTGCATCGCTTGCAGGAGCGCTTCTTCGTCGAGGGAGTGGATATCAACGACCTTGAGACCTTGGCCGCAACCGCGCAGGAATGCGGCGTGGATCGCGAGGCGTTTCTAGAAGCCGCCGGTTCGGAGAAAGTGCGCGCCGCAGTGCGCTTTCAGATGAACACTTCCCGGGATTTTGGCACCAATGCGCTGCCGTCGGTACTAGAAGAGCGGGGCGGTGAACGGCGACTCTTGGCCGGCGGCTACCTCAACGCGGAGGCGTTGTTGGAGTTTGCCAAGCAGGCCGCTGGGCCTTGAAGGCGGATGGCTGGTTCAGGCCACCTCAACATCCACTTCCGTGTCGTTGTAGCAGGCGCCGTCGGCCAAGTCCGCTCGGTGGCCAGGCACCAGCGCATTGATGCTCGCACCGTGCGGGTAGCTGCGCAGCCAGCCGCCCTTGGGCACGTACAGGATTCCCCGGCGGGGCTTCGGACTAAGCCGCACTGGCAATGTGACCTCGGCTTGGTCATTGCGCAGCCGAATCGATTGGCCGTCGTGTACGTTGACTGCAGCTGCGTCAGCCGGGTTCATCTCCACCGCTAAGTCTTCGTCGTGGCCTGGCGCGCCGCCGAAGGTGGAGTTGGTTCGATGCTCGGAACTCGGGCTTAGGAGCAGGAAGCGCCTCTGCCGCTTGAGTGGCCGGTAGCTGGGCAGGCCTTGGCCGCTGGACTTTTCCAAGGCTTCGCAATAGAGCTCAATGCGGCCGCTGGGCGTGTTGGGCGCAGCACCCCGCAACAGGAGTGGTGCGCCAAGGGATGCATCCACGCAAGATTCGGTTGGCACCTCCCATGCCGAACGTCCGCTGAGCGCCGGGTGGGAGCGATCCAGGGACTGCTCGATCAACTGCTGATCTGAATCGGTGAAGGCGTCTTCCTCGAATCCGAAGCACCTCGCCAGCCGCCGGAAAATCTCCGTGTTCGGCAGCGCCTCCCCAACCGGCGCGATGGCCGGTTCGGCGCGCTGCAGGTACTGATGCCCATAGGCCTTGTAGATGTCGCGGGCCTCGATGTGCGAAGTGGCGGGCAGCACGATGTCGGCCATGGCCATCGAGTCCGTCATCGTGACATCGCAGCCGACGACGAACAAATCCGCCTGTGCCAGCGCTTTGCGCATCATGGCCTGCTGGGGATGGACGGCGACCGGATTGTGGTTGTAGATGAATAGCGCCTTGACGGGCACGCTAAGCGAGTCATCGAGGATGTGGCTTGGCACGTCGAGGATGTTGAACTCCCTAGCCGGAGCCTGCCGCAGGTCCGGTCGCTCCAGCGCCTCCTCGTTCACCGGAAAGAGTGCGGATACATCGCAGATGCCCGCGCCCTTTGGCCCGATGTTGCCGGTCAGTGCGACGAGGGCGTAGATGGCGCGCAGTCCGGAGCCGCCGTTTTGGTTTCGCTCAGGGGCCACGCCCACTGAGACGCCCACCGGCGCGAGGGTTGCCCAATAGTCCACGAAGGCGCGAATGTCGTCGAGTTCCAAGCCGCAGATTCGGGCGGCGGACTCCAAGGAGTGCTTCTCCGCCTCGGCGAGGTAGCGATCGGCGCCCGTTACGTGCTCGGCAATGAAGGCTGGGTCGATGGCGTTGCGCCGCTTGAGCTCCGCTGCCACCGCATAGCCGAGCACCACATCGGTGCCAGGCACAATGGGCAGGTGCAGGTCCGCGTCGTCAGCGATGCGGATGCGCTTGGGGTCCACCACCACCACCTTAGCGCCCCGGCGGCGCGCCTCCCGGATCGGCTTGGTCAGATGCAGGTGGCCAGCGGTGATGTTGTTGCCCCAGATGATGATCAGGCGGGATTCGCTAAGTTCGGTGTAGGGAATGCCGCCCGCATCCCCGAACGTGCTGGCATAGGCTACCGCCGATATGCCAGCGCAGAGCGGCTCGGATCGGACCCGCGTTGCGCCCAAGCGGTTGAAAAAGCGCTTGTCCATGGAGCCGCCGGCCAAAAGCCCCATGGGGCCGCCATAGGCCAAGGGCACGATGGCTTCGGCTCCATGGCGCTTGATGATCTCGGAGAACCGATGATGGATGGTATCGAGGGCTTCCTGCCAATGGAGGGGCAGAAACCCGGACGGCGTTCGGATCAGGGGCTTGGCCAACCGATCATCGCCGTACACTTGATCGGCCAGTCCGTTTGCCACCTTGGCGCAGATGCGGCCCCGGGTGAGTGGATTGCCGGTGCCGCCCCGCACCTTGGTCATCCGGCCGTTGGTGACTTCAATGTTGAGGCTGCAGGTGTCAGCACAATCCAAGGGGCACACCGCGG
>JAPPIX010000249.1:2697-6624 GCA_028820495.1 Gammaproteobacteria bacterium
GAAGCGGTCCATGTCGACGAGGAAGGAATCGTGCCCTTGGATGGAGCTTAAGCGCTTGAAATCAACGTCCTTGACGTGCGGCGCCAAGGCGGTGGCTAGGTCGGCCTGTTGATGGGCGGGGAAGAGGAAGTCCGACTCCACGCCGATGACCAGCGCTTGCTCCAGCTCGACCTGGCTGAGAGCCCGCTCCAAGGTGCCGCCGTGGTCGGCGGCGTCGAACAGGTCCATGGCCCGGGATAGATAGAGGTAGCAGTTGGCGTCGAACGCGCCGATGAATCGGTTGGCGTGGGCCTCAAGATAGGATTCGACCTCGAAATCGATGCCGAACGGATGCTCATGGGGCGGTTCCGCCGTGGCCCGCTCGCGCCCGAACCGCTCCGCCCACTCCGCTGCCGAGCGGTAGGTGATCATGCCGAGCTTGCGCGCCAGCCGCATTCCGGTGATCGGACCCTTCTCAAAGTCGTAACGTCCTTGGTGCCACTCGGGGTCGCGGCGAATGATCTCCCGCTGCAGGGAGCGCAGCGCAATGGCGAAGGGCAGGCTGCGGGCGGCGGCGGAGATCGACACCAATCTCCGGCTGCGCCCAGGATGGAGCAAGGTGAAGGCCAGCGCCGTCATGCCGCCCATCGAGGCGCCGACCACGGTGTGGGCCCGGTCGATGCGCAGATGGTCGAGCACCTGGGCGCCCGCGGCGGCAATGTCCTCCAGGCACAGCACTGGAAAGTCGAGCCGGTAGTGGGTATTGGTGGCCGGGTTGATCGAAGCGGGCCCGGTGGAGCCGAAGCAACTGCCCAATGAATTGACGCAGACCACGAAAAAGCGCGTCGTGTCGATGGGCTTGTCCGGGCCGACCATGTCCTCCCACCAACCCGCCGAGGGATCGTCGGGCGAGGAGGCGATGTGCGCGGATGGCGAGAGGCCGGTGAAGACCAGCACCGCGTTGTCTGCTTGCGGACTGAGTGCGCCCAGGGTCTCGAAGGCGATGGTGGGGCTGTCCAAGACGCCCCGGCGCATGTGGAACGGCCCGTCAACAACGAGTTTGCGGAGTGCGCTCATGACTTCCTGATTTTACGGCTAAGCCAGATTACGACTCGACGGCCTGCCCAGCAGCCGGTCGGAAATGATGCGCAGTTGAATCTCGCTGGTGCCCTCGAAGATCTTGGTCAGGCGGGCGTCGCGCCAGTAGCGTTCCACGGCGTGCAGCTTGGTGTAGCCGGCGCCGCCGAGAACCTGCAGGGCGTCGGAGGTGACCCGTTCGGCCATCTCGCTGGCGTACCACTTCACCATGGCGGCTTCGCGGTCGGCCTTCTCGCCGTTGTCCATGAGCGTGGCGACGTGGTACATGAGTTGCCGGGCGGCCTCCACCTCGCTGGCCATGCGGGCGATCTTGAAGCGGGTTTCCTGGAAGTCGGCGATGGGGACGCCGAACTGCACCCGCTCCTGGGCGTAGTCCATGGCGTCCTCCAGCGCTCCCCGGGCTAAGCCGATGGAGCGCGCCGCCGTATGCGCCCGGGCCACGTTCAGCCAGTTGACGGTGTTCTTGAAGCCGTCGCCGGTGCCGCCGGTGATGACGTTCTCCTTGGGAATGCGGCAGGCGTCGAAGGCCAGTTCAAAGGTGTTCCAGCCGAAGTAGCCGATCTTGGGGATGGGCGATCCGGAGCAGCCATCCGGCAGGCTGCCGCGCTCCTTTTCGATGATGAAGTTCTTCAGGCCCTTGAGCGCCGGGTCGTCACTGCCCTCGGCGCGGGCCAGCAGTTGAATGTAGTCGGCGCCGTCGGCGAAGGTGCACCAGTACTTGTTGCCGGTGATCACCCACTCGTCCCCATCCAGCACCGCCCGGCAACTGACCGAGGCGAGGTCGGAGCCGACGTTGGGCTCGGAAAGGGATACGGCGGCCAAGTACTTCCCCTGGGCGGCCTTGGCAGTCAGTTCGCGGCGCTTGTCCTCCGGCCAGCCGCCGACGCTCATCAGGGAGGCGGCTCGGGCGATGATGCTGGCCACGCTCATCCAGCCCCGGGCCAATTCCTCGGCCACCAAGCAGTACTCGAAGACGCCGAGGCCCATGCCGCCGTGCTCCTCGGACATCTGGATGCCGAAATAGCCCATTTCGCCCATCTTGTCGCGCAGCGCCATGGGGATTTCGCCCTGCACCGGATCGAGCGCGTTGGCTGCCGGCAGCACTTCGTTCTTGGTGAACTCCCGTGCCACGTCCTGAATCATGCGGCGCTCGTCGGTGAGGTAGTGCTCGGTCATTGGGATTCGGAATCAGATGCCGATGAGGTCGGCCCGGTCGATGGTGTTCTGCACGATGCGGATGCTCGCGGCATCGACCATGACCCCATCGACGTTGATCGAGCCGATGCCTTGGGCCAGCGCCTCGTCGTAGGCCGCCTTCTGGGCCCGTGCCGAGGCGACGTCCGCCGCGGAGGGCGTGAAGACTTCGTTGGCCAGCTCGATCTGGCTCGGATGGATTGCCCACTTGCCGGCCATGCCCAGCGCATGGGCCCGTTCGGCCTCCTTGCGGTACGCCTCGGGATTGCGGAAGTTGGCGTACGGGCCGTCCACCGGGTCGATGCCGTTGGCCCGGCAGGCGATGGTCATTTGGTAGCGGGGGTAGTGCCACAGGTCCGGCGGATAGCCGCCCGAGCCGCCCACGGTGGCGATCTGCATCTGCTGGCTGGCCGAGTAGTCACCCATGCCGAACACCAAGCACTCCAGGCGGTCGGAGCAGGCGGCGATCTCATCGACGTTCATCATGCCTTCGACCTCCTCGATCAGGCATTCGATGCCGATGCGCCGGGTGAGGCCGAGCTTCAGTTCGAGTTGGTCGAGCATGAGGTGCACGAAGATCACGTCCGCCGCCCGCTTGGCCTTGGTGAGCATGAGAGTGTCGAGCTTGGCGCCGGCGCCGGTCACCACTTCGATGATGTCGTCATGGCACCACTCGGTCTCCACGTCGTTGATGCGCACGCAGACGGTGCGCGGCTGCCATTCCAAGCTGTTGATGGCCTGGACCACCAGCCCCCGGGCATCAGGCTTGGCGTTGGGAGCCACGGCATCCTCCAGGTCAAGGAACACGTGGTCAAGATCGAGGCCAGCGGCCTTGGCCATCATTTTCTCGGAACTGCCGGGCACGGAGAGCTGGCAGCGGCGGGGGCGGCGGGGTTGGGGACTCATGGGCTCCTCGTTTCAGTTGGCCTTTTCTTGATTAGCAGGGTGCGCTCACCCTCGAACACGACCTGGTCCTTCTGGTTGACGCCGTAGTGCTTGAAGACCACGATCCCGGCGTCGGGCTGGTCGCCTGGGCGCTTTTCCAGCACTTCGCTGTAGGCGTAGAGGGTATCGCCGTGGAACACCGGCGCCTTGAGGCGAATCTTGTCGAGGCCGAGCTCCGCGATGGCGTTCTCGCCGGTGTCCTGCATGGCCAAGCCAATCACCATGGCGATGGTGACGCCGCCGAACTGCAGCCGGGCGTTCCAGCCCTCGCGGCCCATGGCGTTCCTTTGCATCAGGTCTTCGTTGAAGTGCCCTTCGGCGGTGTTCAGCACTTGCAGGGTGATGCCCACGTTGTCCTGTTCGCACATGGTCTTGCCCCGGGCGTGGCGCACGACCGCGCCTGGCTCGAAGTCTTCGAAGTAGTTGCTGTCGCCGGTCAGCGCCATCAGCTGGCCCGCCTGCGAACGAGGTTGGTGCGGCGGAACTCGATCACCGCCTCGCCGCGCTGGTTGAAGCCCTCCGTGTGCCAAGTCACGATGCCGAACTTCGGCTGGCTGTTGGAGGCCTTGGCGTTCTCCACTTGGCTGCGGGCCGTTAGGGTATCGCCGGGATAGACGGGCTGGATGAATCGGCAATCGTCCACGCCGAGGAACGGCCCGCCGCCTTCGCTCAAGTCCTCCACGCTCAGCCCGAAAACCGTGTTGAACACCA
>JAPPIX010000126.1 GCA_028820495.1 Gammaproteobacteria bacterium
CGGCGCCAGTTCATAGACCGCGGCCATCGGCGCAAACAGATCCTGCAGGTACTTGAACGACAGGCCGACCACGATCCCGGCGCTGATCCGCACCCCGATGCCGACATCCCGCAATGGCCCGAGCACGCAGGCCAGGGCCAGCAGGACCAAGCCGAACAGGGAGGCTGGTTGCAGGCACTTGCTCCAGAAGGCGATGAGTTGGGAAGTGGCGTCCAGGCCCTCGCGCTGCAGGTAGCTTATCTGGCGGCGCAGGTCGAGCAGGGACAACTTGCGGGCATCGACCAGCAACCGCTCGCTGATCAGACCAGGATCGATCTGGCCGCGCCAAACCAGTTCCGAGAACGGCTGTGCCAGGAGCTTATCGTCGTTTAGATGGGTTTCCAGGCCGTCGCGCAGAAGCCAGTCTCCGCCTGCATCGGCTGCGCGCAGGTACTCGGCGCGCGCGGCCTCCCGGATCAGTGACAGGCGCCCGCGGTCGTTGAGCCAGTACTGGCGCACGCCGAGCAAGTCGCCGTTGTCATCCAAGGCTTCGACATGCATGTAGAGCGAGCCTTCGCGGTACCAGTAGCCACCCTTGAACTCGATGCCCGCGCTGCCCCGCAGGCCTGCGCTATCACGCAGGATGCGCGCCTTGTGCGCTTCCGCGGAGGCTTCGGTGGCCGGCGCGATCCATTCGCCGGTCGCCAGGCCGAGCGCCCAAGCCAAGGCGACGGCCCAGGCTGTGGCGCCTGTCAAGCGGCTCACCGACAGGCCCGCAGCCCGTAGCGCCACCAATTCCGACTGACTGGCCAGCTTGCCCAAGCCGATTAAGCTGCCCAGAAACAGAACATAAGGCAGCAGTTCCCAGACCCGCCGGGGCAGGGTCAGGAAGACGTACCAAGCCGCATCAAGCGCTCCGTAGGCGCTGTGCCCTTCGCCGAGTTCCTCGATGAGGGCGAAGACCGCGACCAAGGCGGTTAGGGCCAGCAAGACCACCCCTGCAGCGCTCAGCACGGCCCGGCACAGATAGCGGTCGATCCGCGACAGGGGGTTCATCGGCGGGCTGGCTTGGCACTGCGCGCCAAGGCCGCGGCGGCAATGGTGGCGAACAGGGCATGCGCGGGCCATAGGCCGGCAACGGCGGGCAGGTGGCCGGACAGCAGGGCGTTTTGGTTGGCCAGCAGGGCCAGGTAGTAGGCCACCAGCGCCGCCATGCCAGGCAGCACCCTGCCGAACCGACCTTGGCGGGGTTTGACCGGCGCTAGCCCTATGGCGATGAGCACGCTGATGAGCATGAACGTGGGCAAGGCGATGCGCCAATGCAGTTCCGCCGCCGCTGCGGCGTCGGATCGACGCCACAAGGTGGCCGAGGTCAGGGCTTCGGGCTTCACTCGCCTCGAAGCCGCCACGTCGGTGTCGATCTTCTGGCTCAACATGGAGAACTCGATCACTTGGCGCCGGCTTGTGTCGCCGGCACGCTCCTGGCTGTGCCTGGTACCGTCGCCGAGCACCAGGAATTGGCTGCCCGTGCGCTGATCTACATGGCGTGAGGCCTGATCGGCCCAGACCGTGACCAGCGGATCGCGCTCGCCCTGTTCGAAGATGAACACGCCGCCCAGGGTTTGACCGTCATCGCTGACGGTTTCGGCGTAAAGCGTCCGCTGGCCGCGGCCGAAGGCGTTGAAGGTGCCGGGGCTCAAGCGATCGAAATTCGCTTCGGCGCGCTGCTGAATGAGAAAACGGTCCAAGGCGGCGTTGCGGTCGGGCGTAATCCAAAGTGAAAGGGTGCCGATTCCGGCCGCCAGCAGCGTAGCGGATGGAAGGATCCAAGCCAGCAGCCGCCAGGTTCCCGTTCCGCTGCTGCGCAGAACCGCCATTTCCTGCTCGGCGTGCAGCCTGCCGACGGTCAGCAGCACGGCAATGTAGAAGGCAAACGGGGCGATGAGCTGCACAAAACCAGGCAGACGCAGCGCCATGATGGTCATCAGGTCGCCGGCGGCGAACTTGCCCGCGGCCGCGTCCTGCAAGTAGCCAATGAAGCGCCCGCCGACTGCCACGGCAAACAGCACCAGCAAGGTGGCCACGAAAACGGCGAGCAATTCGCGGTTGATGTGCCTGGCAGCGACCATGGGGGAATTATGGCTGAGTTGACTACATTGCGGCGAGCGCGTATATCACCGCCATGACTTACTGCGTGGCCGTCGCCGTTGACACGGGGCTTGTATTCGCATCGGATTCGCGCACCCACGCCGGTGTGGACCAGATCAGCACCTATAGCAAGATGCATCGGTTCCATCTGGGCCGGGACCGTTTTTTCGTTGTTCTGAGCGCGGGCAACTTGGCCACCACCCAAGGGGTTCTCGCCCAAATCCAACGTGACATCGACCAATCGGCGCGCCACGGCCTAAATCACGCCGAAGGCCTCGGCCGGGCGGCGGAATACATCGGCGCGCTGTCGGTGGCCGAGCAGAACAAGCATCAGCAAAGCCGTCAGGACAAGGACTTCATACCGGAAGCCTCCTTCATACTCGGCGGCCAGATTGGGGAGGGTGCGCCTGGCATTGTCCATATCTATCCGGAAGGCAACTTCGTCCGTGCCAGCGCGGCCACGCCCTATCTGCAGATCGGCGAGGTGAAGTACGGACGGCCCATTCTCGACCGCATCGTCGAACGGTCCACCCCGTTGAATGCCGCACTGATGTGCGCCTTGGTTTCCATGGACTCGACCATGCGCAGCAGTGCCGCAGTCGGCCCGCCTATCGAGTACCTCATCCAGCCTGCCGGAGTCTTCGGCCCTGGGCTGTACAACAGCTTGGCCGAGGACGATGAGTACCTTGTTGAGTTGAGACGGTCTTGGGCGGCTAACGTGCGTGCGGCGTTTGACGCCTTGCCCGAGGCGCCGGGCATTGGCGAAGTGCCTGCCACAGTCACCCGCATCGGCGCGCCTTAACCCCCAAAATGTTGCCGTAGCCCGTTGATGCGCTTGGACTTCTATATCTTGCAGGATGTGGAGCGCCAAGCCATGCTGCGCTTCGCCTGCCGGTTGGCTGCCAAGGCCGCGGCCGCTGGCAAGCCGATCTACGTCCATGCGCAAAGTGGGGCTGAAGCCGAGGAGTTTGACGAGTTGCTCTGGTGCTACCCGCCGAATCGGATGATTCCCCACGGCCTGGCTGGCCAGCCAGCCGCCGAAGGCGCGCCGGTGGTCGTGGGCAGTGCGCCGGGACTGGCGAAGGACAGGGATTGGGCCGCCCAGGGACTGCTGATCAATCTGTCCGATGAGGCGCCCGCCTTTATCGACCGTTTCGAGCGGGCTGCGGAGATCATCGTTGGCGAGAATCGAACGTCCGGACGCGCTCGCTACCGTCTCTACCGCGACCGCGGCTACGCCCTGTCCACCCACGAGTTGGACAATTGGGAGGGGACATGATCCCTCAGGGGAGGGTTTAAGTGGAGGCGAGCTTCGATCCCCACGCCATTGAGACGGCCATCTACCAAGGGTGGGAGGCGGCGGGCCACTTCGCGCCGAAGGCTTCGGGGGAGGGCTATTGCATCGTCATTCCGCCGCCCAACGTCACCGGCAGCCTGCACATGGGACACGCGTTCCAGCACACCCTGATGGATGCGCTGATCCGCTATCAGCGGATGCGAGGCCGCGCCACCCTTTGGCAGATGGGCACCGACCATGCGGGCATCTCCACCCAGATGCTGGTGGAGCGGCAACTGAACGCCGAGGGCAAGACCCGCCACGAACTCGGCCGCGACCGGTTCATCGAGCGGGTTTGGCAGTGGAAGGCGGAGTCGGGCGGCAACATCTCCCAGCAACTGCGGCGCATGGGCTCCTCCCTTGACTGGTCGCGGGAGCGCTTCACGTTGGACGCCGGGTTCTCCCGTGCCGTCGTCGAGGTCTTTGTCCGGCTGCACGAGGAGGGCCTCATTTACCGCGGCCAGCGGCTGGTGAACTGGGATCCGGCGCTCCGCACCGCCATCTCCGACTTGGAGGTGATCAACGTGGAGGAGCAAGGCAGCCTGTGGCACTTCCGCTATCCCCTATGCGGCGGCGCTCGGACCGCTGACGGCAAGCAACACTTGGTGGTGGCAACCACCCGCCCCGAGACCATGCTTGGCGACACCGCGGTGGCGGTGCATTCGGAAGATGAGCGGTTCCGAGGCCTGATCGGCCAACGGGCGCGCCTGCCCTTGGTGGATCGGGAGTTGCCGATCATCGCCGACGACACGGTGGATCCGGCCTTTGGTTCCGGCTGCGTCAAGATCACCCCTGCCCACGACTTCAACGACTACGAAGTGGGATTGCGGCACAACTTGGCGATGGTCAACGTGCTCACCGCCGAAGCGGCCGTCAACGACAACGCCCCAGCCGCCTACCGGGGTTTGGACCGCTTTGTGGCGCGGCAGCGCGTCGTCGCCGATTTGGACGCCTTGGGTCTGCTTGAGCGGGTGCAGGAGCACAGCCTCATGGCGCCTCGGGGCGACCGCTCGGAAGCGGTCATTGAACCCCGGCTCACCGATCAGTGGTTCGTGCGCATTGCCCCGCTGGCGGAATCTGCCATCAAGGCAGTGGAGGAGGGCCGGGTTGAGTTCGTCCCCAAACAGTATGAGAACACTTACTTCGCTTGGATGCGCGACATCAAGGACTGGTGCATCAGCCGCCAGCAGTGGTGGGGCCATCGCATCCCAGCCTGGTACGGCCCGGATGGCGCCATCCACGTGGGCCGGGACGAAGCCGACGCCCGCCGCCGCGCCGGCTTGGCGGCAGACGTGCCGCTTCGGCAGGAGGAGGATGTGCTGGAAACCTGGTTCTCCTCGGCGCTGTGGAGTTTCGCAACCTTGGGCTGGCCGGAGCAGACCCAGGCGCTGGCGCGCTTCCACCCGACCGACGTGCTGGTGACCGGCCACGACATCATCTTCTTTTGGGTGGCCCGCATGATCATGATGGCGCTCAAGTTCACCGGCGAAGTGCCTTTCCGGCAGGTTTACATCCACGGCTTGGTGCGCGATGCGGAAGGTCAAAAGATGTCCAAGACCAAGGGCAACGGATTGGACCCCTTGGACCTAGTCGATGGCATCGGCTTGGAGGATTTGGTGGCCAAGCGCACCGGCAACCTCACCCAGCCGCACTTGGCGCCGGGCATTGAGGAAGCCACGCGGCGGGACTTTCCCAGCGGCATCCCGTCCTATGGCACCGATGCCCTGCGCTTCACCTTCTGCGCCCTTGCGTCCACTGGCCGCGACGTGCGCTTCGACCTCGGCCGCACCGAGGGCTACCGCAATTTCTGCAACAAGCTTTGGAACGCGGCGCGGTTCGTGTTGATGAACACCCAAGGCAAGGATCTGTCGGCAGCCGGGGAACCCGGCTTGCCCGATCGCTGGATTCGCGCCCGTGCCCGGCAGATGGTCGCCGCCGCTACCGAGGCGCTGGATGCCTATCGATTCGATCTTTACGCGGGCGCGATCCATGAGTTTGCGTGGCGCGAGTACTGCGACTGGTACCTGGAACTGGCCAAGCCGCTGCTTTGGGACGAGGGCGCGGACCCTGCCCGCCAGGCGGCTGTCCGCCACACCTTGCTGGAAGTGCTGGAGCTGCTGCTGCGCGCCGCCCATCCCGTGATGCCGTTCATCACCGAGGCGATTTGGCGCGAGGTGGCCCCGTTGCTTGACATCAAAGGCGACACCATCATGCTGCGCCCGTTCCCGGAGGCCGATGACTTGTCCGCTGACGCGGAGGCCGACGCCGCCATTGACTGGCTCAAGGGGGTAGTGGTGGCCTTACGCAACATCCGCGGCGAGGCCGGCATCAAGCCCAGCCAAACCGTGCGTGTGCTGCTTGCGGGCGGCGATGCCCGGGACCGGGAATTGGCGGCGCTATCCGGCTCGTTGGTCCAGCGCTTGGCCAAGGTCGAGACCATCGAATGGCTGGCCGAAGCCGATGCGGTGCCTGGCAGTGCCTTGGGGCTCGTGGGCGACCTGCGCATCATGGTGCCTTTGGCTGGCTTGATTGACCTCGATGCCGAACGCGCCCGGCTGCAAAAGGCCATCGACCGCAAGCGAACGGAACTCAAGCGCCTGCAAACCAAGCTCGCCAACGACAAGTTCATCGCCAACGCGCCGCCGCAGGTGGTCGAGAGGGAACGCCTCAAGGCCACCGACGCCGAAGCCCGGCTTCAAGCTCTGGAGGCGCAGTCGGCCTTTTTGGGTTGATGGGATTGGGAGGCTGTAGGTGAAAGTCGGTTGTAGAATTCGTGGCTCCCAGACTGTCCACAACAAGGGCTATTCATGACAATACAACGGTATTCGGTCAATCAACATCCCATCCAAACACTGCTCACTTGGATCGTGTCGGACGAGATCGCCATTCCAGAAATCCAGCGCCCCTTCGTTTGGACGGCTGCGAAGGTACGTGACTTCATCGACTCACTTTACTTCGGCTATCCGGTTGGCTACCTGATCGCGTGGCGCAATCCTTCGGTTCGGCTGAAAGACGGCACCGACTCGGTGGGCAAGCGCATCCTGATTGACGGTCAACAGCGCGTGACGGCCCTACTGGCGGCGTTGCTTGGACGATCCATCATGAGGCACTTGCGCTGTTCTGAGAGCCTTTAGGGGCGGGGGTTTGCGGGCGCTCC
>JAPPIX010000087.1 GCA_028820495.1 Gammaproteobacteria bacterium
ACATGACGAAGCGGCTCAGGCTCTCGAAAGTTGGGCAACTCGTGCAACATCCGGGTTAACGCCCGTTTGGCGCTTCTCGAGATTCTCGCTGAAGGCAAGCTAAAGCGCCGTCACGCCCAAGCCGAAGCATACGAAACCCTTGCCGAGCTTTCTTGGACCAAAGCGACGGGCCGCCGGGGTGAAATTGGACTGATCGAAGAACGCCGAAGCGAAGTCGTTACTTTGATCGCCCGTGTATGGCCGGACTGGCGAGAAACTCTCGCGGATTTGATTGCCTCCGGTCTTCCGCCCACGCCAGAGGGCTATCGACGGCTGCTTGATCGGGAAAGGGTGAAGGGTCTCCCCAATCTGCCCAGCCGAATCAACCGAAGAACTGCCACGGCCCTGATCGGCCCCGACTCCAAAGCGTTGCTTACGGGGGATAGGCGAGTTGCCCTTGGAGATGTCGACCTCACCCATGATGGTTCTATCCGGCTGCGCCCGCCAGATGGCCTCACGGTCTGCACGCCAGCAGGAGTTGTCAACCTCAGCAGAGTCGCTGAAGTGCTTGGCGAAGCATCAATTCCTGAGCGTGCATTCCTTGACGGGTTGGTTTTCGAGGGGCCGATTCGCGCCGTGCTCCTTGTTGAGAATCTTGGGGCTTGGCGCGACCTACCGGCACCACCGGGTTGGCTGCTAGCCTATGTGCCTGGCTGGGACACGGCTACCGCTGAACATTTGCTAAAGCGCCTTACGGCGATTCCCGCGATCCACTTTGGCGACCTGGACCCCAATGGAGTTCGCATCATGCTGCATCTGCGACAACGTGCGCCCAACCTAAAGTGGTTTCTGCCTGGCTTCTGGTTCGAGAATATGGAGGAATATGGGCTGAGAGCTTCATGGCCCGCCGATGCGGACATCGGTTTCGCGCCTCCGCAGGTCCGCGAACTCGTCGCTCGTGGACTATGGCTTGAACAGGAGCGTATCGTTTTTGATACGCGGATAATCGATGCTCTTGAAGAGTCCCTTGTGACAGAAAGAGATCTACACGTATCGAGTGCGAGTCCATGACCACTGCGGGTTGAGGGAAATGACCACGAACCATCGCTTTTTGGCCGTTTCCGGTGCCATGTGCCCTTAAGACCAGGCGGCTGGCTCTCTGCCAAACTCAATGCGGCTGAGCAATCAGACCGGTGTGCCCTCAAGCCGCTCGATCTCTTCCTGCGTCAGCATCGGCATGTGACGGCTCGGCTGCCAGTGGTCGGCGATCTTCAACAGGTCATTGGGGGTGCTGTATCCCAACGCAAATTGGTTAATCCAGTCTGCTAGGAAACCGGTGTCGATGCGGGCGTTGCGCAGAGCGCGGGCCAGCTCGAAGACGGTTGCGCCCATGTTGTAGCGCAACAGCTTTCGCTCAACTGGGTGCATCTGCAGGAACAGGTCCCGGACGTAGCCCCGCTCAAGATCGTCCTGCTCAGGCTTCACGACGAACTCGGTGAATTCTTCGAACGAAGGCCGAAACGCGCTGCCGGCCATGTTGCGGGACGCGATGCAGTCATGGATGTACTTGCCGAGCGCCGTGCGGGGCGGGCGAACATGGTTGCTTGGACCATCAAGAGGCTCGTCCGGGAGTATTCTGATGAGCCGCCGCCAAGCGTGAAACTCCGACCACAGCGTCATGTCGGGCTCCGCGCCATGCACCGCATCGTCGGTTGGCGTTCCGAGGCTGGTCATGGCGCGAGCCCTGGCAGCTCACTTCTGCTGAGCTTGTGTCCTACTCCAAGGGCGGCACCCGTCAGCACGTCGAAAGGGTGAGTCAATCCGTCGCGGTCGTCTCGCCCGTGTAAAAGGCCGCCGTACGCTGCGCGGCTGCGCGGGCAACGTCGGGGTCCGTTCCGGCTGCCTCGGCCGCTCGGCCCCAGGCTGCGCAACTTCCGACGATGAGCGCCTTTCCGTCACGAGTGGTGTGGAACGTTGCCGCGTCCAACTTGGGTTCGTTCGGCCGCGCAAGATGCAGTTCCATCCCCAGCAAGCCCATCTCCCAACCGACGCCGACGGCACCGGGACCGAACTCGTGCCAGTGGTCGGACACCAGCGCGGTATGCGTAATCGCAAGGCGCGAGTGGCCGATGCCATCGCTACGCAGACGCGCTTCCACCCAACTCAGGTCATCGCCGAACTCCCACGTCAGCCCGAGATGCGAGGGACGCTCGCAGTGCTTGATCGTGCCGCCTGCGTTTCCCTCCAGTTGGTAGCGACCGCCGAGTTCGAGGCGGCCGCTGACCGGCAGGAACCAGCGAGGGATTCGTTCCGCGCTGGTCACGGCGTCCCAGAGGTCCTCCACTGTGGTCGCGTAGCTGCGAGCAAGAGTGACCGCACGAGCGGCCTGTCCGTCGCGCTCCAGGGACGCCACGGTGCGCTCCACGGCGCTGAGGAGGCGTTCGACATCCAAGTCCATGGCTTCTCCGTTAGATCAGGGTGCCTTCGAGTTCTTCGATCTCTTCCTGCGTCAACATCGGCATGTGACGGCTCGGCTCCCAATAGCAGGCGATTTTCGACAGGTCGCTCGGCGTGCTGTATCCAACGGCAAAGTGGTTTATCCAGTCGGCCAGGAAGCCCGTGTCGATGCGGGCGTTTCGCAACGCCCGGGCCAGCTCGAAGACCGTTGCCCCCATGTTGTAGCGCAGGAGCTTTCGCTCAACCGGGTGCATTTGCAGGAACAGTTCCCGGACGTAGCCCCGCTCGAGGCTGTCCTGCTGAGGCTTCACGACGAATTCGGTGAATGCCGTGAACGAGGGGCGAAACGCGCTGCCGGCCATGTTGCGGGACGCGATGCCGTCATGGATGTACTTGCCGAGTGCCGTGCGCGGTGGGCGGACATGGTTGCTTGGGCAATCAAAAGCCTCGTCCGGGAGTATTCGGATGGGTCGCCGCCATGCAAGAAACTCCGACCATAGCTTCATGTCCGGCTCCGCGCTATGCGCTGCATCGTCGGTTGGCGTTCCGGGATTGGTCATGGTGCAAGCCCTTGCGGGCCACTCCTGCTGGGCTGGCGTCCTGCCTTGGGGACGGCCCCCGCCAGCACCTCGAACAGCCGCTTGAGCAGATGTTCTGAGTCGTGGAACTCCGCATGAATGGGGTCGAGCAGTGGCTGGTTTGAGTCCAACGTCAAGCGGTTGCTTCCCGAGTCATACTTCAATGCGGCCCGCTCCCCTTGTGTCAGAGCCCCCAAGGCTTCGTTGAGCGCTTGGGAGTCGAACTCCAAACAGCACACCACGTCGTAGGCATCCCGAACGACATAGCTTTCGCGGTTGATCATCCGCGCCCGGATCTTGCGCGCAATGATCTCCCCGGTCGATTGCAGCCGCACTCCAGTCGCCGCCTCCCGCTCTTTTGACAGCGGGCGAAGCGTCACATCGTCGCTGCCTGCAACTGAGAACTCCAAGCCGTCGGACAGGTGGCAATGGATGACGGTTGGATGGATGCGAACCTCGGAAAAGGCAGCGTCCGCCTTCCACTGCTCGGCCCTGCGGTCGAGCGCTGGCTTGATGCGCCTGTAGTTGGCGTCCGACGTGAACAGGTCGATGTCCACGCTCAGCCTGTGATGCCAGCGCGCGGCGAGAGCGGTGCCGCCCCCCAACACGCAATCGCCGGGCGCAGTAATTCCATCAAGACACTGCAAGGCGTGACGAAGCAACGCCGCCTGTTGGTCTGGAAGGGTAAGCTCAGCGTCAGTGGGAAAACCAGCCACAAAACCACCATAGGCAATGGCATCCGACAATTATAGCCGTCCTGCCCTGCGGTGGCTCAGTTTGACTTGGGCTACACGTAGTGTCCGGCGCTCTGGTGAGCACCGTTCCTTTTGAGTCGTTACCCGATTTCCTCCCCGTATCCGTTGATGCCCAGCTCGACGCGCAGGTCCGCGGTCAGGGCGTCCATCGGGGCGTCCAAGGGGATGCCGGTGCCGTCGGCGATGCGCACCATGCGTTGGAAGTTGGCGATGACGCCGGCGGCGTCGATCATCGCCGCCTCGCCCAATTCGCTGCGCACTTGCTGGCGCGCTTCGGCGATGGCCTCGGCATCGTCGTCCAAGGCGGCTTCGGCAAAGGCCAGCAGGGCTTGGTCGCTGGGCAAGCTGGTTGTTACCGATCCGCCGTCAACGACGACGGCCAAGTCCACATTCTCTCCACTGGTCTGGGCGCTCGCACGGAGCATCATGGCATGGGCGCTGGTTCAGTAGAAACACTCGCTCAACGAGGACACCCGTCCGGCCAGCAACTCGATCTGGCAACGGGAGAGGGTGCGGTCCGCGTTGTCGTTGGGTGTGCGGATGCTGTTCATGGGCAGGTATTGGGCGTCGCTCAGACGGAGCAGCATGCGCACCGATTCGGGCACCAGGCTCATAGCGGAAATCACGTTGGCGGAGCGTCCGCCTGGGTAGAGGTCGGCTTCCGACTCGCCCGCGTGCTCGGGCTGCACGGTCTGCACCCAAGCGCCGGAGTCGGCCGCGCCGGGCGGACGGTAGCCGCTCGGCGAACCGGGTGTGGCGGCCGGCAGGGGCGCAAGCGGCAGGCCCAGCGCGCGATGGAACGCATCGATGCTGATGGCCGCCACCACCACGCCCAGTAGCTCGACGTATTGCTCGTCGGTCACCCCGGCGGCGTTGACGCCATCGAGCCAACTTCGCGACAGGCGGGCTGGGTCGGTGGTCACCCGGTGGACCGTATCGACGGCGGCCTCCGGCAGGTGTGTGGTTCGCAGGTGAGGGCCGCAATCCACGTTCGGGGACAAGGATTCCCGCCGTATTCGGCAAGCCTCGCAGAAGCGGGCGTTGCGCGCTTCGGCGACGAACGCGATCCGATCTTCGGCGGGCCACCAGCAGCCCGGCTCGCCGATCATCTGCCAGACCGTCCGGTGCGCTTCGGGGATGTTGTCGCGGATGGCGTACTCGCTGGTTGCGTAATCAAATGCCATTGCGCTCTTGTCTCAACCTGTTGTTGTTTTGGCAATGGTGGCGATTTGCGGTCTGAATGGCAATGGACTCGACGGGGATCTTCCTCTTCCCCAATCGGATAGAATCCCTTGATGCACGAGCTACTGCCGTCACTTAACCTCGCCACTTGGATCTGGATTGCGTTCGCTCCGCCGGCCTTCATCCTGTTGATGGTGGGCTGGGATCCGGTCGGGCGCGTCGGCGGCGGGGGCTTGGGCGTTGGCGTGGAAGGCCGGCTTGCTTGGATTCTCATGGAGTTGCCGGCGCTAGCCACGTTTCCGCTGATCTACTTCTTGAGCGGCAACCTGCACTTGGTCGGCAACGTCGCGGTGGTGCTTTGGTTGGCCCACTACGGGCACCGTACCCTGGTTTGGCCTTGGTTGGTACCCAAGAAGGGCGCCACGGTGTCGATCACGATGGTCGCGATGGCGCTGTTCTTCAATGTGATCACCGGCGGCCTGATCGGTTGGTTCATGGGCTACCACGCCGACTATGGAGTGGACTGGCCAGCCGACCCCCGCTTCCTGGCCGGGCTGGTGTTGATGTTCGCGGGAGCGGCGCTCAATGTCTGGGCGGACTATCGGCTGCTCGATATGCGCAAGGCCAGCGGGGGACAGCGCGTGATGCCGCGGGGCGGGGCTTTCGAGGTCTTGGCCTGCCCCAACCTGGCCGGCGAGATCCTCGAGTGGATTGGGTTTGCGCTGCTGACTTGGGCGTTTCCCGCCCTGGCCTTCGCCATCTGGACGGTCGCCAACCTGGCGCCTCGGGCGTTCTGGCGCCGCAACCAATACCGGGAGAGCTTTGCCGACTATCCCAAGGGCCGGGCGGCGCTGATTCCCAAGTTGTTGTGAGCGCTACGCGGGCCGTCACCAGGTGAGCAGTTCAGCCGTTGGCGTCTCCGGCATCTCGTCGGCGAGCAGCCAGCGAATGAAAATGATCGCTTCATCATAGCCTGCCGTGCTGATCCAGTTGTGCTCGGCGGGCCTGTGGCTGACGTGGACCACGTAGCTGCCGTCCGGTTCAGGGACGGCGGTTTCCTTGTTGATGCAGACGGGATAGTCCCTGAAATTGGTGGACTGCATCACGAAATTCCAAGTTTGCAAACCCCAGTAGCAGGCTTCGGGCGAGTGGAAACGGAGCCTTAAGTACTCGTTCTCCTTGAGCCGGTAGCGGCAGAAGCAGTAGATGTTGTCAACGGTGCCCCAGCCACCTTGGTCCGCATCGAACTCGAAGGGCGGCAGGAAGACGTTGATGGGGAACTCGACCGGCAGCGGCGCGATCCAGGTGGTGCATTGGAAGAACATCGCCATGGTGCGGATGCGCCGGGCCAACTGCTCGTCGGTCAGCGGCAGCGCCTTGGGCTGAGCGGCGACGTTTTCGATGCTGAGGCGGCTTTCCCGTGAATTGGGCCGGTCGAAAAAGTACTCACGGGTGAAGAGCGTCACGGCGTCCGGGTCGATGCGGAACTCGTTGGGGCCACTGGGGTTCGGCGTGAGCTTGATCTCGAAGGAGCCGTCGCCGGCGAAGGCGATGTCGCGCTGGTTGACGTTCAGCGTCACCCGGTCGGCCAACTCGCCGTGCGGGTCGCCCCCGTACAGGCAAAAGCTCAGGTAGCAACTGTCGAAGCGCTGCCCCTTGATCAGGT
>JAPPIX010000297.1 GCA_028820495.1 Gammaproteobacteria bacterium
AGAACCTCGCCTACCAGTGGGACGCCCTGGGCAACCTGAAGTCCCGCACCAGCGGCGAGGGCGCGTCCGCCCTGGTCGAGACGTTCGGCTACGACGGCCTGAACCGGCTCAGGACCCATCAGGTCGGCTCCGGGGCCGTCCGGTCAACCGCCTACGACGGCTACGGCAACGTCCGTTCAAGAACTGGCGTCGGAACCTACTCCTACGGCGACGACTCGGGCGGCAGCGGACGGCCCCACGCGGTCGCATCGGTCACCGAGAACGGCGTCTCGGTCACCCACGGCTACGACGCCAACGGCAGCCTCACGTCATCCAGCGACGGCCGCACGGTCAGCTACGCCGCCTTCGGCAAGGCGACGTCCATCTCCAACGGTGGCCACACGTCAGCGTTCGCCCACGGGCCCGACCGATCGCGGTTCAAGCGCACGGACACCGACGACATGGGCAGGGCGACCACGACGCTGTACATCGGCAGCGTCGAGAGGGTCCACCCACCCCGACGCGACGGTGACGGTGCGCCGCCGCATCGGCGGGACGGCCATCGAGCTGGAGGGCCCTGCCCTGGGCAGCTGCGAGGCCGACGCCGTGCGCTACGTGCTGCGCGACCACTTGGGCAGCGTGGACCGGCTGGTCAACGCCCAAGGCGCAGTGCCCCAGTCCATGAGCTTCGCGGCCTGGGGCGTCCGACGGGACCCCGACGACTGGACGGGCCTCGCCGAGGCGGCGGCCCGATCCTTCGATGATTGCGCAACACGGCGCGGTTTCACCGGCCACGAGATGCTCGACGCCGTGGGCGCAATCCACATGAACGGAAGGATCTACGACCCCCACCTCGGCCGCTTCCTGCGGGCCGACCCGTTCGTGCAGTTCCCCGCCAACCTGCAAAGCCACAATCGCTATAGCTACGCGCTGAACAACCCGCTGTCGTACACAGACCCCAGCGGCCACTTCATATTCACGCTGGCAGGCGCCTTCTACGCAGCCGCGGCGAAACTCGGGTTCACGGCGACGGTCGCCACCTTGGCCGCGGCCGGGTTCGGCGACGCCCTGCTGCACGGGGCCAGCTTCCAGCAGGCGCTGCAGGCGGGCTTCATCTCCGGCGTCACCGCCGGGGCGTTCCACGGGGCGGGCGGACTTCTCGGGACGCACTTCGGGGGCACCTTCGCGGCCGGTCTGTCGGCCAACGGGTTCGCGCTGAAGGTGCTCGTCCACGGCGCGGTTGGCGGCATCACCAGCGCCCTGGGCGGCGGCCGGTTCGGCCACGGGTTCGCCTCCGGCGGGTTCACCGCGCTCGGGTCGGGGCTGAACAACTCCCGGTTCGTCGGCGGCTTGGGGTTCAGCCCGCTGCGCGTGGCCATCGGCGCAGCGATCGGCGGCACAGCCTCCCGAATCACGGGCGGCAAGTTCGCCAACGGGGCCATCACCGGGGCGTTCAGCCAGGCGCTGAACCAGGAACGGCAGGAGGAGGTTCGCCAATCGATTCTGGACGAGATTCGCCAAGCGGTGGAAGATCCGCCGCCATTCGATCGCGAGGAGGATGTCGCTTTCTTTCTTCATGAGCGCCTGCATTTAATCTCCGAACTTCACGGAATAGAGATCGGTGCTAGTACTCCGTCAATCAGATAGTTTTGGGTAAAGGCTGTGCAGTTTGATCCGCGCATCCTCGGTGGTGAACCGCCACTTTGCCGGGGCGCCGCCGGCGTTGCGGCGTTCCGTCCAAGCGGCGACCTCCTCGCGCACGGCGTCGATGTCGGGCACGCGGCGGTCCAGGCACTGCCGGCCCATCGCGCTGAACTCGATTTCGGCCATGTTCAGCCAGCTGCCGTGCTTGGGCGTGTTCACGAACTCAAGCCTGTTCAGCAGCCGCCGCGCCCTCTCCGGCTCGAACGCCTTGTACAGCGAGGCGCCCGCGTGGGTGTTGAGGTTGTCCATCACCAGCGTGATGCGCTCGGCGTCGGGGAAGTCGTCCTCCACCAGTCGGCGCACGCCCTCGGCCCAAGTGGTGGCGACGTGGTCCTCCTCCACGTCCACCCGCCGCCAGTTCCCCAGCGGCGCGTAGTGCAGCAGCAGGTGCGCCACGCCGTTGCGCTCGTACTCGGCGTCGTAGCGGGCCGGATGGCCCGGCGCGGTCGGCTGCGGGGCGCGCGTCTCCTTCACGCACTGCTTGGTCGTCTCGTCCATGCAGACGATCGGATGGGCCGGGTCATGCGGCCGCGTGTACACGTCCAGCACCTGCTCCATCGCGCACACGAAGGCCGCGTCCTCCTTCGGCGGAATGCACCACATCCTGCGCTGCCAGGGTTTGACGGCGTTTTTTTAAAACCCGGCGCACAGTCTCGTGCGACACCGACGCCACGATGCGGCGCCTCTCCAACTCGTCGGCCAGCAGGTGCAGCGTCCAGCGCGCGCACCCCTCGGGCGGGTCCGAGCAGGCGATGGCCACCAAGCGCACCTCGGCCTCCCCGTCCAGAACGCTGGAACGCTCGCGGCTTCGCTTGCGCCGAACCAGCACGCTGTCCAGCCCCTCCAGCACGCAGCGCCGACGCACGTTCTCCACCGTCTGGCGGGTCACGCCCACCCGTTCGGCCACCTCCCGGTCCAGGAGGCCGGGACCGTCGTCGGACTCATCGGCCCACAGCAGCAACTGCGCGTTGCGGCGCTTGTGCGCCGCCACCCGCCCCTTGTGGACCAGATCATGCAATCGCTGCCGTTCCTCCGGCGTCAGACGAATGACATACAGCTTCTTCATGCCTCACTCCTCAACACGTTAGCTAAACCTGTTGAGAATCCACCTTAACATCCAAAACTATCTGACTGAAGGGGTACTAGGACCAGAAGCCAAATTGGAGGAAACAAAGTGAACCTGCCACAACCCAACCAACTGTGTCGACAGCCCAGGTCGGTACACACCTCGTTTGTCACGGCCTCACTTGCGATTGTTCTGCTGTCCGCGACCTCAACAATGCTCCCAGCCCAATCTGTTGGCGCGGAAAGCGCGAATGTGATCGAAGAAATTATCGTCACCGCGCGAAAACGGGAAGAGTCCCTGCAGGAAACGCCTGTGGTTGTTTCCGCCCTTTCGTCAAAAACCATTTCTGATTTTTCAATCGATTCAATGGAAGACATCGCTGACTTTACGCCCGGTCTTCTGACGGTGACGTCAGGGGTTGGCTCAGGCGGAATGCTCACCCTGCGCGGCATTGGTTCCGGCACCCCGAGCGCAGCGATCGATCAGGCAGTTTCCGTGGTAGTTGACGACATGCAAGTTGCTTCAATGCAAATTCGAAACAGTGCCATGATTGATATGCAATCGGTTCAGACGTACAAGGGGCCGCAGGCGCTTTTCTTTGGAAAGAACAGCCCTGGCGATGTTCTTTCAATTAGAACTGCCGATCCGGGCGAGGAATTTGAAGGTCAGATGAAGACCGGCTACGAGATCGAAGCGGACGAGTGGTTTGTACAGGGTATGGTGTCGGGACCCATTTCTGACAATGCGGCGGGTCGATTGGTCGTCCGATATACAGAATCGGATGGTCTTTTGGATGTGGAATCCGGGCCTTTCCCGGAGAGTTTTGGCGGTAGAGCACCAGCAGCAGAAAGTACATTTGCACGAGGAACGCTCATACTCACTCCCTCGGATGATCTGACCATCCGGGCAAAATTAAGTTACAACGAGATCGACGGCGATGTTGGGGGAGGTGTTTGGGTTCAGCGCGTTTATTGTCCGTTCGGGGCTCCCTTGGGTGGTTCCCTGCCCTTTAACTGTAAAGCCAACGGTACAGTACAAATCGCAGATTTGCCCCAGGAGGCTATTGATGTTCTGGCAGCAGCCGGAATCGACATGGGCCCAACAGGAGCACATGACAACGAGCAGTGGTTAGCGACGGTGGCACTTGATTATGCCATCAACGACGACCTCACTTTCTCCTCAGTTTCGGGTTTCTATGATGTCTATGATCTTCAACCCTACTCCCCGGTGTTCGGACTCTTTCCTGCCTTTATCTTACCGGCGCCTGAAACCGATCATACGCAGTTCACGCAGGAGTTTCGGTTGGCGTCGAGTTTCGATGGCGCTGTCAACTTCGTCAGCGGTCTATTTTATGAACAGAAGGATCTTGAAACATACCTCCCGATAGCCGCAGATATTGGGCCCGCGATAGGGCTTCCGGTACCTTTCTGGCTTCAGGTGGCAAATACCGAGTACGATCAGGAGAGCACCGCCTTTTCCGCTTTTGTTGATATCACCTGGGAGATTACGGAGAACTTGGAACTGAGTGGCGGCGCACGCTACTCATGGGAAGAGAAGGAGTTTGCCGGTGTGGCTGGATTCATTGGTGAAGAGAAGAATGACTGGGATGATGTCTCACCGCAGCTTACCTTATCCTAGCGCCCCAATGACGACTGGATGGTCTTTGCTTCCTACCGTGAAGGATTTAAATCTGGCGGGTTCGACGGCTCATTCCGCACCACGCCGACTGCACCTAGCAGCTATGAGCCGGAAGAGGTGGAAGGTTTTGAGCTTGGCGCGAAGGGAACGCTGCTTGACGGCACCCTGCAGTTGAACGCAGCTATCTACAGTTATGACTATGACAACCTTCAATTGGGTCGGTTTGAAGCTGAAACGAATTCTGCGGCCATAGTTAATGCAGCGGAGGCGGAAATCTCCGGTATAGAGTTGGATTTTGTCTGGCTTACTCCTCTGGAAGGGCTGCTGGCCAGAGCTTCGATTGCCTATAACGATAGTGAATACAACGAGTTCGTAGGTGACTGCTATGGTGGGCAATCCATTTCCAACGGTTGCAATCTGAATTTTTTGAACGGTGCGTTCATCAGCCAGGACTTAAGTGGGGAGCCCTTGAGGCGCGCACCGGAATTCGTCGGCAATCTTGGTCTCTCCTATGAGCAACATATTGGCAACGTGATTCTAGGCCTGAATTTGGACGTTCTCTATAGCGACGAATTTGAAAACGACAATGAGAATCGACCGGCTTTAATTCAGGATAGTTACAGCAAGGTCAATGCTGCCATTCGCTTATCTAATCCGGCCGATACGTGGTACGTTGCGCTGATAGGCCGCAACCTTACGAACGAGTATGTGGTCTATTCTGCTGGTGCCGCGCCAACCGCACCCGGCATTGGTACCGGTACTGAGGTTGGGATTCCCCAGGACTCTATCGGATGGGTCGGTTTTGGGCGGACATTCGCGTTGGAGCTTGGATACACGTTCTGAAGCTTCAACACAATAGCGAAAGTAAGAGGAAACGAGAGCTGAGCATGGAGATCAACGACCTGATCGCTCGAATTCGTCCCGACATCGCGCAGGTGATGGAAGAGGTTGCGCAACCCCGAAAGGACACCTCCTTCGTCGATGCCATACGCGGGAGGGTCGACGCCAACATGCGGAGTCAGCTCGCTGCGTTGCACGACAAGGATCCCAACGTCGAGCTGATGGAGACGAGCGATTCATTCGGTCAGGTCCCGGTCACCGTCTTCCACCCAGAGGCCCGACCAGAGCGCGCGCCTTGCCTCATCTGGTTTCATGGCGGTGGGCTGGTTGCTGGGACCTACCTGCTGGACTATTTTTTCGCGAGACACATTGCCGATGCGGTGGGATGCGCCGTCGTGGGGGTGGAGTACAGACTCGCGCCGGAGAATCCCTTCCCATGCGGCGTTGAAGACGGATACAACGCGCTGAAGTGGCTCTCCCAGCCAGACGGCCCCGCCGGTTTCGTGGCAACCAAGATTGCCGTCGGGGGCGTGAGTGGCGGCGGACCGTTTGCCACCGGCACTGCCCTGAAGGCCAACAAGGGATCGGGACCGATGGTCTCCTTCCAGTTGCTCCAGACCCCGATGCTCGACCACCGCTCCATGTCGGAGTCGATCAATTTTTCGATGGACACTCGAACCTGGACGCGCGATCTCAATCGCGCCGCATGGGATCTCTATCTCGCTAACCTGCGCGAGAAGGGTGACCCGATCCCAGGGGAAGCTTCACCTGCCGTGGAAGAGGACTACTCGAAATTCCCACCCACATACCTCAGCGTGGGCGATGTGGACTCATTCCGAGACGAGGCCATTGAGTTCGCACGCGGCCTGGTCCGAGCCAGCGTCCCAGTCGAGCTTCACATGTTTCCGCAATGTCCGCATGGCGGCGACACGATTGTCCCCGAAGGAAACGAGTTCAAGGTGCGCGCGCGCAATGAGTATGCGCAGGTCTTGAGGAACGCCTTCGCGGGGTAAGGCCCATCACACTCGCTCGATGAAAATGGCGGGTGCCATAGTAAGATGGGCATACAGTCCCAAGGAAAGAAAAAGGGATCGGAAACGTGACAGAACGCCAAGCGATGCCTGCGGAAAATCGCTGTAGGGTGGCTTGATGAGCGTTTTTCCGCCGATGGCAGGCTCCGCCCAACAGGCGATCGAAGACCTCAGGGAACACGGGATTGCGCTACTCCCTGAATTGCTCACAGGGGACAAACTTCGCGAAGCACGTGATGCCGTTTACGCGGGCCCAGCGGATGACGCCGACAATGGGCGCACCCCGGACAGATATCTCATAGACT
>JAPPIX010000246.1:0-3422 GCA_028820495.1 Gammaproteobacteria bacterium
CGCGCCGATCCTCAGCCTGCACGGCAGGCAGACGCGGGCCTCCGGCCCGCGCAGTTAGCGTCTTTCGAAGGACGCTCCAGGCAAACGAGTGAGCGCCACCGCCGCCCGAGCCCGCCAGTCCGGATCGGTCGCCCAGCTATGGGCCTTGCGCAAATGCCCGGCGGCGCGCTCATCGCCGATGATGCGATAGGCCTCACCGAGATAGAAGTTGGCTTCGGCGGCCCAAGGCATCTGCGCGTGGGCCAAGCGCAAGTGGTCCAAGGCCTGTTCGGCGCGTCCGGTGTGCAGATAGGCGACCCCTAGACCGTAGGCCACATCGTAGCGGTGCGGGTCGCGCTCCCGCACCTGCCGATACAGCGTCGCCGCCTCCGCCCAGTTGCGCATGCAATCCGGATGGCTCGACAGGGGGCAGCGCTGCACTTTCAGGTGCGCGAACTGGGCCATGGCCCCGGCATGGCTGGGGTCTAGCTCAAGCGCCTGTTCAATCACCGCCATCGCCCGCTCGTAGTCAACGGCGGACAAAGCCTCGGATTGGACCGTGAGCCATTCCGCGTCCACCTCGCCGCCCGGATGGCGTTCCAAGGCCTTCGCGGCCAGCCGAGGATTTTGGTGAACGATGCTGCGGGCCAATTCGAGCCGGCCCTCGGCTTCGTCCAAGCACCGCTGAGCCGGCGCCTGCTCCGCCTCCTCTTCGCTGTTCGGCAACTGCACAAACTCGTTGCGGAGGCGCGGACGGCGCAAATAGTCCTTGATCAGTTCGCCAATGCCCGAGGGGGTGAGCGCGAAAGCAAAGGCAAAGTCCATCTCGGGCTGCGCCAAGTAGCGAGCCAGCGCCGGGCGAAGGTCGGGATAGTCCAGATAGTGGCCCAGACGAATGAAGTGGACCATCAGCCAAGCCTTTTCGTAGAACGCGGTCAGGCGCTGCGGTGGCCAATCCGCCACGGACTTGGCCTCCACCACTTCCTCGAAACTCACATCCGATGGCCGGGCCTTGCCCCACCGAACGCGCGGATCGAGATAACCGAGCGGAACCGGGTTGCGCTTAAGGTCGGCGGCGCTGAGGTAGCTGGCCAGCCCTTCCTCGTACCAAAGGGGATAGTGCAGCTCGGTTTGGTTGCGCATCAGGTAGTGGGCGTACTCATGCCGCCCGGTGTCGGTGAGGGGGCTGGTTTGGGCGGGGCCAATAAGCAATTGGTAGGCCCGCAGAGACGGTACGGTGATGCCGGCGAAGTCCGCGGTGCCGGTGACTTCGGCGAAGTGCTGGGCCCGTCGAAAGATCAGCATCCGCACCGGCACACCCGTATGCGTCCGGGCATCCGGGAAAAGCGCCATGAACAACGTCCGAAAGCGACCCAGCGCCTCGGCCTTGGCCAACGCCTGGCGCTGGGGCAGATCGGTCAGCAACTCGAAATGCGCCGTCTGGTAGGCGCACCATGGCCGTGAAAACGCATCCGGCAGCTCCGCCACACCCGCCGGAACGCAAAACACCATCAGCAGGGCCGCGAACGCTGATAGGATTGTTTTTCGCTGCAACATCTGCCGTCCGATGTTAACCCGGACGGTGGCCGAAGCAGACATTGGCGGAGGGGCTGAACATGGACAGAATCGCAAGTTGGGCGCTGGGAAGCGCATGGCTGCTGACGCTCAGCGGCTGTGGCAGCGTCCCGTTGGATCCCGAAGCGCCGACCGGATTCGACCTGAACGGCCACTGGGTCATCAACCGGGCCTTGAGCGACCCGCCGCCCAACGAACGGCGCTTGCAGGCCGAGGCCGACCGGGCGCTCGTGGACATGGGCCGCATGGGGCAGCGGCGGCGAATGGGCATGCTCGCCTTCGTCACCGCCGACTTTCCGGTGCTGGCCTCAAAGTCCATGATCATCGAGCAGGATTCCTTGTCGATGGGCATTCGCTACGCCAACGGCACCTACCGGGACGTCTCCTGGGGCGAGCGGCGGCGCGGACTCTGGGAAGTCAACGCGGGCTGGACCGAGGAAGGCCTAGTCATCGCCTCGCGGGCGGATGATGCGAGCGCCACCGAGACCATGCGCTTGCGCAATGGCGGCCTTCAATTGGCCATCACCATCGACATCAAGTCCGCCGGTGACGCATTGAGCGCGGTGCGGGTGTTCGACCGAGTATCTGACCATTAGACCGAGGCAACTTCCCCTGTTGCCTTCCGTCCCAAAGCCCGTCACTCGATCTTGGATGGCCCCTGCCGTTTGAGGGTGACGCCGAGGCCACGGCCCTTCACGATGGCTTTCGGGCCAAACCGGGCCCTAACCGCGTCCATCGCCTCATCGATCCGGCCGCCCGCCGGGTCAGTGCCACCGAACAGGTCGCCTTGGCCCAAGCTGTCCGCCTCGACCAAACCTTGCGCACCGATGCCGATCAGACGGAAGGCGCGGCCGTCCGCCTCGTCTGCAAGCAGCGGTTCCACCCGGTGAAACAACACTTCCGGCGATTGAGTGGCGCCATTCAAGCGACGGCTGCGGGTGAGCGTGCGGAAATCGGCCGTCTTCAGCTTCAGGGTGACGCCTTCCCCGGCGAGGCCCGCCTTCTTCAAGCGCCGCGCCACGGTCTCCGCAAGCTGCCAAAGAATAGGGCGTAGCTTGTCCAACTCGGCGATGTCCTGATCCAAGGTGATTTCCGACGACAGGCTCTTGGCCTCGCGGTTGGGGCTGACCCGGCGGTCGTCCTCGCCGCGGGCCGAGAGGGCGAGCCGCCGACCGATTTGGCCGTAGCGCAGGGTAAGCGCCTGTTCACCGAGTTCGGCCAGCTCACCAATCCGCGTGATGCCGTCGCGCGCGAGACGTTCGCGCATGGCCTGGCCGACGCCCCACAGCAGGCCGACCGGCTGGTCGGCGAGAAAGCTGCGGGCCTCGGCCCGACCGATCACCGCAAAGCCCCGCGGTTTGTCCAGATCCGAAGCGATCTTGGCCAGAAACTTGTTGTAGCTTAAGCCGATGGACACCGTGATGGACAACTCGCTCTCCACCCGCCGCGCCAAGGCGGCCAAGGTTTCGGCCGGGCTGGCCCGGAGCAGCGCTTCGGTGCCCGCAAAATCCATGAACGCTTCGTCGATCGACAGCGGCTCCACCAAGGGCGTAAGGTCTTGCATCATCGCCCGCACCGCCTGCCCGACGGCTGCGTACTTCGCCATGTCCGGCTGGATGACGGTTGCCTGCGGGCAAGCCCGCAAAGCCTGAAACATCGGCATGGCCGAATGCACGCCGTAAGTGCGGGCAATGTAACAGCAGGCCGCCACCACACCCCGGTGGCGGCCGCCGACGATCACTGGAAGGTCGCGCAACTCCGGCCGGTCGCGTTTCTCGATGGTGGCGTAGAAGGCATCGCAATCGAGGTGGGCGATGGCAAGGCCGTGCAGTTCCTGGTGCCGCACGATGCGCCCTGAGCCGCAGGCC
>JAPPIX010000246.1:3522-6511 GCA_028820495.1 Gammaproteobacteria bacterium
CCCCACCGATTGCGGGAGTTCACGAACAAGGTGTCGAAGCGCAGGCCAGGCGGCGCATCCACGCAGCGTTCGATGGCGGCAGCGATGTCGCGCTGGGAGCACCACACCGCGAAGTGGCGCGGATGGACGGGCCGGTCTTCGGCATTGACGTAGCCGATGCGCACGCACAGCACCGACAGCGGCGAGCTATCCGCCACATGGCGACAGATGGCTTCGCCCCAGACCTTGGTGGCGCCGTAAACGCCGCGCGGCCGCACTGCCTCATCGTGACGGATAAGCCGCCAGCGCTCCGCCGCCTCGCCATAGCGGCCCTCGACCAGCGCCTTGTAAGGCTCCTCCAGCTCCCAGCCCGCCACGGTAGCCCCGCTGCTGGCGAAAACCACCCGCTTGCAGCCCGCATCCCGCGCCGCCGCAAGGACATTGCGGGTGCCGACGATGTTGGTCTGCAGCAGTTCTTCCCAGCTGTAGTTTTCGCCAGCCTTCGCCGCCAGGTGGATGACCGTCTCCTGCCCATCGAAGGCAGGCCGAATGGCCTCAAGGTCCGCCAAGTCCGCCCGCGTCGTGGGCACCCCCTCCACGGCACTCCGATTCAGCGCCGACAGCCGCGCCCGCGGTGCCAATTGCCGCCGCACCGCCGCGCCGATCAAGCCGCTCATGCCAGTAACCAGAATGTTCACGCCCCGCTCCCATCAGTTGTCTTGATCGCGGGATAGGTTACCAACGCAAGGTTCCCAACCGAGGGCAGGACGCCCTCGGTTCGGGAACTACGCCCGTCCCAAGCGGGATGCCTGCTCCGAGCACCCAGTGCCGGAGGCAACCCACGGAGCCGGGCACAAGTGTGAGTCACTTGTTAAGGGACTTGTGCAGCAAAATGCACGAGGCAAGGTATGCTGCCTATTTGACGGGTCTATGGGGTGGCCTTACTGCACCAACGCCCCTCGCCGTCCAGCCGCGCCTGTCCCCGACGCCGACCACTCGGTCATGTGAGCGGATTTCGGAAAACTATACGTCTGTGCGTTTTGCTGCACAAGTCCCTAGACTATTCCTAGACTATTCCTAGACTATTCCTAAACCCACGCCGAGTGCCCGCAATGAACCGCTCCACCCTGCCGTTGTTTCTCGCCCTTGCATTGCTCAGCCTAGCGGGGTGCGGCCCCGCCACCGAATCCCCCGATCCAGGTGTGGAATCCAGCCAAGCGGCAACCGAGGCCGAGGGGCCAACCACGCTCGATTCAACGGACCAGTTCCAAGCCACTAGCGACGATCTTGGGCCACGCGAGAAGATGCCCGGCGCGGCCTTGTACGCCGAGCATTGCGCCCTCTGCCACGAGGGCGGGGTGAGCAAGTCGCCGCACCTGGCCTTTCTGGAGATGATGACCCCTAAGGCAGTTTACGCCTCCATGACGGACGGCATCATGCAACCCCAATCCGCCCACCTCAGCGACGAGCAGCGAACGCACATCGCCGAGTACATCACCCGCGCGCGCCTCGATTCCGAGACAGTCGCCGCCCGGGCACCCGCCTGCACCGGCGAAGCGGCTGCGTTCGACCGCTCCAGCCCGGTGCCCAAGGTCGGCTGGGGCCACGACACCCGTCGCTTCGTCGATGCCAGCCTGGCCGGGTTCGAAGCCGAGGACGTGCCGAACCTCAAGCTGAAGTGGGCCTTCGCCTTTCCGAACGCGCTGCGCACCCGATCGCAGCCTGCCATCGCCATGGGCGCCGTCTTTGTCGGCAGCCGGGACGGCACCGTGTACGCCTTCGATCTGGACACGGGTTGCGAGAGATGGTCCTTTCAAGCTTCGGCGGAGGTGCGCACGGCCGTTGTCCTGAAGGATGCCGAGGACGACGCCGGCGCGCCCACGGCCTTCTTCGGCGACATCCTGGCCCGCGCCTATGCGGTCAACGCGCTGACGGGGGAGTTGCTCTGGTCCCTCAAGGTGGACGACCACCCCAGCGCCACCATCACCGGCGCGCCGGCGTTGGCCGGAGAAAAGCTGCTGGTGCCGGTTTCCTCCCTGGAAGTGGTTTCCGCCGCTGACATCGACTACGAGTGCTGCAGTTTCCAAGGCAAGGTGGTGGCCTTGGCCACCGCCACCGGCGAAGTGATCTGGTCCCACTCGGCCATTCCCAACCCGCCGGCTGAAGTGGGCGTCACCAGCGCCGGCACCCGGGTGCTCGCGCCTTCCGGCGCGCCGGTATGGACCAGCCCCGCCGTGGACTTGCGCCGCAACCTAGCCTACTTCGGCACCGGCGAGAACTACTCATCGCCCGCCGACGGCAACAGCGACGCGATCATAGCCATCGACCTCACCACCGGCGAGCGGGCCTGGCAGCGCCAAACCACGGCCAGCGATGCTTGGAACGTCGCCTGCATGATGGCCGAGAACCCGAATTGCCCGGAAGAGGACGGGGCCGATGTGGACTACGGTGCCAGCATGGTGCTGGTCGAAGGCGAACAGGGCGCGGTCCTTGCCGCAGGCCAGAAGAGCGGCATGGTGTTCGGCCTCGACCCGGACCGCGAGGGCGCCCTGTTGTGGTCCACTCGGGTTGGGCGGGGCAGCAGCCAAGGCGGCGTCCACTTCGGCATGGCCGCTGGCGACGGCCTGCTCTACGTGCCCATCAACGACATGAACGACACCCGCGCCGGCGAAGTGCTCGACCCGGCGCTGGCCCGCCCCGGCGTGCATGCCGTCGATCCAGCGTCAGGCGAGTTGATGTGGCGCCACGTGCAGGAGAACCTCTGCGGAGCGGACCGGCCCTTCTGCGACCCCGGCGTCTCCGCCGCCCTCACCGCTATCCCGGGCGTTGTGTTCGCCGGCCATCTCGACGGCCACATCCGTGCCTACGCGGCCACAGACGGCCAAGTGCTCTGGGATTTCGACACCACCGCGCCGGTGGACGCGGTCAACGGCCTGACCGCCCGTGGCGGCGGCATGAGCGGCGGCGGCCCAGCGGTCGGCGACGGGCATCTGGTGGTGAATTCAGGCTA
>JAPPIX010000080.1 GCA_028820495.1 Gammaproteobacteria bacterium
TCAGCCAGCGGGAGACGCCGGCCAGGCCCTGATCGCTCCAGGGCAGGGTGCGGTCGAACGGTCCCATGAAGAGGATGTAGCAGCGCAGGGCATCGCCGCCGGCGGTAGCGGCCACTTCGTCGGGCGTCACCACGTTGCGCCAGGACTTGGACATCCCGGTGGCACGGAACTCGACCAGCGCCTCGCCGTTGCGCTGGGCGCGCTGGCCGGTGAGTTCGAAGCGGGCTTCGAGGGGGTAGCGGCGGAAGGGTTGAGCGGCGTCGGGGCTGTCGTAGGCATCGGCGCCGTCGGGCGCATCCACCCGGGCGCGGCCCTGGCTGTCGACCCGCAGGATGGATTCATCCACCCAGCCGGGCTGGGCCAGCATCAGGCCCTGGTGGCGCAGGGCGTGGAACGGCTCGGTGAGGTCCAGGATCCCGGCGTCGCGCATGGCCTTGGTCCAGAAGCGGGCGTAGAGCAGGTGCATGACGCTGTGCTCGGCGCCGCCGACGTAGAGGTCCACGGGCATCCAACGGCGGACGGTATCGGGATCGAATGCTTGTTCGTCCTGATCGGGGCTGCAGAAGCGCAGGAAGTACCAGCTGGAGCAGGCGAAGCCGCCCAGGGTGTCGGTCTCGCGCCGCCCGGGCTTGCCGCAGGTGGGACAGGGAATGTTGACCCAGTGCTCGACGGCGTCCAGGGGCGAGCGTCCGCCCAACTGCTGCGGGTCGATCTGCTCGACATGAGGCAGCAGGACCGGCAGTTCGTCCTCGGGCACCGGGACCTCGCCGCAGGCGTGGCAGTGGACGATGGGGATGGGGGTGCCCCAGTAGCGCTGTCGCGAAATCAGCCAGTCGCGCAGCTTGTAGTTGATGGCAAAGTCGCCCCTGTCCTGATCGTGCAGCCACTCGGTGACGGCGCGCACGCCATCCTTGACCGAAAGGCCGTCGAACCGGCCGGAGTTGACCATGGGGCCGTCGCCGACGAAGGCCTCGGTCAGGGGCTGGCCGTCCCAGTCGGGCGGGGCGATGACGGTGCGAATCTCGATGCCGTAGCGGGTGGCGAAGTCGAAGTCGCGCTCGTCGTGCGCCGGCACGGCCATGATGGCGCCGGAGCCGTAGGACATCAGGACGTAGTCGGCGATCCAGATGGGCAGGCGCTCGTCATTAACGGGGTTGATGGCGAAGCCGCCGGTGAAGACGCCGGTCTTGTCGTCGTCCAGCGCCACGCGGTCCAGCTCGGCCTTGCGGGCGGCGGCGGCCACGTAGGCCTGGACCTCGTCGGCGCGGTCCGGCGTGGTGACGCGGGCGACCAGCGGGTGCTCGGGGGCCAGCACCATGAAGGTGGCGCCGAAGAGGGTGTCGGGGCGGGTGGTGAAGACCGGGATTTCGTCGCCGGTCTCGGCCGTGAAGGTGACGTCCGCGCCCTCGCTGCGGCCGATCCAGTTGACCTGGGCCGCGCGGGTTTCGTCCGGCCAGTCCAGGCCTTCCAGGTCCTCGATCAGCTGGTCGGCGTAGTCGGTGATCTTGAAGAACCACTGGGTCAGCTCGCGCTGGGTGACGTCGGGGTGGTCGCGCCAGCAAGTGCCGTCGGCGTTGACTTCCTCGTTGGCCAGGGCGCCGCAAATGGGGCACCACCACTGCAAGCCGGAGGCCCGGTAGGCCAGGCCGCGCTCGAAGAGCTTCAGGAACATCCACTGGGTCCAGCGGTAGTACTCGGGGTGGGTGGAGTTGATCTCGCGATTCCAGTCAAACGACCCGCCGGCCAGGTTCAGCTGCCGCTTGTAGTTGGCGCTCCACTCGCGGGTCAGGTCGGCCGGGTGGCGGCCGGTCTCGATGGCGGCGTTTTCGGTGGGCAGGCCAAAGGCGTCCCAGCCCATGGGGTGCAGCACGTCGTAGCCGCGCATGCGCATGACGCGGGAGATCACGTCGGTGGGCACGTAGTTGCGCAGGTGGCCGACGCTGAGCCCGTCGCCCGAGGGGTAGGGGAAGAAGTCCAGGCAATAGAAGGTGGGGCGGTCGGACGGCTCGGGCGTGCGGTACAGGTCCTGCTCAGCCCAGCGGGCGCGCCACTTGGGATCGATATCGGTGGGACGGAAGTCGGTGGTCATGGGGAAGAGCCAGCGAGGCCAAGTCCTGAAAGGCAGCCTGCCATTCTAGGCGGCTCGACTTCGTTTGGACGGAAACCGCCCGTTACGCTGCCCTGGGCGCCACGTTTCCAGAGGGCGTGACCGCGGGCAATTGGAGCGTGCGTTGACCGGCCAAGTTCCGAGCCGCGAGCAGGACGTCGTGTACGAGTTGCGCGACGTGGTCATGATCTACTCCGGTCAACAGGAACGAGCGAATGACGGCATCTCGCTCGACGTTCGTCGCGGCGAGATCTTTGGCATCTTGGGGGACAACGGCGCCGGCAAGACCACCCTGGTACGGCAGATGGTCAACCTGCTGCAGCCGACGTCGGGCTCGATTCGCCTTTTCGGACGACCCGTTGCCGACGATCCATTTGCGGTAACAACCCGAGTCGGCTTCATGCCGCAGGACGGCGCGGTGCTCGACAGCCTGACCGTTGGCGAGATTCTCTTCGTGACTGCCCGCTTGCGGGGTGAGAGCCGTTCCGGGGCGCGAAGCGAGCGGGACCGGCTGATTGACCTGTGGCAACTGACCGCGGTCCGGCGCCGGCCGTGTCGCCATCTGTCCGGCGGGCAGCTACGCCTGGTGCAACTGGCGTTGGCCACCGCTACCACGCCTCCCGTCGTCATCCTGGACGAGCCGACGGCCAATCTCGATGCCCAGCGCCGGCAGTTGGTGTGGACGAACCTTCGTCAGCTCAACAGGGAACAGGGAACCACGGTGATCTTCATCACTCACGACGCCGTGGAAGCCGAAAAGATCATCGAGCGGGTGGCCATCCTCCGCGCCGGCCGCGTCGTCGCGATTGGGGAACCCGCCTCGCTCAAGCGACGCGTGGACCGGCAGGTGCGGCTGGAACTCGAGGCCGGCGCCGAGGATCCGCCGGCGCTCGGTGCGGGACTCGGGTTCCGACGTCTGCCTTCAGGCCGATGGCTTGCTCTTGTACCGAAGGACCAACTCTCTGAGGTGCTACAGCGCCTGGACCTCGAACGCTACGAGGACTTCCGGATCTATTCCTGCACGCTTGAAGATCTGTACCTCCACTACGCGGAGCGCGCGGGTGAATGATCGCCGTGGCCGGCAGGCTTTCGCCCTTCAACTGGCCGAGTTGCTGCTGGTGCAACTGGCGAATTGGCGCTGGGGCTGGCGCAGCATGGTGGTGCTGGGCATGGCGGCGCCGCTGTTGAGCATCACCATGTTGGGAATCTTGCTCCGGAACACAGGGGTGGTGGGACTCGAATACGTGCTTGTCGGAAACGTGGTCTTGGCGCTGATGTTCGAGAACCAGAACAAAGTGTCGAGCAACTTTGCCTACATGCGGGCGAAGGGCACGTTGCACTTCGTTGCCACGCTGCCGGTGCACAAGTCGGCGCTCATCCTGGCAACCGTCGTGGCCTTTCTCCTGCTGGCCCTTCCCGCGGTTGTTGTCACGATTGCGGCCGGCTCGAGAATCCTGGGCGTCGCACTGGCGCCAAGCCCCTGGGTGCTGCTGGTGGTGCCGGTGTGCGCCATTCCACTGGCAAGCATCGGGGCCCTGGTTGGGTCGCTAGCGCGAACGCCCGAGGAAGCCGGCTCGGTCAGCCTGCTGTTGGCGCTACTGCTCCTGGGGCTGGGACCGGTTCTGGTGCCCCCTGAACGGCTGCCGGAGGCCCTCAACCTGGCCGGCTACGCGAGCCCGGCAACCTACGCCGCGTCGGCATTGCGACAGGTACTGCTGGGTCCTGTCAGCGCCCGGCTCGCACTGGATCTGGGTGTCCTGGCCGGCCTTTCCGTGGTCGTCCTCTGGTTCGTTGAGCGGCGCCTGCGTTGGCGAGTCGGCTGATCGCGCCGGATCGGCCGAGGCAACGGGTTGGAAGTCGATTAGCGTGTCCCTGGGTTCGCGCTTAGCCATTTCCGGCCGAGGTCGGCGCCGTCGGTGAGAACCTGGGTACCCGCCAGGATGGCGGCGCGGCAGGCGGTGGTATCGGTGAAGTTGGAAAGGAAGCAGTCCCAGCCCGGACAAGTAGAACGAGGTGTAGGCGTCCGCCAGCGTGTCCAAGCCGTGACTTCGTAATCCCGCAGTGACTCGGGTTCGGTTGAGGGCCCAGACGTGCTAGCGCAGCCCGTGCAACTCAATGAGCTTGAGCAGGCCGGAAACACCAATTTGCGTTTGCCTGGGACCCAAGATGGCGCGAAGAGTGCCTTGCGGGATGGGCCGGCTCCCGCGGTGTTTCTTTGTCGGGATTATGGTCACGCGAGTCTCAGATGCCCCGTCGCGGCTAAAGGTCTTGGCGTAGGCGACGCCGTGCCGTGCCTCGCGTCTTCGCGTCCAGCCGTCTCGCTGAAGCAGCCGTTCCAACTGTGAGCATGTGATCGCAGGGAGGCGCTCTCGTCGAGGCGCTATCTCGGTGCCGCCCTAGGCAAGCGCGGTCTTCTGAGGCTGGGTGCCGGCGTCCACAGCAATTGGCCGGACTTGTGTAAAGACCGATCCGGCGTTGATAGGCAGCGGCCTAGTGACTTTCTGAGGCGTGCGGTCGAGAAAGACGGGAATCTCTTGCCTCTCGAAGAATCGCTCGCGCTCTCCAACGTCCTCCAAGCTGTTCAGATGCAACTGCACAAGGTCCGCCAACTCGTCAGCAACCTCGTCCACCGTGTCGCCAAAGGTCGCAGTTCCTAGTTCCAGACATTGGCCCAGCCACTGGTCACCCTCGCGTTGGAACTCGAAGGTCATGGCCACGTACGCGGTCGCGGGCATCTAGCTCCCCGAATCCTCCAGATCGAACTAGGCGAGAGATTGGATCACGCTCACGCATCGCCTACGTTCGCGAACTCAATTCTACGGCGCACACGTCAATGGTTGAGAAGGCGCACTATGGGCGGGAGCGTTGGCGCGCGAGACCAGGGAGTCGAGTTATGGCACGCGAGGAGATGGCGGATGGGCAGACGCGGGAGAACCTGCATGGGATTTGGATTGCGCTGACGACGCCGTTTACGGCGGACAACAGGATCGATACGGGGGTGGTGCGGGAGAACGTGCGGCGCTGCCATGCCGCGGGGCTGCACGGGGCGTACACGACCGATAGCGACGGGGAGTTTTACGCGATCGAATTGGACGACTTTCGCACCCTGGTGGAGGCGTTCGGGGACGAGTGCCAGAGGGTGGGCATGCCCTCGCAGGCGGGGGTGACCTGGCTGAACACGCAGGGCACGGTGGACCGCCTGCGGATCGCGGCCGACAGCGGGGTGATGGGTGCGCACGTGGGGCATCCGGTGTTCATGCCGATGACGCCGGCCTCCTTCGACCGGTTCTGGGAGGACGTCTCGGACGCGGTGCCTGACGACTTCGGCCTGATCCAATACAACACGCCGCGGCAGCCGCACGTGCTGGGCGGCGCGGAATATCGGGCGCTGGCCGAGAAGTTTCCGAAGCTGGTTGGGGCCAAGTACGTGCAGTAGGGGGTGGACGGTTTCATGGACGTGCGTCGGCAGGCGCCGGAGCTGAGCTGCTTTGCCGGGGAGCACGTGCTGACGGCCTTCGCCATGCACGGCGCGCGCGGCAACTACTCGTGGATGGCGGGCTACAACCCGACCTTCATGCTGGATTGGTGGGACGAGATCGAGCGGGGCGACTGGGACGCGGCGGCGCGGCGCAACGAGCGGCTGCACGCCTTTGGCGGCATCGCCAAGCGCCACCTGGTGGAAGACGGCAACCTGCACGGCATCATCGGCAAGGCCATGTCGGCGGCCTCGCCGTTCCTGGTGGAAACCACCTGGGAGACGCGCCGGCCCTACCTGCCGGTGTCGCGCAAGGGCTGGGAAGGGTTCGTGCGGGCGGCGGCGGAGTTTCCAGATCTGGCCTACCAGCCGTGACGCCGCCCGGGTGACGACGGTCCTGCGGATGTCGTCGTCGTGTCGCTGGGTCAGCCGCCGCGGACCTGGGTGCTGCTGGCGCCTATCTGGATGCCCGCGCCGGCGGTCTGGGACAGAGCCTCTTGGGCGTCCTGCTCAAGGAGTTCGTCGATGGCGGCGGCGGCATTCGAAAGCGCCTCCGCCGGGTCCGCCTGGCCCAGGGTCATCGGGCCGTCCACGTGCTGCAGCAAGGCGCCCTTGATTGGCGAGGCGTAGGGTCCCGGGATGGCGCGGGCGGCCTGGACCGCCTGCATGATCGCCCCGGCGTCGGCGTCACCGTAGCCACCCTGGCCGCGCAACTGCTCGGCCGAAGCCCCGCGCGCGGGCACGGTGGCCGCGGGAGCGATCTGGGCCGCCACCCAGTCCAGGGTCCGGAACGCGGCGTCTGGGTCAGGGCTGGTAGTGAGCAGACTCAGCACGCCGAACACTTCCGATTCGACAGCCGCGACGCGCCGTCGGGGCGGGGCGAGCAAGACGCCGCCGCCAAACGGGTTGCCGATGGCGCCGCCGC
>JAPPIX010000320.1:0-2021 GCA_028820495.1 Gammaproteobacteria bacterium
CCGCAGGCTCGGCGTGCAGGATGCGCACCTCCGCCGACGAGCCGCCGGAGCCGCCCCCGCCGCCCGAGCCGCCTCCCCCGCCGGAGCCGCCGCCGTCGTTGGGCGGGTCCTGGGTGTCCGGAGGATCCTGAGTGTCGGGCGGGTCCAAGGGAGGCGGCGGAGGGGGAGGCGTGACGCCACCACCTTGCTTCCTTTCGATCTTGAAGAAGGCGGATTGACTGGCAACGGCCTGGAAGTCGCCGGATTGCCCGGGAACGGAATGTCGGCTTAGTCCCCCTCGAAGCAGACTCCCGTCAACGTTGACGGTCACCGTAGCATCGGCGGTGATGGGGCTGCCGCTGTAGCTGAGGTCAATCTCGACGGAACGGTGCCCTCCAGCTCTGCCATGCGTTTCTGAATCGTCGATGGCCAGCAGGCGGCCAGCGCTGATCGTCAGCCCCGCCGGCGCGCCCGACAGCGTGATGAGCGCGAGGCCCGTCGCGCTGAGCCGAACCTGGGAATCGGGAATGTTGTCCTTGTCATTCAGATCGGCAGGGTTCACGAGCGTCCTTGCATCGGGATTGGCCCTGCCGTCGCCGTCACCTTCACGGCCGCCGCTGCCACCCGCGGCGAAGAACGTCCCGTTCTTCGGAATCAGCGTGACGGTCTGCCCGTTGAGGGAAGCGGACTGGATCTGAGTGGGGGTGAGCGTCAGGTAAAGGGGTGGGACTTCAAGGATGGTCACCGTGGCCGAGGACGGGCTGCCGATCACCGCCCCTTGGGGCACCGAGTCGATGGCCACCGTGAAGGTCTCGTCACTTTCGCTCGCCGCGTCCTCTTTGCTTCGAATGACGAAGCGGTGCGAGATGGCGTTGGCGGGGACGGTGACGCTGTTCGGGCAGGTGTATTCGTCCGTCCCAGCCGTGCCGGCCGTACAGGCGATGCCCACCGTCATATCCGTGCTTCGCGAGCCGTCCACGTCCAAGTAGACCCAGTCAAAGGTGCCTTCCTTCATCCTGTAGTTCGTGGAGCGGATGCTCACCACGGTCATGGGCGCTTGCGCCGTGATCGTGAAGTCGGCGGACTGTCCGGCAACCGAAGGCCGGAAGGACTTTCCCCGAAGCAGCTTGCCGTCCACGTTGACGGTCACCGTATCGTCGGCGGTGATGGGGCTGCCGCTGTAGCTGAGGTCAATCTCGACGGAACGGTGGCCCCATCTGCCGTGCGATCCCGAAGTGTCAATGGCCAGCAGGCGGCCAGCGCTGATCGTCAGCCCCGCCGGCGCGCCCGACAGCGTGATGAGCGCGAGGCCCGTCGCGCTGAGCCGAACCTCGGAATCGGGAATGTTGCCGTCGCCATCCAGATCGGCCGAGTTCACGTACGTCCTTACGTCGGGACTGGAGAAGGCGTCTGCGCCGCCACCGCTACCCGCGGCGAAGAACGTCCCGTTCTTCGGAATCAGCGTGACGGTGTGCCCGTTGAGCGAATCGGACCAAATCTTGCTGGGCGTGAGCGTCAGCGTTAGCGTCTGGGCCAGCGCGGGCCCGGCAACAACGATGAGCGCCAGCGCCAGCACCGGAGCGCGCCGCCGGCGATCGTTGGGAATTAGGTGTTGCATTTGGTTCTCTCCGAGTGGTCGTAAGTCGGGTCGCGTTTCGATAAGGGAATTCGTCATGGCGGACGTTCCCCTTGAGGAGATTGGAGCCAGCAGGCCTCAATGCTCTGTCGCACTGTCCGCCCGTTGTTGCCGCGTAGCCACTCGCCGCCGGTCGCGAACGCCAAGGCGAGGTCGTTGTCGAGATTGTGGATTAGGCCGGAGTGCGGCTGACTAGGATCGGCTCCGTCTGCGCCGCCGGCCAGTGGCTGCAGGGCGAGCAGGCCAGCGGAAAGATCGAAACCGTTGGATGAGGAATCAGGTGGGGAGGACGCGCGTCTCGACCGATTCAGCCATGGCGACATGCCCATGGCCGTCACGCGGACACAGTATCCCCGGCGACCCGGCGACCCGGCGACCCGGCGACCCGGCGACCCGGCGACCCGGC
>JAPPIX010000320.1:2031-4532 GCA_028820495.1 Gammaproteobacteria bacterium
CGGCGAGATTATATCACGTTTGCCCTTCCCGAAAGCCAGGAACAACAGCGCGTTTGCCGTGAAACACCGGAATCCGGAAACCACCTCCCGCATGTTCATTCCCTCCCGAAGAGACCACCGCCCTGCCGCGGCACGAAGGCCAAAATACCATATGACAGCTGATTGCGCAAGACTGACTGACTGGCTGGTTCCTCACCAAGCAGCAATTCTCATTTTGGCTTTTTCGTTGCGTCAGGCGAAGCTCCCCGGATAAGGGCGTCCTGCCCTTGATGGATTTCCCGGTTCATTTCGAGGGCGCGAACCTGCGGTTCGTTATGCCCTTGCTCCGACAAAATGAGAATGGCTGCTCACCAAGGTTCGCGCTTGCTCAATGCCCTGATTTTCAGTAGGTTGCCCAAGTGGACTACCGGATGTGGCCATGAGCAAACTTCGTGTGGCAGCGGGCTTTCTGTTTGGCGTAGCGCTGCTGGCTGCGGTGCTGCTGGCGTTAAGCTTGTTGCCACCCAGCGAGCCCCCGGTGCCTGATCCCGAGCTTAAGCCGTTGCAGCCCCTGCCCATTCCGGAGGAGCCAAGCCAGCCGCCTGTGCCGGTGCCCGACGTGGGCGAAGCGGCGCCAGCCGCAGAGGCTGAACCGGCGGTTGATGACCCTGTTGACGAACCCTCGGAAGTACCGGCGGCCGATATCCCGCCTTTGCCACCGCTTGATGAGAGCGATGCCTTCGTGCGCGCGCAAACCAGCCCGGTTTGCCTGCCGTTGGCGTGGGTGGTGGCCGACAACTTGGTGCGCCGCGCGGCCGTCCTGATCGAGAACGCCAGCCGCGGCGAGCTGCCGCCCAAGCGGGGCGGACTGTTGCCGCCGTTGGGTGCGTTCCCGGTGCGCCAAGAAGGCGAGCGCTTCTTCATGGATGAGTCCGGCTACCCACGCTTTGACCCCTATCTGGATCAGTTGGAGGCCATTGACCCCGAGCGCTTAGCCGGTTGCATTCGATTGCTGGATCCGCTGCTGGACCAGGCCTTGAACGAATTGGGCCGTGCCGATGGCCCGCAAGCGGGCCTCGGCGTCGTCATCGATCGGATTTTGGCCGTGCCCGAACCCATTGAAGGTGCGGATATTGAACTGGTGCAGCCGAAGGTTCTGTTCCTGTACGCGGATCCCCGTCTCGAGTCCTTGAGCGGCTTGCAAAAGCAGGTGCTGCGCATGGGGCCGGAAAACACGCGCCGGCTCAAGGCCTACGTGACCCGGCTGCGGCCCTTGCTTGACGACCCTTCCGCTTAAGCACTGAGTTGCGCAGCAACTCAAACGCGTAGCCGCAGGCTACGCGCCGCTCCGAATGGCGCTCAGGTCGATGCCAGCCTTGAAGGGGCTGCGCCGCTCGATCCAATCGATGTCCTGGGAGACGTGGCTGCGTTCGGCATCCAGGAAGCGGGCCACCGCGTCGCGGAAGGCCGGCTCCCGAATCCAGTGGGCGCTGTAGGTGGCCTGGGGCAGGTAGCCGCGCACCACCTTGTGCGGGCCTTGGGCGCCCGCTTCGACCCGCGCCAGCCCGTTGGCGATGGCGAAGTCGATGGCTTGGTAGTAGCAAGTTTCAAAGTGCAGGAAGCGGTGATCCTCGATGCACCCCCAGTTGCGCCCGTAAAGCGCATCGTCGCCGATGAAGTTCAGCGCACCGGCGATGTAGCGGCCATTGCGTTTGCACATCACCAACAGGGTGCGGTCCGCCAGGGATTCGTTGATCAGGCTGAAGAAGCGCCGGGTTAAGTAGGGCGAGCCCCATTTGCGGGCGCCGGTATCCATGTAGAAATCGTGAAAGGCGTCCCAGTGGCCCTCCGTCAGGTCCGTGCCGGTCACCCACTCGATGCTGATGTCGTCCGCCAAGGCCTCGCGTCGCTCGCGTCGTAGGTTCTTGCGCTTCTTGGAGGACAGGTCGGCCAGGAAGCCATCGAAGCTGGCGTAGTTGGCGTTGTGCCAGTGAAATTGCTGATCCATGCGCCGCAGATAACCGTGCTGGCCTGCGGTGCGCCACTGCCGTTCGGGCAGGAAGTTGATGTGCAGCGACGAGACTTCGACCTGTTCCGCCAGCGCGGCGCAGGCGTCGAGCAGTTGCCCCTCGGTCTCCCCGTCTCGTTCGGCGCAGAGTAGGCGGCGTCCGGTGGCGGGCGTGAACGGAATGCTGGACAGCAGCTTGGGATAGTAGCTGCCGCCGGCGCGGTGCAGCGCCTCGGCCCAGGCGTGGTCGAAAACGTACTCGCCTTGGGAATGTCCCTTGAGATACAGGGGGACGCAGCCAACCACCCGCTCGCCTTCGCTCAGCACGAGGTGGAAGGGCTGCCAGCCGGTGCGGCCGGTGGCGCTGCCGCCGGCTTCGAGGGCGTGGAGAAACTCGTGGGAAAGAAACGGATTGAAAACCGCCCCCCGTGGGTTGGCGCAACCGTTCCAAGCGTCGGCATCAATGGCGTCGATGCCCTTCAGAACGCGTGCCGTGCGGTGGCTGGCTGTCAAT
>JAPPIX010000320.1:4632-6387 GCA_028820495.1 Gammaproteobacteria bacterium
AGCGGGCGGCGCTGCTCGCGTTTGCCCGCGAAGCGGCCGAAGAAGCGGGCCAGCAGGCGTTGCGCTGGTTTCGAACGCCAATGCAGGTGCGCAACAAGGCTGGCGAAGGTGCCTTTGATCCCGTCACCGAGGCCGACCGCGCCTGCGAACGGGCACTTCGAGCGGCCATCAGCGCAGCTTGGCCAGAGCACGGCTTGTACGGCGAGGAATTCGGGCACCAGCCGGGCAACGGCCTGACTTGGGTGATCGATCCGATCGATGGCACCCGGGGCTTCGCTGCGGGCATGCTGCATTGGGGCTTGCTGCTCGCCTTGTTCGACGGTCAGCGACCCATCATCGGCGTGCTGCGCCAGCCCTTTGTGGACGAGACCTTTTGGGGGGACGGCGAACAGGCGGGCTACGAGCGTGCTGGGCAGCCGGAGCCGTTGGCGGTACGGGCTTGTGCTGACCTCAGCTCCGCCACCTTGGCCACCACCAGCCCAGACCTCTTCAAGCCGGGGGCGGAGGCCGCCGGGTTTGCTGCCCTGTCCGCCCAGGTCCGGATGACCCGTTACGGCGGCGACTGCTATCACTTCGCTTCATTGGCCATGGGGCATGTGGATCTCGCCGTGGAGACCGGGCTTAAGCCCTACGACATCCAGGCCCTGATTCCACTCATCGAAGGCGCGGGAGGCCAAGTGACCGCTTGGGACGGCGGCGACGCCGCCATGGGCGGCAACGTCCTCGCCAGCGGCGATCCGGCCTTGCACGAAAGAGCACTGGAACTGTTGAATTCAAGGCCCTGATTCAAATCCGGCCACGCCGTGTTAAGGTGCGGCGTCGTACGATCGTGGACATTGGCTATGAGGCGGCTGCTTGCCATGGTTTTGGCGCAATTGCTGGCTGCGGGCGCTTCGGCGGCAGCGGAGGATGAGGCCGCGCCGACCATTGCCCCCGAGGCTGGGCCGGACCCATACGCGCTGATTGCCGCCGCCATCGACCTCAACCGGGGCCTGACCTCCTACGTCGAGATGGCCATGCTGGTCCATCGTCCCGAATGGGAGCGCCGCTCGGCCTTGGTGGGTTGGACCCGGGGACGCACCGACGCCTTGATCCGCTTCACCGCACCGGCCCGGGACGCCGGCAATGCCACCTTGCGCGACGGCGAGAAGATGTGGACCTTCACCCCCAAGCTCAACCGCGTGGTGCGCCTGCCGTTCAGCCTGATGTCGCAGAGTTGGGCCGGTTCGGACTTTTCCTACAGCGACCTGTCGCGCACCGATGACGTGCTCAACTACTACGACCTTGAGATCGCTGAGGTCAGCGAAGATGGGGACGGGCGCGCCGTTTATCGCATCGACGCCCGCCCCCACGACGATGCGCCCGTGGTTTGGGGCAAGGAGGAGTGGGTGCTGCGCGACGACTACATCATTCTCTCCCAAACCTTCTACGACCAGGACATGATCGCATTGAAGCGGTTGGAGACCTTGGAGATCAAGAACCTCGGCGGCCGTCTGCTGGCGGCCCGCATGCGCATGTCGAAGCTCGACGAGGCGGACCACTACACCGAGATGGAGTACATGGAAGCGGAGTTCGACCTGACCCTCCCGGATAGCGTCTTCACAACCTTCAACTTGCAAAGCGGCGCCCGCGGTGGCTGAAGCCGCTGTTGCCGGGCACGAGGCGGCGCCTTCCGCCCGGGGCTTAGTGCTCCTTCAAGCTGATAATGTCGCATCAGTGGCAGCGGGAGCGTTCCGGGCAAGGCGCGGTCGCGCA
>JAPPIX010000392.1 GCA_028820495.1 Gammaproteobacteria bacterium
GGCCAGCCAAGGCCTCGATCTTGGCGGCGGCTTCCTGGGCGTAGTTTTCGCCGAAGTCGAGCTGCCCGGCGCGGTGCGCCTCGGCAATGGCGGCGGCGGGCTTGGTCTTGGAGACGGCAATCAGGGTGACGCTCTCCGGGGCGCGCCCGTGCGCGGCGGCGGCGCGGGCAATGCGCTCGCGCACCGCCTCAAGATTGCTGGGAATGCCGTTAGCCAACCGAACCGCCAATGTCTTACGGGCGTGTGGGAAATAACGTACAGACTTTGGCTGGCCAACTCAAAACAATAGGCCTACACACCTCGAACGAACAGGAAAGCGGATATGAATTTGCAAGGGTTGCTCGAGTTGGCCGTCGAACGGGGGGCTTCAGACCTGCACGTCAGCGCTGGGCTGCCGCCCATGGCGCGCCTGGACGGCGACCTTCTACCCCTTGACGGGGCAACCCTCGAAGGCGGCGAAGTGCTCGAAGCCATCACGGCGTTGATGAACGAGGCGCAGCGCCAAGCCTTTGCCGCCAGCGTCGAAGCGGACTTCGCAATCGAGCTGCCCGGTGTTTCGCGCTTCCGGGTCAACGCCTTCCATCATCGCCGGGGGCCGGCGGCGGCCTTCCGCACCGTGCCTTCCGAGGTGCCGAGCCTCGGCGGCCTGGGGTTCGGCGACATCTTTAAGCGGCTTTGCCAGGCGCCCCGGGGGCTGGTGCTGGTCACCGGCGCCACCGGGTCCGGCAAGAGCACCACCCTCGCCGCGATGATCGACTTCATCAACACCGAGCGCCGCTCCCACATTCTGACCATCGAGGACCCGATCGAGTTCGTTCACCCCGCCAAGAACTGCTTGGTCCACCAACGCGAGGCGCACCGCCACACGCCGGGCTTTGCCGAGGCGCTGCGGGCGGCGCTGCGGGAGGATCCGGACATCATCATGGTGGGCGAGATGCGCGACCGGGAGACGATCAGCCTAGCGCTGACCGCCGCCGAGACCGGGCACCTGGTGTTCGGCACCCTGCACACGCCCTCCGCCGCCGGGACCATCAACCGAGTGGTGGACGTGTTTCCCGCCGGCGAGAAGAGCCTGGTGCGCTCGATGCTGGCCGAATCCCTGCAGGCCGTCATCGCGCAAACGCTCATTAAGCGCCAAGGCGGCGGCCGGGTCGCCGCCCATGAAATCATGGTCGGCACCAGCGCGGTGCGTCACCTCGTGCGCGAGGACAAGATCGCCCAACTCTACTCGGCCATGCAATCCGGCCGCGCCGCCGGCATGCAGACCCTGGACCAGCACCTGCGCCAGCTCGTGGACACCGGCCTGATCAGCCGGGAAGCGGCGGCGCGCAGCGCCCGGGACGGGGCTGGGTTCTAGGGCGCCTCGGTCAGCCAAGTTTCCGCGATCAAGGCGGCGGCGACCGAGTGGCCGTCGCCGTCCGGCTGCAGGCGCTTTGCCTCACGGGTGGTCAAGCGTTCGTCGATCAGATCCACCGGTTGCCCATGGCGGTTGCGCAGGGTGGCGGCGAAGCGCTGCGCCCGTTCGGCCATCTCGCTCTGGGTGCCGTCCATGTTCAGCGGCAAGCCCACCAGCAGGCGGTTCGGCTGCCATTCGCCGATGGCGGCGTCGAGCAGGCGCCAGTCCGGGACCCCGTCGCGGGCGTCAATGGCGCCAAGGGGGGTGGCGGTGCGGGAGACGGTTTGGCCGACGGCGAGGCCGAATTGCTTGAGGCCGAAATCGATGGCCAGCACCGTTTCAGGCATCGCCCATTTGGCCGGACATCAGGCGGAAGTCGAAGCCGAGCAGCCGGGCGGCCGCGTCAATGCGGTCTTCAAAGGGCACGTCGAAGAGTATCTCGTTGTTGGCCGGGCAGGTCAGCCAAGCGCTGTCGGCCAGCTCCCGTTCAAGCTGCTGCGGCCCCCAGCCTGCGTAGCCCAAGGCGATGAGATAGTGGTACGGCCCCCGATCCTTGGCAATGGCCGCCAGCACCTCCCGGCTGGTGGTCAGCCGCAAGCCTTGGCCAATGTCCTTGGAGGCGCTGAAGCCGCCGTCGTCGGAGTGCATGACGAAGCCCTGCTCCGGCGACACCGGCCCGCCCTCAAGCACCGGCGCGTCCGCCAAGGCGGATGAGCCGCTGAACCCGGTTTGCTCCATCAGGTCGCTCACCGACAGCTCCATGGGCCGGTTGATCATCAGCCCCATTGCACCCTCTTCATTGTGCTCGCACAGGTAGGTGATGGTGTTGCCGAAGTAACTGCCGCTCTGGTTGGGCATGGCGATGAGAAAGTGGTTTTTCAGATCCATTGAAGGCTCCGGGTTCAGGCCCTGATCTTCGCAGTTTCCTTGCCCGTTGCACAAGCGAATTCCGGATCAGTCGCCGAGGCGGGCGCCGGTGCGGGAGAATCGCCAGGTGCGGGTGATTTGGAGTTGGTCGTAGGATTTGCGCATCTCCACCGGGAACTGGGCGAAGGGTGCCGCCAGCCGGACGATGCGCAGGGCGGCGGCGTCCACGGGCGCCACGCCGGAAGGTTCGATGATGCGGGCATCAAGCAGGACGCCGTCGTCGCGGATGACCACCTGCATGCGCAGTTCGCCGGCCACGCCATTGCCGGGGTAGTTGGCCGTGCCGATGCGCTCCACCCGCGCCCGCCACATCGCAAGGTAGGCGGCTTCGACCGCGCTCTTGTCGGCCAGGCTCGATAGCTGCCTGACTCTGGGCGCCCCGGCACCAGCGGCGTCCTCGTTGGCCATGGCCAACCCCAGGGCAGCGATTTCGCCGCTGAGCGCGGCGAAGTTGCGGCGCTGCGGCTGGGCTGGCGGCGCGGCATCCGCAATCGGGCTCGGCGGGTCGTAGGGTTCGGCTTGGAGCGGCGTCTGCGCCGCCGGCCTCGGCGCTTGCGCCACTGGCCTCGGCGCCTGCGCCACGGGTGGCTGCGCGTCCGCTAGCTCAACCGGGGCGGTCTCGCCGGGATCGCTGGCCGGTGCTCCCGGTGCCGCTCGCTCGGACTCCGCCGTCCCGGCGGGCCCGACCAAAACCACTTCCAGCGGTCGGCTTGGGACGGTGCGCTCCGGTGGCGTGAACGTCATGCCCAGGATCAGGATCGCATGCAGGCAGAGGGCGAGAAACAGCGCAAAGCCAAACCGCTCCCGCGCTGGGGGAGCGACGGGCGCTGCGAGGGGCGCCTCAGGTGAGATGGCGAGCGACGGCATCGAGCAGGCTTTGGGCGATGTCCAGGTCAAACTGGGCATCGAGCTCGCGGATGCAGGTGGGGCAAGTCACGTTGACCTCGGTGAGGTGGTCGCCGATCACGTCGATGCCGACGAAGAGCAGGCCGCGCTCACGGAGCGAGGGGCCGAGCTGGGCGGCGATCCAGCGATCCCGCTCAGTCAGTTCGCGGCCGACGCCGGCGCCGCCGGCGGCGAGGTTGCCGCGGGACTCTCCCGCCATGGGAATGCGGGCCAGCGCGTACGGCAGGGGCTCACCGTCGATCATGAGGATGCGCTTGTCCCCCTCGGCGATCTCGGGCAGGAAGATCTGGCCCATGATCTGCTCCCGGCCGCCGTCGGTCAGGGTCTCGAGGATGACGCCGAGGTTGGGGTCGCCCGCCATCACCCGGAACACCGACATGCCGCCCATGCCGTCGAGGCGCTTGAACACCACGTTGCCGTGCTGGCGCTGGAAGGCGCGCAGCGCGTCATAGCGGCGGCTGACGATCAACGGCGGGCAGCATTGCGGGAAATGGGTGGCGAAGAACTTCTCGTTGCAGTCGCGCAGGGCCTGGGGCCGGTTGACCACTAGCGCGCCATCCAATTCGGCCCGTTCCAGCAAGTAGGTGCTGTACACGTATTCCATGTCGAAGGGGGGATCCTTGCGCATCATGATCACGTCGAAGGCACCGGCCCGCTCAAGCTGCGCTTCCCCGAGGCTGTGCCAGCCCGTCCCGTCGGCTTTCAGCGCCGCCGCATCCGCCGGGTCGAGGCTGCTGGCGAACGGTTCGTTCAGGCGCATGGGGCTCGCGAACAGCCTGATCTCGCCGTCCTGCAGCAGCAGGTCCTTCTGCTCGAGGAAGGCGACCTCCCAGCCCCGCTGCTGCGCGGCGCGAATCATGGACAAGGTGGAGTCCTTCTTGAGCGAAAGGCTGTCCAAGGGGTCCATCAGGAAGGCGATTCGGGTCATGGGCGATCTCGAATTGGAAGGTTTCAACGGGGCGGGTGGGGAAATCGCATTATACGGACCTTGGTTTGGAACGCTTGAAGGTCAGTTTGCTACGGTAAAGCGAGGGGGGTGACGCCAGGGTCGGGCGAGACGTCCCGAAGCGAGGGCCTTCCAGCGGCCCAATCGAGGACGGGACGCCCTCGCTCCGGGGGAAAACGCTTCGGCCCGGGGGACGACGCTTGGGCCGCGGGCGGGGCGCATCGGAGCGAGGGCATCCTGCCCTCGATTGGAATCCCGGGAGCCGTTGCGAGGGCGGCTTAGCGCCAGGCCCAGGCGTGGCGCAGGGCGGCCAAGGCTGCCACGGGTGCGGTTTCGGCCCGCAGGATCAAGTTGCCCAGGCTGAAGGCGCGGATGCCGAGCTGCTCGGTTCGCTTGACTTCGGCATCGGTCCAACCGCCTTCCGGGCCGATCAGCAGGGTGCTGCTGCGGTGCGGCAGGCGCATCGGCAGGGGCGGGGCGCCGGGGCGCAGCAGCAGGCAATCGGTGGGGTCGGATTGATCGAGAAAATCGTCGAACCCCAGCGCGGGATGCAATTGCGGCAGGTGGGCGCGGCGGCACTGCTCAGCCGCACTGATGAGAATGCGCCGCCAGTGTTCGCGGCGCCCGTCGGCGCGCTCCCGGCCCAGTTGGCTGCGCCCGCTCAGCAGCGGCCGGATGTCGTCCACGCCGAGTTCGGTCGCCGCCCGCAGCATGCGGTCCATGGCATCGCCTTTGATCAAGGCCACCGCCAGTTCGACGCGCACCTTGGGCGGCACCGTTTCGCTGAGCAGGGGGCCGATGTTGAGCGCGCAAGCCTGGGCGCTGGCATCGTCCAACACGGCAGACCAGATCCGGCCCTCGCCGTCGAAGACCTCGACGGGGTCACCTTGCCGCAGCCGCCGTACGCGCACCAGGTGATGGGACGCCGCAACGCCCAATACGACGTTGGACTGCCGGGCATCGGCCAAGTGGACCCGCGGCGGTGATCTTTGGGCGCCCACTGCGGGTGTAGTGGGAGACGGCGGCTACAAGTGGTCGGCCAGCGCCTCGGCCCGATCGGTGCGCTCCCAAGTGAAGGCGTCCTCGGAGCGCCCGAAGTGGCCGTAGGCGGCGGTGTCGCGGTAAATGGGCCGCTTCAGGTCGAGCATTTCGATCAGGCCGCGGGGGCGCAAGTCGAAGAGAGCCTTCACCAACTCGACGATGCGGTCATCGGCCAGCTCGCCGGTGCCAAAGGTGTCGATGCTGATGGACGTGGGTTCGGCCACGCCGATGGCGTAGCTGACCTGGATTTCGCAGCGCTCGGCCAACCCGGCGGCGACGATGTTCTTGGCCACGTAGCGGGCCGCGTAGGCCGCCGAACGGTCCACCTTGGACGGGTCCTTGCCGGAAAAGGCGCCGCCGCCGTGGCGGGCCATGCCGCCGTAGGTATCGACGATGATCTTGCGCCCGGTCAGGCCGCAGTCGCCGACCGGGCCGCCGATGACGAAGTTGCCGGTCGGGTTGATGTGGTAGCGGGTGTCGCGGGACAGCCAGTTGGCCGGCAGCACCGGCTTGATGATCTCCTCCATCACCGCTTCGCGCAAACGCGCCTGGGTGACGTCAGGGGCATGCTGGGTGGACAGCACCACGGCCTCCAGGCCCAAGGGCTTGCCGTCGCTGCCGTAGCGGAAGCTGAGTTGGCTCTTGGCATCCGGGCGCAGGAAGTCGAGGCCGTTGCGGCGCACTTGGGCCTGCTGGCGCACCAAGCGGTGGGCGAAGGTGATCGGGGCCGGCATGAGCACGTCGGTGTCGCTGTTGGCGTAGCCAAACATCAGGCCCTGGTCGCCGGCGCCCTGCTCCTTCTCGGCGCTCGCATCGACGCCCATGGCGATGTCCGCCGACTGCTGGCCGAGTTCATTGACGATGCGGCACTGATCCAGGTTGAAGCCGCTGTCGAAGTCGGAATAGCCGATGTCGGCGATCACTTGGCGCACCAGCGCCTCGATGTCCACTTCAGCGTCGGAGCGAATCTCCCCGGCCAACACCACCAGATCGGTCTTGATGAGCGTCTCGCAGGCCACCCGGGAGTTGGGATCCTGGTCGATCATGGCGTCGAGGACGGCATCGGATAGCTGGTCCGCCACCTTGTCCGGATGGCCTTCGGAGACGGACTCGGAGGTGAAAACGCTGTAGTCGGCCATGAAACTCCTC
>JAPPIX010000404.1 GCA_028820495.1 Gammaproteobacteria bacterium
CATCACCGGCGTGGCCCTGCCCGTGGATGGGGGACTGACCATCCGCAACGCCTAGAGTCCTCTATTGGCCACCCGTGACTTGGGCACGGCGCTGGCGCTGGCGGACTTTCGCTGGCTCTGGATCGGCAGCCTCGCCTCGTCGTTCGCCATGAACATGCAGATCGTCGCCCGTGGGTGGCTGGTCTATGCGTTGACGTCCTCCGCCCTGGACCTGGCCTGGGTGACGCTGTCGTTCATGATTCCCTTGGTGGCCTTCGCCCTCCTGGGCGGCGTCATGGCGGACCGGGTGCCCAAGCGCGGCATCATCATGCTGGCCCAAGGCTTGAACAGCGTGGCGACGATCCTGCTCGGCGTCATCATCCTCGCCGGCCAAGTGGACTTCTGGGACTTCATCTGGTTCGGCTTCTTCAACGGCACCGTGCTGGCGCTGTCGATGCCCGCCCGCCAAGCCATGGTGCCGGAGCTGGTGCCGGAGCGGTTGATCTTCACGGCGATGGGCCTGACGACCACGAGTTGGAACTTATCACGCATCCTCGGCCCCGCCATGGCCGGATTCCTCATCGCCTGGATAGCTGGCGGCGACACCACCTCCCACTTCGGCGTCGGCATCGTTTACTTCATGATCGCAACCCTGTACCTGGCGTCGTCCTTGGCGATGTGGCGGGTGGCGCCGACGCGCCCGAGCGCGCGGGCGGAGGACCAGCACCCGTTGCGCGACATCGCCGACGGCATGCGTTACATCTGGGACAATCCGCCGGTGCTCGGCCTCATCCTGCTCTCCATCGTGCCTTTCCTGTTCGGCATGCCGATCAACACGCTGCTGCCTGCCTACAACGAAGACATCCTGAGCGGCGGCGCGGACGACCTTGGCCTGTTGATGTCGGCGATGGGCATCGGCGCCATCGTCGGCTCATTGATGATGGCGACCATGGGCGAACTGCGCGGCAAGGGACGATGGCTGATCGGCACCAGCATCGCCTGGGCCGGCGCTACCGCCTTGGTGGGGACTGCGGACAGCCAACTTTGGGCGGTGGCCGCGGTCGCCTTGGTCGGCTGGCTCAGTTCCTGGAACATGTCCCTCAACCGCGGGCTGCTGCAGACCAGCATCAAACCCGCGATGCGTGGGCGAGTGCTCAGCATCGACATGATGTCCCACGGGCTGATGCCCCTAGGCGTCATCCCCATTAGCCTCATCGCCGAGCAGGTCAACGTGGCGGTGGCGCTGCAAGTGGCGGGCGGGGTCTTCGCGCTGGCCGTGGTGGCTCTGCTCGGCACATCAAGGGCGGTGCGGAGCCTGGCTTGAGGTAGGCGCCTTGCCGGTTAAGTCTCGGTGATCCCTATTGGCTCAGAAATCTCCTTGACCATCACATCTCCGGAAGGCGCCCTTGTGCTGCATTCAGGTAGCATTCAGATTGCCGATGGTAGCCAGTGTTCGGGTGAATCCGACATTGCCAACTTTGGAGGCCGACATGTCCAATCAAGGTGCCGCGTCCGCAACGCCTGAGCCGCCCACCAAGCGGCAACGTGCAATCTTCATGGCGTTGGCCTTGGCTTGGCTGCCGCTCGGCATCTTGGTCATAACCCTTTTGCGCGGCCTATCCTTTCCCAGCGACCCGACGGCCTTGCTAAGCGCCCTCCCGTCCTTGTTGGTGACGGCACCGTTCGGGTTGCCGCTCGCCTTCGCTTGCCGACTGATCCATGGGCTGCAGCGCCCGCGCATGGCTTGGGTCACATTTGCGGTGCTCGCGCCAATCACTGCGGCGGCATCGATAGTCGCGGGCCTGCTCGGCCCCATCGGAATTGCCGTTTACGCAGCCGTGCTCAGCCTGCCCGCTTGGTTGCTGTACGCCGTGCTTCGCTGGCGCATGGCGAAGCGCTAGGCAGCCCCGTACCGATCGGCGATGCGCCCGAGCACCGGCTTGATCTCGCGCAGGAAGGCCTCGGGGTTCTCGCTCATGGGGAAGTGTCCGAGGCCCTTCATGGTGCGGTAGCGGGCGCCGGGGATCATGGCCGCCAGTTCGGCGCCGAGTTCCGGGGTGCCGCTCCAGTCATACTCCCCGTTCAGGATGTCCACCGAGCATTGGTTGGTGTCGATGCGGGCCGCTTCCTCGCGCAGGTCGTGGTCGATGGAGTAGTAGTAAAGGTCGCCCTTGAAGACCGCCGGGGCGCCTTGGCTGTAAACCCAGCGGGTCTCGTGGCGCAGCGCCTCCGGGCTGGTCGGCGCCATCAGGCCGTACATCAGGCTGGCCTTGAAGTCGTTGGAAATCTCCGGATGGTAGAACTCATCGATGAAGCCGCCCGGCGTGTAGGCCGAGGCTTCGAGGCCAACCACGGCACGGAAGCGGTCACCGTGATGCAGGGCGAGGTCCACTGCCAAGTGGCCGCCAATGGAGCTGCCCATGTAGGCCGGGCTGTCACAGCCGAGGGCGTCGGCCAGCATGACCGGAACGCGCATGAAGAAGTCCTTGGTCAGGCGGTACTCCTCGCGCCACCAAGCCTTGCCGGTTGGGGGCACGGACTTGCCGTGATAGGGCAAATCGTAGGCGATCATGCGGAAGCGGGCCTGCAACTCCTCATCCTCCAGCACGAAGCGCCACTGCCGGCCATCGGCCCCAGCCGTGTGCTGCAGCAACAGTGGTATGCCGCTGCCCGCCTCCTCGAAGTAGATGCGGTATTCGTCCCCGTTGATCGGCGCGTTCAGGTAGCGGCCGACGATGGATTCCAGTCTTGCCTGCATAGCTTATGCCTCCGAGTTCTTCACGTCCCGCATCAGTTCAACCAAGCGCCGCAAAGCGGGATAGTAGGCGCAAAAGTGCGTTCGATTGCCCGTGGCGGTGAAGCCGTGGTGGACCGTCGCCGCGTAGAGGTCTTGGTAGAAGGGTTGCGGGGTCGGGGCCAGCAGGGCCTCCCATTCCGCGGCCGGCGCGCTGACCGACAGATCGCCCGCCAAGCTCGCGAACCAGGGTTCAATGGCGCTGATCGCGCCGTCGCGCATGTCGATGCGGGTGCTGTGCGGCCCGTTCGCGATCTTCAGCGTCCCCGTCCAAAAGCGCGCATGCAGCCGGAACTCGCCGTCAGCATTGGCGCAATCCTTAAGCCTTTCCCAATCCAGCATGGTCGAATCACTGTCCTTGCGGCGTTAAACTGGCCCCAAAATAGCCGAAAAGGCGGCTGAACTGAACGGCCGCGACGAACGCCAGCAAAAAGGAACCTGCGCATGCCCAACTTTCAGAGCGGAGCCATCAACATCCACTACGAGGAGTCCGGTCCTGCGGACGGCTTCCCCGTACTGCTCATCGCCCCCGGCGGCATGAAGTCCGCCGCTCCGGTCTGGGCCAATGCGCCTTGGAATCCGATCGAGCATCTATCGAACGATTTCCGGGTCATCGCCATGGACCAGCGCAACGCCGGGCAGTCCAGCGCCCCGGTAACGGCGGAGGACTCCTGGGCGAGCTACGCTCAGGATCAACTCGGGCTGATGGAGCACCTGGGCGCGGAGCGCTTCCTAGTCGCCGGCATGTGCATCGGCGGCGCCTACGCCATGGGCCTGATCGAGGCGGCACCGGAGCGGGTGGCGGCCGCGGTCCTCTTCCAACCCATCGGCTTGGAGGACAATCGTGACGCGTTCTACCAAATGTACGACGGCTGGGCGGCCGAACTGCAGCCGCAGCGCCCGGAGGTGGACGCGAGCGCTTGGGCCGCATTTCGGGAAAACATGTACGGCGGCGACTTTCTGTTCAACGTCTCCCGCGAGTTCACCGCTACCGTGACCACCCCGCTGCTGGTCCTGAAAGGCAACGACATCTACCATCCCGAAGCCATATCTCGCGAAGTCGCTGCGCTGGCTGTCAACGCAACGCTCATCGAGGACTGGAAGGAGGGCGACGCCGTGGCCAGCGCCCGGCAACAAACAATCGCCTTCCTGAAGGAGCACGCCAATTAAAATCGGCCTGATTTCCGACACGCGCTTTACCATAGGAGCACTCTCATCAAGATCGGCCTGATTTCCGACACCCACCTGCCGGAAGCCGCCAAGTTCCTCTGGCCGCAAGTGTTCGACGCCTTCGCGGGTGTTGACGCCATCTTCCACGGCGGCGACATCCACGAATTCTGGGTGCTCGACGAGCTGGAGCGCGTCGCCCCGGTCTATGCCGCCCGAGGCAACGGCGAGGACGGCAGCGGCGGCCGCCCGGTGCAGCCCGAGGACGCACGGGTGAAGCCGGCCTGGCTGCTGGAACTGGAAGGCTTGTGGGTGGGCCTGACCCACTACGTGCCGGTGCCGGAGCGTCCTCCCAACTTCACCCTGGCCCGCTGGATCGAGCGCTTCTTCCCGGAGCGCAAGCCCGATGTCATCGTTTCCGGCGACACCCACGTTGAGCGCATCGCCACCATCGACGGGGTGCTCTGCGTCAATCCCGGCTCGGCCACCTATCCGCACAATTACGACACCCAATTCGGCACCATCGGCTTTCTTGATCTCAAGGACGGCTCCGCCTCCGCCAGCGTCTGGCAACTCTGCGACCACGGCATCGAGCCCTTTGATTGGGACGGCGTGCCGCCCTGGCGGCGGTGAGCCAGAGCACTACTCTTGCCGAAGGCCCTGACCCTGCTCGCCGCCCTAGCCTGCGGGGCGCTGCTGCCCTTGACCTTGGCGCCCTTCGACTGGTGGCCGCTGGGGCTGGTGTCGATCGGCGGCTGGTTCTGGCTGCTCAACCGCCGGGCGGCACCAGCTTGGGCCTTGGGGTTTGCCTACGGCCTTGGCAAGTTCGGCGTCGGCGTGAGCTGGGTGTACGTGAGCATTCACACCTACGGCAATGCATCGCCCCCCTTGGCCACCTTTCTCGTGCTCATCTTTGTTGCCGGGCTGTCGTTGTTCACCTTGGCCCACGCCAGGCTGTACGCCTGGCTGCGGATCGCACCCCAATCGGGCGTGTGCCAGCGATCGGCAGGGCTGTCCAACGCTTGGCTTTTTGCCGCCAGTTGGGTGGCCTTTGAATGGGTTCTGACCTGGTTTCTCACTGGCTTTCCTTGGCTCTATCCAGGATATGGCCACTTGCAGACGCCACTGGCGAACTTGCTGCCGGTCGGTGGCGTGAGCTTAGCGAGCCTTGGCATCGTCGTGACGGCCTGCTTCCTGGTCTCAGCGCTGTTCGACAAGCATCCTCCCGCCGTTCGCGCCGCCTCCGCCGCCATCGCCGCCATGCCCTGGCTGATCGGTCTGGCGCTCTCCGCAGCGCAGTGGGTGGAACCGCAAGCGACGCGGTCCGCCGCGCTGGTGCAGGGCAACGTCGATCAGGCGGTGAAGTGGAATCGCGAAAACCGAATGCCCATCATCAACCGCTACCAGGACTTGACCGAACCGCACTGGGGCCGGGATCTGATCCTTTGGCCGGAGGCCGCCATCACCTTATTCGAACATGAAGCGGCGCCTTGGCTGCAACGTTGGGGCGAGCGCGGCCAAGCGTCAGGCACCAGCCTGGTGCTGGGCGTTCCCAGCGTGGAAACGGCAGCGGATGGGGATTACCAATTCCAAAACGCGGCCATCGCCATTGGCCAAGGCGATGGCCGCTACGTCAAGCGGCGTCTGGTGCCGTTCGGCGACTACGTTCCGTTCGAGAGCACCCTGCGCGGACTGATCGGGTTCTTTGACCTGCCCATGTCCAGGGCCGCGCCCGGGCCTTGGCAGCAGCCTCCCCTCACCTTGGGCGAGGATCGGGCGGCGATGGCCATCTGCTACGAAATCGCCTACGCCAACCTGACGCGAACCAGCGCTGCGGATGCGGGCCTGATCCTGACCATCACCAACGACACTTGGTTCGGACGCAGCATCGGCCCGTTGCAGCATCTGCAAATCGCCCAAGCGCGGGCACTGGAGAACGGCCGTTGGCTGCTACGAGCCGCCAGCAACGGCGTAACGGCCATCGTCGATCATCGTGGACAAGTGCGGGAGCGTCTTCCTCAATTCGAGCCTGGGGTGCTGACTGGCAACTTCTGGATCATGGCTGGAAACACACCCTACAGCCGCTTCGGCGACGGCTGGCTGGTGGCGGCCTGCCTCGCCAGTCTGCTGCCATTCGCCTGGGGCACCCGAAGGAAACGTCGGCGGAGGACCTACTAAGGACTCCTCTGGAGCGAGGGCATAACGAACCGACACGCACCGAAGGTGCGCGTGTGCGCCCTCGACTTGTGCCGGGGATTCCATCGAGGGAGGGACGCCCTCGCTCTGGGGAGCTTCCCTCGACAATACGACAAAGCCAAAATGAGAATCGCGGTGTGTTCGGATGCCCCGCCGTCCCTGCCTAACCCGGATGTTGCACGAGTTGCCCAACTTTCGAGAGCATGAGCCACTTCGTCA
>JAPPIX010000095.1 GCA_028820495.1 Gammaproteobacteria bacterium
GCCGGCAGGTAGTTCTGCAGGTCCTCCTGGTTGCGCAGCCCGAAGTCCTCGATGAACTCGCCGGTGAAGGCGGTAATGGAGATGGCGGTGTCCTGCACGGTGGACTCGCGCCGCTCGGCGGTGACGACAACCTCTTCGATTTGCCGACCCGTGCGCTGGCCCTCGCCGTCCTCATCCGCCTCCTGGGCGAACGCGGCCACCGGAGCCAGCAGCAGCCCCGCGATGATGGTGGAAAAAAGCGGTCTCAACATGATCCATTCCCCCCTTACAAGGAAAAACTGGTTACTTCCCGAACAAGCCGTGCAGGAACGAAGCACGGCCTACCCCTTGGTCGGAGCCAACTCTAGCCGTGTAACAACTGTATTTCAACGTGTTTCTCGCGCTGTTTTGGGATCAGCCCGAAGGTGGGTTTTCGGCAGCCGTGGCCGTCGCGGCCGACCAATTGGGCTAATATCCGCCTCATCAGCAAATGCGGGATGGCCATGCCCCAAGCGGATGAAATCGAGCTTCCCGCCCACATGCAGGGCGGTTTTGCCTTGCTGGCTGAAGCGCTCAATCGCTACCCGATTCCGGAAGCCATGCTGGGCGGGGGCACGGTTTTGGCGGCGCTTTGGGACCATCGCGACTCAACGGACCTGGACTTCGCCTTGCCCCGATCGGTTGTGGAAAGCTTGCCGGTTGGAACCCCGGCCAAATTCGCAGGCTTTGCCGAGCGTGAATTGGGGGCCAAGATTCGGCGGGTGGGCGAAAAGCTCGACGAGGACGCATGGCTGGTGGCAGGAGACTTGCCGGATGGGATGCCCTTCTCGCTGCACTGCCTGTCTTTCGAGGAGCACACCACAGGCCCCCCGATAAGACCCACTGGAACGCCTTCCCAGAGCCTCAACGACATCATGCGGGGCAAGGTTGCCGGACGCGCCGTCATTGCCCACCTGCTCACAGGCACAAGCCACGACACGCCCCCGATTCGGGACGTTTACGACTTCGCTATCTGTGCACACGTTGAACCAGATGCGCTGCTACGGGTTCTCAACTGTATGAGTGACGAGTTTCGTGTCATGGCTGCAAAGGCGTATCTGGATGCTCCGCCCGATTTGTACAAAAGGGACAGGAAGCCGATCATCAACCCCCGCTTTGATATCCCAATGCATGGGCTTCCCCAAACCGTGGGGCAAGCCATCTTGGAAGTGAACCTGCACACCATTCCCGATACGCGCCGCATCGAATATGATGACTCTCCCAGCCCAAGCGCGGGTAGCTGACGTGACGCCCCAAATTCCAACAGGCCTTTCCCACGCCGGTCTTCCCCTCGACGTCATGGTCGAAAAAAACTGCGTGATGCCGGACAACTGCAGCCAATGGGACGATCCGGTGATGAAGGAGCCTTTGCTGCCCCTCGCCCGGTTTGACCGTCCCGCACTGCGCTGCGTTCCCGAGTGGGCGGACACGGAGGACGCCCGCGGCATCGTCGGCTACTTCATCCGCAAGCACTGCGCAGGCTTGAACCACGATTTGCGCGTGTCGGAGCCCGAGTTCCGCGCCGCGTTGCGAGCGGGCATCTTCGATGAGCGGTTCACCACTACCCTGGAGTGGGCGCTGACCGGCATGCCCCGAACTGAGTTCCCGGACCTGTTCGGACGGGGAGGAATCTCCATCTACGACATGGTGAGGTGCTTCTGGACGGCCTTCGACGGCGCGGCGTTCACCTTCGCGCCTTGGCTGAACCAGTGGGGCCACGACCCGTCCAGGCCACCGCCGACGGCAGACTACGAATACCACAACTTCCCGCTCACCCGGGCTTGGGTGAAGGCTGGGCGCCCGCCGGTTTGGCCTCCGGTTGACGGCGAGGGCCAAACCGGACCGCTACCTTCATCCGCCTCCAGTCAGACGCCCTGATCTCTGCCCAGTCGTGATGCCTTGACGGCGCATCCGTGCCGCAGCAAACGCACGGCGCACAGCCTGCTCGCCATCTCCCTCAGCAAAGTCGCCGGATCTAGCCTGTTCCAAACCTGTGGCGATGCGCACCTGGAGTGCCTTCAAATCAGCCTCTCCCCAGTTAGCAGGCGCAAGGTTTCTCAGTCTATGGGTCATGGACTGTTCAGCATCGCCGTTACTGGCCTTCTCAAGCTCCATAGATCGTCACTCGGATTCAAACTGGAGGCGGGCTGCCCGCTTCCCCGACGCCCATCTCCCGCGGCCAAGCATTGATGATGGCTTTGATCAGCGTGGCCAAGGGGATGGCGAAGAACACGCCCCAGACGCCCCACAAGCCGCCGAAGGCCAGTACGGCGACGATGATGGTGATCGGGTGCAGGTCCACGGCTTCGGAGAACAGCAGCGGCACAAGCACGTTGCCATCCAGCGCTTGAATGATGCCGTAGGCGGCCATGACGTAAGCCAGCTCCCAAGACCAACCAAACTGAATGATGCCCACCAAGGCCACCGGAATGGTGACCACCGCCGCGCCGACGAAGGGAATCAGCACCGAGACGCCGACCAGCACGCCCAACAGAGCGGCGTAGTTCAGGCCCAGCAGGGTGAAGGTGACAAAGGTGACGAAGCCGACGATGAGGATTTCGATGAACTTGCCGCGCACGTAGTTGGCGAGCTGCTGGTTCATCTCTTCGCCAACGCGCTGGATGAGCGAGCGCTTCCTGGGCAGTGCGGAGAGCAGCCAACCGATGATCCGGCGCCGGTCCTTGAGAAAGAAGAACACCGAGATGGGCACCAGCACCAAGTAGATTAGGATGCCCACCATGGACGACAGGTTGGCCACCAAGGCTTCCAGGGCGGATGCGCCAATGCTGCCGACTTGGTTGGTGGCCGCTTCCAGCCACTGGGTGATCTGGGCTTCGGTAAGCAGCTCCGGGAAGGCTAGCGCGAGATCGCCGGCGGCTTCCCGTCCGCGACCCACGAGGCCCGGCAGGGCCTCCACCAAGGCGCGGAGCTGCTGCCAGACCAGCGGCGCGACGAACAGCGCCAGCGCGGTCAGGACGCCGATGAACAGCAGGAAGGCCAACCACACCGCACCAGCCTCGGGCACCCGCCAATCCACGAGCTGCTTGACCAGCCCCTGCAGCAGGAAGGCCAGCACCAAGCCGGTGAGCACCGGGGCCAGCACGCCGCCCAAGGTGAACAGCACGAGAAATCCCACCACCAACAGGGCGACTAGGTAGATGGCCTCCTCGTTGGAGAAATAGCGGTTGACCCAGCCGCTGATGACCTCCAGAAAACGCAATTCGCTGTCCTGACGTTCAAGCGCTGCGGCGAAGGTTTGCCCATCGGCCGAGCCATTGCAAGCTCCCGGGAAGCAAATCGAGGGCAAGATGCCCTCGCTCCGGGGGATGACGCCAGGAACGGGCGAAGCGCCTTGGAGCGAGGGCGTCCCGCCCTCGATTGGGGCCCTTGGAACACGCTTTCCATCGCAAGGAGCGAGTGGGTTACCCCGTCAATGCCGCATAGACCTTGGTCAGGGCCTCCGGCAGGTCCTCCACTTCCTCGATCACTGCGTAGCGGGCTTGGGGGCACATGCGCTTCAAGTAGTCGTGGCCGGAGCGGTCCACGGTCACGCAGAAGGTTTCGATGCCCTTGCTCGCGGCTTCGGCGAGCGCCTTGGCGGTGTCGTGCAGGCCATATTCGTGGTCGCCGCGCACCGGGCCGTAGTCGCAGTCCTGGGGAAAGCCGTCGCTGATGATGAGCAGCACCTTCAGGGCGTTGCCGGATTCGTTGAGCTTGCGGACCGCGTGACGGATGGCCGGCCCCATGCGGGTGCTGCGCTTGGGCTGCATGGCGGCGATGGCGGCCAAGGTGCGGGCGTTGAGGGTCTGGCGCAGGTCCTTGGCGACATAGAACTCCACGCAGTCGCGTCCGTATCCGGAGAAGCCGTAGATGCCGTAGCTGTCGCCCAGCCGTTCGAGGGCGGCGGCGAGGACACCGGCGGCCTCCTTTTGCACGTCGATGATGCGCCGCTTGGGCGGCGCGGGTGACTCGCTGACGCCGGACCAGAGGGTGCTGTCGTCCTCGTAGGGGTCGCGCAGGTTGGGCGTCGGGCGCGCCGAATGGCCGTTCGAATCGGATGGCGGTGCAGGTGCGGGCGGATCATCCTCCACCGGGTCGTCGGTGGAGGCGGATAGATCCACCAGCAGCGCGGCGCACACGTCGCGGTGCACCTTCTCCCGGCGGCTGTAGAGCCGTTCGCTGGGCGAGCGGCCCGCTCTCAAGTCCTGGCGGGCGGCGACCACGGCGTTGAGGTCGATTTCATCGCCGTCGGGAAGCGCCCAGCAGCGGCGGTAGCCTTGGGGCTTGATCTGCTCCAAGGGCTGCTGGGCTTGGCGGCGCCAAGCGCTGATGGCTTGGCGGATGGCATCCAGGTCCGCATCGTCCTGGGGGTTTAGGGTTTGCTCGAACAGGCGGCACCAGTTGCGGCGGTAGCCGTGGCGGTGGAAGTCCCACTCGTCGTATCGGTAGCTGCGCGCACCGGCATCCTCGTCGCCCAGCGCATCGCGCACGGCAGAGCGCTCCAGGCCGATGCGCCGCGCCAGTTGGTCCCGTTCGGCCTTGATGCGTTTGATGTCCAGTTCATCCTCGCGAACTTCGCCGCCGCCGCCCTCGGTGCGGGTGGCTTCCAACTGCTCGCTTTCCAACATCTCCACCGCTAGCAGGTGGCCGTCCGCCTGGCGCAGCTCCTCCTCCCAATCCTCCAGGCGGGCTTCCCGTTCGGCCCACTCGGCGGCGGTGGCTTCGAGCGTCAGTGCGTCTTCCAATGCTTCGCCCGGTTCGGCGCCGAGCAGGAGAAACGCACTCTGGGTGGCGGCTGCGGCGTCGTAGATGTCTGCGCTCGGCGCCAGCAAACCCTTGGCCAAGGGATGCAGGACCTGGCTCATGGCATCGGTGTCGGGCTCACCGAGTTGAAAGCGCAGCAGCGACCGCGCCACCGGGCTGATGACCAGCCCCGAGCCATGCAAGTATTGGTGGCAAGCGCCGAGGTGGGGCCTGATGCCGGGATAGGCGCGGCACATGGCAGCGTCGATGCGCACCCGCTCGAAAGCTTCAAACAGTTCGGCGGCCAAGCGTGGGTTGGGGAAGTGATGGTAGAACAGCCAGCGATCGCTGGGCCGGGACAGCGCTTGGGGTTTCGGCAACCGATCCAAGGTTGGCAGGCGCGCATAAGCCGTGCTCATTTCAAAGCCGATGCCGCCGAACTCCCGCCGAGCAATCGGCTGCAGGGCGAGCGCCCGGTAGATGCCCGGTTCAACGGCGTCGATGGCTTCGGGCAAATAGAGGGTGTCCCGCGTTTGCACGGCGTCGGCGGGGCCAGCGTTCAAGGCGTCGCTGGTCTTGATGTGCAGGTAGGCGCCGTTCATGCCCTCCGCGAACAGCGCCAGGGGCTGCTCGACATCGGCTAGCGCGATCACGGGTCAGTGGCTGGCAGCACCGTATCGACGATGTCCGCCAAGGCGGCTTGCACCGTGCGGTCGTCGGACACGGCAGCGACCAAGGCGATGTCGGCGGCGCGGCGGGCTTCGATGCCGTTGCGGATGAGCTGGGCGGCGTAGATCAGCAGCCGGGTGCTCACCCCCTCCTCGAATCCATGCTCGCCAAGATTGCGCACCTTCTCGCCAATCACGGCCAAGCGTTCGGCCAGGGACTCGTCCACATGCGCCTCCCGGGCGATGATCTCGGCCTCCCGCTCCCGCCCGGGATAGTCGAAGTCGAGGCTCACGAAGCGCTGCCGGGTGCTGTGCTTGAGATCCTTGAGAATGCTCTGGTAGCCGGGGTTGTAGGAGATGACCAGCAGGAAGTCGCCGTGCGCGGAGACCAGTTCGCCGGTCTTGTCGATGGGCAGGATGCGCCGGTGGTCGGTCAGCGAGTGGATGAGCACGGTGGTGTCCTTGCGCGCCTCGACGATCTCATCAAGGTAGCAGATTGCGCCGGTGCGCACGGCCCGGGTCAGCGGGCCATCGCTCCACAGGGTCTCATCGCCCTTGAGCAGGTAGCGCCCCACCAAGTCGGTGGCGGTCAGGTCCTCGTGGCAGGAAATGGTGACCAATGGCACTTCCAGGGCCTTGCGCCGCTGTCGGTAGAGCCGCCAGGCCATGTGCTCGATGAAGCGGGTCTTGCCGCACCCCGTCGGACCTTTAAGCAACACCGGCAGCCGCGCCGCGTAGGCAGCCTCGAACAGCGCCACTTCGTCGCCGATGGGCAAATAAAACGGCTCGGTATCGAGGGTCGCGAAGTTGATGGCGTCGATGGCCGCAGTCATGGGGCGGGCTTCCTTGGGGTATGAACCAGCCACCATACTGAAAGCGGCGGCGGATTAACAAACGCTTTGTCG
>JAPPIX010000408.1 GCA_028820495.1 Gammaproteobacteria bacterium
CGTTCAACAACCTGATGCGCCGCAACAACGTCACCAACATGGATCGCAAAATGAAATCCCGGACCAACAAGCTCAAGCGTCGCATGGACGAGCAAATGAGCGAGCTCCTGACCGAGGAGCAGTACCCCAAGTATGAGGTTTACCGGGACTTGCTGATGTCGAAGTTCAGAATCTAGAACTGCTTGTTGCCCCAGTTTTTTCTTTTTCTTGAATTTTCCCAAGGACTGCCACCATGGCCGCATTTGGATTGGTCATGTTCCCGACCGACTACGCCATCGAGCCGACACGGCTCGCCCAAGCGGCGGAGGAGCGGGGGTTCGACGCGCTGTTCTTTCCAGAGCACACCCACATACCCACAAGCCGCCTCTCACCCTGGCCGGGCGGCAGCGACTTGCCCAAGGCGTATTGGCACACCCACGATCCCTTTGTGGCCCTCGGCATGGCGGCATCGGTTACCAAGACGCTGCGCTTGGGCACCGGCATCAGCTTGGTCACTGAACGGGATCCCATCTTGATGGCCAAGCAGGCCGCCACATTGGACCATTTGTCCGGCGGGCGGCTGCTGCTTGGCGTGGGTGCGGGCTGGAACGCGGAGGAAATGGGCAACCACGGCGTCGAGTTCGCCAACCGCTGGAAAGTTCTCCGTGAACGGGTATTGGCCATGCGGCGCATCTGGTCGGATGAGGAAGCGGAATTCCACGGCGAATTCGTGGATTTCGACCCGATCTGGTCCTACCCCAAACCGGCACAGCCGGGTGGCCCGAAGGTGTTGCTGGGCGCGTCCTCCCGCTGGACATGGCGGCGCATTGCCGAGTACGGCGATGGTTGGTTCCCGATCTACCAGGACGCCGCCCGGGCCGCAGCCTCCGGGGCCGTTGACTATGCAGCGGGCGTCCAGGCCACCCGAGACGCTTGGGCACAGGCCGAACGCACCGGCGAGCCGGACTTCACCATCTTCGGCGTCGGCCCCGAACAGGGCTTGGCTGAATCCCTTTTCGAGACGGGCTTCAACCGCGTGGTCTTCGGCCTGCCGCCGGCCGCGGCCGACGTGGTGCTGCCGATGCTCGACCGCTATGCAAAGATCGCGTCAGCCATCGAGGAGTAGGCGTCCGATCAATACCCGGCTTCGCCCGCCCTAATCCGGTTCGCGAACGGTTGATCGAGCCGTTCGTAGGCGGTTGAGCCCGGCTTCATCACGTACAGCCGCTCCGCGACCTGACTCAGGTCGTAGCCTTCTTTCCTCAGATGGCCCTTGAGCATCTTGAAGGTGCCGGTGACGTCGATGTCGGACTGCACCCGCAGAAAGACCGGGCGGGCGTAGGCGGGGAGTTCGCTGGTGACGTAGCGGGAGAAGGCCTCGGTGTCGAGCGCCGCCATGCCCGGCTCGAGCACCAGCGCCGCCATGCCAGCCCGGCCGTCGGTGCCGGGCACCTCCACGCCATAGACGTTGCAGAATTGGATGCCGCCGAAGCCGTTGATGATTTCGCCCACTTCGTTGGTGGAGACGTTTTCCGACTTCCAGCGGAAGGTGTCGCCCACCCGATCCACGAATTGATAATGTGGATAGCCGAGGGTGAACCCTGCATCCACTTCACGGAGGAGATCGCCCGTGTTGAACCAAGCGTCGCCGTCCTCGAAGGCGTTGCGCAGTATTTTCCTCTCCGTGGCTTCGGGGTTGGTGTAGCCCTCGAAAGCCGCCTCCTCGTTGATTTGGCCAAGCAGCAGCCCCGGCTCGCCAGGCTCTGCCCGGATGCAGCGGCCGGCATCGTCCTTGACGATCTCGTCGGCGTCCACGTCGTATGCCACTAGGGCGACTTCGGAGGCTGTCATGCCAACGGTCTGATCCTTGTTCAGCAGGTTGGCGAAGGCCACGTTGCCCTCACTGGCACCGTAGAACTCGGTAATCCGCTTGATGCCGAAGCGTTGCTTGAAGGGTAGCCAGACATCCGGGCGCAGGCCATTGCCAATCATGTGCTTGAGGGGGTTCTGGTGATCGTCCGCCGCCGCTGGCGTGTTCATCAAGTAGCGGCATAGCTCGCCGATGTACACGAGGCAGGTGGTCTGGTGCTCGCGCACGTCGGCCAGGAAATTGCTGGCCGAGAACTTGCGCCGGATGAATAGGCTGGCACCCGAGCCGAAGGCCGCGCCACAGCCGACCAACAGGCCGGTGCCGTGATAGAGGGGCAGGCAGATGTAGAGCCGGTCCTTTTCGGTGCATTTCAATCCCGCTTTGTGTGACATGGCGGCACTGGCGAGATACCGGCGGTTGGACATCACCGCCGCCTTGGGCAGACCCGTCGTGCCGGAGGTGAACAGGTACATGGCGGTGTCACCCAAGGTGTTCTCCGCAGTCGTGGGCGGATTGTCGGCGCTGACGGCGGCGCTCTCGGCGTCAAGATCAGCCGCCCAGTTGGGCGCGGCCGCCTCGCCGCCGTCCGGCACGAAGAGGTAGTCCCGGCCTTCAGCGAGCGGCAACTCGCTCTTGACTTCCGCCAGGGCAGGCGCGAGTTCCTCGCCAAAGACGCACTTCTTGGACTCGGTGACCGTGATGCAGTGGACCAGGGGCCTGCCGCGCAGGTTGGTGTTGATGAAGCCCGCCGTCGCGCCGAGCTTGTTCAGCGCCACGGTCACGGCCAAGAACTCGATGCGATTCTCCATCACCACACTCACCACGTCGCCGCGCACGACGCCTTGGCTCGCCAGGTGATTGGCGTAGCGATTGGCCAGCGCATTGAATTGCGCCCATGTGACCGAGCGGCCTTCAAAGACAATCGCGGTGCGCTCGCCAAAGCGGACGGCATTGGACTCCACTTGACGGGCGAAGCAGTCCTTGTCGGTGTAGGGGCGCGGTTTGAGCTCCTTCTTGAGCGCCAGCAGGGCGGGTACTTGGACCAGTGTGGAGATGGCGTCGCGAAGTCCCATGATGGGTTTGCTCCATAGCTTTTTCGGTATGCGAAACCTTTGCACGAACGCCTGCAACTGGCAAGATGGCGCATCGCCCCGCTGCCAACCCGGTGCTGGCAGGGCATGAAGCCCTGTTTAGGGGCAACTTGAGTTCCGCAATCCAATCCCAGAGGAGAACAGCCTGATGAATCAGTGGCAAGTTGGAGATGTCCGCATAACCCGCATCGTCGAAATGGAGGTTGCCGGCGGCAGCCAGTTCATTCTGCCGGATGCCACCCCGGAGGCCTGCCTGCCCCTTGAGTGGCTCGCACCGCACTTCATGAACGAGGCGGGAGACCTCATCATGAGCATTCACGCGCTCATCGTCGATACCGGGGAGCGGCGCATCATCGTGGACACCTGCATCGGCAACGACAAGGAGCGCAACATCCCCGCCTGGAGCCATCTGCAAACCGCCTTCCTGGACGACATCGCCGCTGCCGGCTACCCGCGGGACTCCATCGACACCGTGCTCTGCACCCATCTGCACGTCGATCATGTAGGCTGGAACACCATGTTGGTGGACGGCGAGTGGCGGCCCACGTTTCCCAACGCGCGCTACCTAGTGGCCGAAAGCGAGTGGGCTTTTTGGGATGCCCAAGGCGATGACGCCGTCTACGGACCGGTGCTGACCGACTCCGTGCGCCCCGTCGTCGATGCGGGGCTCATGAACTTCGTGGCATGCGACCATGTGCTGTGCGATGAGGTGCGGCTGCGGCCAACCCCCGGCCACACCCCAGGCCACGTCAGCGTTGAGATCGCATCAACTGGTCAGCAGGCCCTGATCACCGGCGATTGCATCCACCACCCCTGCCAAATGACCCGCACCGAGTGGTGCAGCACCGCCGACACCGACCAAGCCCAAGGCCGGGCCACCCGCGAAGCCCTGCTCGAACGGCACGCAGGCGATGACACTCTGATCATTGGCACCCACTTCGCCACTCCCTCTGCGGGACACGTGAAGCGGCTTGACGGCGGCGGCTATTGGCTGGACGTGGGCTAGCCGCCGGCAGCAACGCGCTGCAGTCGAACCATTCGTGCGTCCAGCCAGCGGCGGGCGGGCGGGAAGTCGAGGGCCGCGAAGGCCAAGCCCAGCGGAAACATCCAGAAGCCGAGGATCGGCAGGAAACCGAAGACACCGCCGACCATCAGCAGTGCGCCGATCAGCGTGCGCGCCCCAGGCGGCACGTGGTCGCGCCCCCACTTTAGGGTATTGAAGGCAATTCGGGCGACCTTGCGCTTGAAGGCCGGGTCGGAGGCGACCGCCATCAGACCATGATCGGGCCGTCGTCGGGCGCGTCGTGGGCGTCCGGGTGGGCGCGGCGGGGGAGGTCGGGGTCGATGGAGGTGAAGCGGTACTGGCCGTCCTCGTGCAGGGAGCGCTCGATGCGGTTGCGGTGCATCAGCAGATGCAGATGGGCAATGGCCTCGCCCAAGGCCATCATCATCTGGCGCGGGTCGAGTTTGCGGGCGAAGAGCACCGGCAGCAGGTCCCGGGCGAGGGCCGGTTCCACGCAGTGCTCCTCGATGGCCAGCATGCGGTCCTCGTGATGGCTGATAAGGTCACGCAGCCGCTTGCGAATGCCGAGGAAGGGCAGGTTGTGGGCTGGCAACACGAGCGTGTCATCGGGCGTGCTGAGAAAGCGGTCATGGGACTCCATCCACACCTTCAGCGGATTGGCGTCCGGCTCGGTCGGGTGGACGCTCACGTTGGACGTGATGATCGGCAGTATCTGATCCCCTGAAATCATTACCTTGAGGGCGGCGCAGTACAGGCAGGCGTGTTCCGGGGAATGGCCGGAGCCGACCACCACGCGCCAGTCATGATGGCCGATGGTGAGCACGTCGCCGTCCCGCAGCCGGTGGTAGCCGCTGGGCATTTCCGGCATGGACATGCCTTCCTTGCTGCGCTGCCCCCACGCGGTGGCCAAATCCTCCAAGTAGGAGCGGGGCATGCCGGCGCGCGCATAGAATTCCTGGCCCAGCCAGGAGCTGTGGTGGCCGCCGCCAGTGTTGGCGAAGGCCCGGGCTTGGTAGTACTCGGCCCGGGTCATGTAAAGCGGGCACCGGTACTCGTCGGTGATCATCTTCGACTGGCCGATGTGGTCGGGGTGCATGTGGGTGCAGATCACCCCCTTCACCGGCCGTCCGCCCAGCTCGTGGCTGAACACCTCCCGCCACCACTGGCCGGTCTCCTTGATGCTCAGCCCGGTATCGACCACCCACCAGCCGCCGTTGTCCTCGAGCAGGTACAGGTTGATGTGCGAAAGCGAACCCGGCATGGGCATCGTCAGCCAGCGCACGCCGTCGGCCACCTCCTGCGTGGTGCCGGGGGCCGGATGGTCAGCGTAGGGATAGCTCAGTTCGCTCATGCGGGAATTGGCTTGGGAAAAAACAAAAGTATACCCCAGCGCCTTTTGCGTCTGCCCGGCTTTGCCCAGATAATCGGCCCTTTTCCGTTAAAGCTGGGAGGTTAAGTCGATGGCAGAACGTGTGGCAGGTAAGGTGGCGTTGGTTACGGGGGGTGCCAAGGGCCTTGGCGAAGCTGACGCTCGGGCGCTCGCTGCCGAAGGGGCGCGGGTGGTGTTGACCGATGTGGACGAAGCCGGTGGCCAAGCGGTCGCGGATGACATAGGCGGGGTCTTCAAGCCGCAGGATGTCACCGACGAAGCGCGCTGGCAGACCATCATCGACGAAATCCAGCGCGATTTCGGCGCCTTGCACGTTTTGGTCAACAACGCCGGCATCGTGCTGCCCGGCAGCATCGAAAGCCAGACTTACGCCCAATACCAAGCGCAAATGACCGTGATGGCCGATGGCACCTTCCTCGGCAGCCAGTACGCCATCCCCTTGATGGCTGCGAGCGGTGGCGGCTCGATCATCAACATGGCGTCGGTGGTCTCCAAGCTGGCTTACAGCGGGGTCGTCAGCTACGCCGCCGCCAAGGGCGCCATCGAGGGCATGTCCCGTTCCATCGCCGCCCATTGCTTGGAGTCCGGGTACCGGATTCGATGCAATTCGATCCATCCCGGGATCATCAATACGCCGATGGTGCAGAACTTCGGGGCCCAGGCGGGTGACGTCGCAGTGGACGCTCCCCAACCGCCAGAGGGGCCGCTCCCAGCCGAGGCAGGCGTGCTGGGCACACCAAGGAACATCGCCGATTTGGTGGTGTTCCTGGCGTCGGACGAATCCGCCTTCATCACCGCCCAGGAGTTCGTCATAGATGGCGGCATGTCCATGCTGCCGGCGCCA
>JAPPIX010000015.1:0-3294 GCA_028820495.1 Gammaproteobacteria bacterium
TACCAGATCGGCGAGCTGTAAGCCCGCTCTTGAGTGGTGAGGGGAACCTCCGGCGGCATGCGGGTCTGGAAGAAGGCGGCGTCGAAGGCCGTCCAACGCGGTGTTGGAATCTCCAGCACCCGCACATAATAGAAGGCGGCTTGGGCAGGATGAAAGTCCGGATCCCGCCAAACGGTTTGCAACGCCGCCGCGCCAATCGAGTTGCCGTAGGTGGCCGTCGCCACGTCCACCGTGCTGCCCACGGGCGGCGCCTTGCCAGTCTCGGCGTCCACCCGGCGCCCATCCGACAGAGCCAGGTCGTACACCCGCTCCGCGGTCTCGCCGTTGTCCTGCAGCCAGCCCTTGACAATTTGCACCCGGTCCAGGTTCGCGCCCAAGGGATCCTTCAAGGCCTGCACCATGAAGCTGGGCGCCACATCCTGCTGCCGCGGGGGAAGATCGCCGCCCATGGGCACCCCGTGGGCGTAACCTGCCGCGACCCAATCGGGCCGTTCGAGATCCGCGGCCTCAAAGTTCCAGCCGCCAAAGAAGCGCAGGCTCAGGCGCGGCCCGGTGCTGGCGTAGGTCTCCTTGCGGGCGAGGGCAGCGAAGATGGACTCGCGGGTGTTGGCCTCGGCCCAGACGGCCGCGTATCCCGAAGCGGCCAATTCCCATTCCAGTTGCACGATGTCGGGAATGTTGACGAACGGCTCCAAGGCCCGCTCGGCGCTCGGCTCATGCCAGCTAAACTTGCCCCAAAAGTTGTTTTCATCAGCCGACGGGATGCCGGTGTGGGAGTCGGTGCTGCCGATGAGGCCGAACTTGTAGGGGTTGACACCAACGTCCTCCAGCAGCGCCAGCCCTGTTCTGAGCGCCGGGCGGGCGTATTCGGCGGCGAACATCGCATCCTCATGGGGGCGACTCGCGCTGAATCCGGCGAAACGGTCCCAGGATTCATAGTCGGCAAACTCATCGTTTGGCGACACGTAGGGATGGGTCTCGCTGTCGCCCTTGAATTGGGTCACTTCCAGCAGGGGCTCCCAGCGTGCCCGCAGCCGTGCGTAGTCCGCCGTGATGGCCTCGCCGTCGGAGTCGGTGAGGGCGAACATCAACCCAGCGCTTACGTTGCTGTTATGGGGGATGGCCAGCGCCCGGCCGCCAGTGCGGGCCTCGTAGTCGGCCAGAAACCGCCACAGCTCCCGGGGCCGGTCGCCATCGAAGGAACTGAAGGGCACCACCTGTCCGGCTCGCTCCGCGCCGTCTTGGAAGACGACGATGCGGTGCATGTTGCCGCCGCCCCGGCCCGAAGACCACTCATAACCAATCAAGGCGGTGAATCGACCCGGCTCGTTGTAGCGCTCCGCCTGCTCGGTGACGATCTGCCATACCGACTTGTTGTAGGCCGGGTTTTGCAGCAAGTCCTTGCGGCTGCTCAGCGCTTCGCCGAACTCCACTAGAATTTGGGCGGCCTGCTCCGGGCCAGCCTCGTGCATGGCATGCCAGCGCTGGCCGATTGCGGTGGCCAACAGCCGGGCATCCCCAGCCTCCAAGGCCGGAAACAGGCCCATGTACTCGGCGTGGTCGGCAGCTACCAAGAAGTCCAGTGGCCGATTCAGCTTAACCGGGCGGCCGTTGTGGGCGGCTACCGCATCGCCCCTGGCCAGCCGGTACAGCTCGTCGTGCCCGAAGCGGACGTTGCCGCCCGCCGCGGCGTCCGGCGACAGGTTGGTGTGGACGTGGGTATCGCCCCAATAGAGGTGCTTGGCCGGCGGGGCATTCAGGCTTGGCGAATAGAATGGACCTTCCGATCCGCTCGGTTCGGCAGCGACCGCCAGTGCCGCCCCCAAGGCGGCGCAGAGCGCGAGCCACGCGGTCAGCCGGATCACTGATCCTCGCCGGACAGGCGCCGCAAAATCTCGCCGATGCGCTCGGCATTGGTGCCCATGTCGCTCACCCCGACCCGGGACACGCTGCGCACGTCAATCAGGGCGCCTTGGGGATGCGGCCGCACCCGCACCGCCACGTCATCCTTGAAGCCGAACCAAAACGTGGTGGCGGTGGCCTCGATCAAGCCGAGCGGCGGATGCTCAGCCACGATCTCCATCCCCAGGTCCCGCAGCGCGGCGCGCACTTCGGCGAAGGCTGCCTCGGGATCCGCTTGCAAGGTCAGCGGCGCCACCCACGGAAAGGCCTCCGCCTGCAGTGGGGCGATTGTCTCGGCGTCGAAGGCCAGGGTGTTGAACTGCCCGCCGCCCAGTGACGCACGTAGCGAATCGACCGCTATGAATGGCGGCGGCTCCTCGACATCGGTGGAAACGTGGTGGATCGGCGGCACCGACAGGACCCGCAGCAACTGCATCCCCAAGTAGGCGATCGACAACACGCCGATTGTCAACCCGATGGCACAGGCACGCAGGTCGCGCGGCAAGCGCCGGCGCCGGGCGACGAGCACGGCGGCCACTGCGCTGGCCGTTCCAACCACCGCCAGCGCACTGCCGAGCAGCAGAATCGCGATCCCCGTTTCCCAGTTCCACAGGCCAAACCGGGAACCCAACGCGGCGATGGGCAACAGCGCTGCCCCTGCCATGGCAGCGAACAGAATCGTTCGAGACCACCAAGCTGTCATGAGCCCACCCCGTCCTTGCCCGTTCACTGATCCTCGGCGGACAGGCGCCGCAAGATCTCGCCGATGCGTTTGGCGTTGACGCCGCCATCGCTCCTCCCGACCCGGGATACGCTGCGCACATCGACCAGGGCGCCTTGCGGGTGGGGACGCACCCGAACCGCCACATCATCCTTGAAGCCGAACCAGAAGGTCGTGGCGGTGGCTTCGATCAGGCCGTGCTGCGGATGCTCGGCGACGATTTCAAGCCCCATGCCTTGCAGCGCGGCGAGAGATTCGGCGAAGGCTGCCTCGGGCGGCGCCGGCATCGTCAGCGGCACAACCCAGGGATAGACCTCCTCCTGCAGGGGGGCGGTGGTTTCGGCGTCAAAGTCCAGCGAATTGGAGCCGGTGCCCCGCAACCCAGCGATTTCAATGAATGGCGGCGGATCCTCAGTATCGGTGGAAACGTGGTGGATCGGCGGAACCGTCGCGAAGCTGTACTGCAGCTGCCCCACGTAGGTGGCCGCCAACAGGCAAATGACCAGACCAACAGCCGAGGCGCCCAGATCCTTGGGCAGGCGCCGCCGCCAAGCGACGGCCACGGCAACGATGGCGACCAACGCCCCGATGACCGCAAGCCAGCCGCCGACCCGCAAAAACTGAATGCCAGTGCCGATGCCCCACAGCCCCAATCGGCTGCCCAACGCGCC
>JAPPIX010000015.1:3394-6197 GCA_028820495.1 Gammaproteobacteria bacterium
CACCTTGAGCCGCTGGCCGTACTTCAGGCCATCCACCGGAATCGGCTCGCCCGTTTCCCGGTCCACCAAGCAGATCAGGTCGGGCACCAACGCCTTCACCTGGCCGTCCTGCCGTGCGATGAGGTGCTCGTTCTGGAAGGCGATCTCCATCATGGAATCCGAGCCGTCCAACGCCGCCAGTTCGCAATGCCCGATGGAGAATCCCAGTTTAGTCTCCCGGCGCATGTCCCGCACCTTGCCGTCAAACAGGATCCTGCAGTGGTTGTAGTAGGGTGTGGTGCGCAGGAAGTCCACCAGCATTTGCACAGGATCCCCTTCCCTGCGGCCTCGGGCGAGCGTTCGCCCCAGGTCGCGAGCGAGCGTGAGCGTGCCTCGGACGGCCGTGCGCTTCACTTCGCTCCCGGACATCGGGTAGCTTGAGAGCACGACGCTGCACCCAAGCTGCACCGAAGCAACCCGCACCAGATCTTCCGCTGATTTGGCATCGTCGGCATCGATGACCAAGGACGTGAGATGGTCGTCCACCACCGCCAAGGGCGTGCTGGACACGCCGCCGACGTTGAAGGTGGTCATTTGCAATTCCGGGAAGGCGCGGCCCATCCCGTCGGCATCAATCAAGGGCAACCCCAGTCTGGCCGCCGCCATCACCGGCAAGAGCGAATTGACGCCACCGATCTCGATGCCGATCAGGGCGTCGGCCGCGCGACCCAGCCGCTGCTCAAGGCGCTTCACGGCCAAATCGACATCGCCGCCGCAAGCGGCCTTCTCGCCGAGCACGGTCGGCACGCCAAGCATCGCGATGGTGATGACTTGCGCGTCGTCATCCAGTGCATCCACATCAACGACTGTCGGCATCCCATGCTGCTCGATCGCGTTCATGGCCAGCAGCCAGCCGACATAGGGATCGCCGCCGCCGCCCGTGCCCAAGAAGGCTGCGCCCGTGGCGATGTCCAGCAGATCGTCCGTTCCGATTCGCATGGTTCAGCTACCGCACCGAGGGGAGGCAAGGCGATGATCGCCCGCCAGGTCGCCGGCCACCTTGACGCGGATGCGCACCGCCCCTCCAGGCATGTAGGCCAGCGGCACCTCCTCTATGTCAACCGTCTCCAGCGAGTCGGCGTCGGCACCCATCTCGATGGCCTGGGTTCTCGCCTCCTCCAGGGCTGTTTCCAGGGCGGACTCGCGGCCAGTCGCCTCGTAGGCGAAGATCCGGTCGGTCTCGCCGCTGATCTGCGCGATCGAGGCGCCGATGGCATTGGCAACGCCAGCATGCTCGGGAACGATCATCTCGGAAGTGCCCGGAATGTCGTCTCGGACCAAAACGGAGCCGCCGCCGACCAGCACTAGGGGCACTGGCGCAGCATTGGTCTTCATCCGGTCCACGCCGTCGGCGAGGATCTCGTGAATGCGCTCGATGCCCGCCTCCGTGGCCTGCGCTGACAGCGGCTTGACCAATGATCGGTCGCCAAGATTCGCGTAGCCGCCGGCAACTGCCAGATCCGTGGCGCACAGCGTCTGACCGCCAAATGCCAAAGCCTCGCGGGTGAGCCGGTAGCCAAGCGATTCGGGCCCGATGTGGACCTCGGTCCCGTTGGTCCTCACCAAGGAACCGCCGCCCAGACCAAGGGCCAGCACATCAGGCATTCTGAAATTGGTGCGCACGCCGCCAACGCGCACCGTGAGCGACGACTCCCGCGGAAACCCGTTCACCAAAACGCCGATGTCGGTCGTGGTGCCACCGATGTCCACGACGAGCGCGTTGTCCAGCCCCGAGAGACAAGCGGCCCCGCGGATGCTGTTGGTCGGCCCCGAAGCAAAGGTGAGCACCGGATACTGCGCCACCGTTTCGGCCTTCATCAGCGTACCGTCGTTCTGGCTGATGAAGAAGGGTGCCGCGATCTTCAGCTGCTTGAGGGCGTTGCTGAACGAGCGGATCACTTCACGAGACAGCTGGGCAAGGCTCGCGTTCATGACCGCCGCATTCTCCCGTTCGAGAATGCCCATGCGCCCGATCTTGGAGGAAAGCGTGATGGCAAGGTCCGGTGCCTCATCTTGGACTATTTCCCTAGCCCGCAGTTCCATGGCTGCGTTCACCGGCGAGAACAGGCCCGTTATCGCCACGGTCTGCAATCCGGCGTCCCGCATCGCCCTTGCGGCACTGGCAATCCCGGATTCGTCGAGTGGGTCGGCGATGCTCCCGTCGAATCGGTAGCCCCCGCGAATCAGATGCTGCTGGCCGTTGACCGCCTGGGCGATGCCTTCGGGCCAATCACTGAGGGGCAAAATCCCCCGCGACGACGGCAGTGCGATTCGCAGGATGCCCACCGGCAGCAGCCCCCGGCGCTCGACGAACGCATTGGTGAACTGGGTGGTTCCGATCATCACCTGCTTGACATCCGGCGCCTCGACGCCGGATTGAGCCAACACGGTGCTGATTGCGTTGACGATGCCGTCGCTCAGGCCGGTGGTGGTCGGTGCCTTGTGGGAGGAAAGGACGCGCTGTCCCTCCATGATGACCGCGTCCGTGTTGGTCCCGCCGACGTCCACCCCGATGCGCACGCTTAAACTCCACCAATTGAAACACTTAAGGCGGGCATACTACTCAAGATTTGGATCCGATATGTCTTGATCCTTCCCGTATCGGTTATAGTGCGCCGCCTGTGGCATCGCGCCCCGAACCCAGTGTGCGGTGGCCCAAAAAAAATTGGTTTTTTTTGAATGGGCATTTTTTTTCCGGGGAAGGGCGGCACACCCCCGGGGTTGGGGCCCCGGTGAACAATCCCGCTGCGACGTTGGGAATACG
>JAPPIX010000412.1 GCA_028820495.1 Gammaproteobacteria bacterium
ATATTGCCCTCTAAATGAACCGGGTAATTCCATTGAGGGCGGGACGCCCTCGCTCCGGGGAGCTTCGCTTGACGCAACGAAAGGCCAAAATGAGAACTACTTAAGCGCCATCCAAAGTGAAGCGAATTTGCAAGCAGACTCGTTATAATGCTTAACGTTTCGGGATGGGTAGGGAGTCGCTGAAACCATGTCCAAGCTGAACCTCGCAGAAGACATCATCCTGCTGTTGCTCGATGACGACACGGGCAAGATGGAGGATGTCCACGCCAACGTCACCGAGATGTTGATGGCTGGCGCCGTGTTGATGGATCTCGGCCTGAAAGGGCGCATCGACTGCGATCTCGAACGGCTGTTCGTGGTGGACGCCACTCCGACCGGCGATGCCATCCTCGATGGGCCCCTAAAGCAAATCGAAACCGAAACCGAATCCCTGTCGCCCAAGACTTGGATTCAGCGCATTGCCGAGCAGGGCATGCAGATCCGCGACGCCGCCATCGAACGCCTGGAGCAGCGCAACATCATCAAGGTGCAGGACACCCGTTTCCTGTGGGTGTTCGGCAGCCGCCGCTACCCGGTGATCGACGACCGCGAAGAACGCGAAGCCAAGCTGCGCCTGATGGACGTGCTGCTCAGCGACAAGATTCCCGATCCCCACGACGTGGCGCTCATCTGCCTCGCCGACTCCGCCTCGGTGTTCGAGGTCATCCTAAGCGAGCGCGAGCTGCGCCACGCCGGCGAGCGCATCGAGCAGGTGCGCAAGCTCGACCTGATCGGCCAAGCGATGTCAGACCAGATTCGCAAGTTCGTCTATGACATCACCATGGCGATCGCCCACGCGCAGCAACCCCTCTACTAGACTCTCACTCAAACCCCACAAACCGAACCGCTTCGTCTACCGGCTTGCGTTTCGACACCACCGCATTGGCCGGAAAGGCCTCCTCGGGAAAGCCCATGGCGACGCAGATCATGATGACCTGATCGTCCGGGATCGCGGCGTGTTCGCGCACCACGGGCGACTGCATGATGCCTTGGCTGTTGATGACGCACCCCAACCCCCGCGACCAGGCGGCCGTGACCAAGGCGTTGGTCACTGCGCCACAGTCGAACGGCGCGATGTCGCCGCCGTGAATTGACCGGTCATAGGTCACCACCACGGCCACCGGCGCATCAAACTGGCGAAACCCCCTCAGTACCCAGTCCTTGCGCTTGGCCTTGTCCTCCCAAGGAATGTCCATGGCCGCAAAGAGCTGGGCGGCGATTTCCTTTTGCCGCTCCCGATGCGCCCCCCGGTAGGCCCCGTGGCTGCGAAACTCCCGGGAATCGGGCACGCCCGCCAGATTGCGCTCGGTGTTCCCCTGGCGAATTCGGTCCAAGGGTTCGCCGGTGACCACGTGGAAGTTCCAAGGTTGGGTGTTCAGCGACGAAGGCGCCCGCATCGCGATCCCGATCACTTCCCGGATCAACGCCTTGGGCACCGGAACCGGCTTGTAACCCCGGATGCTGCGTCGCCCCAGCACAACCTCGTCGTACTCCACCGATGACCTCCCATCCAAAATCAAGCGATTCTAACCTCCTGGCGAACCAACGCCCGTTGCAAGGCCTCCGTATCAATGCCTTTCAAGCTGTTGCTTGATTTCATTGACAGGGCTGCGGCGACGCCGGCCGCCTGGCCGGTCACCGCGCAGCAGGACATGTTGCGGGTGGCGGCGTGGGCGATGCGGTCGCCGCCGATGGCGCGTCCGGCAACCAGCAGGTTATCGACCTTGGCCGGCAGCAGGGCGCGGTAGGGAATTTGCAGGTAGCGGCCCGTGGTGGGCAGCACCAGCACGCCGTAGCCATCGATGAATTCGGGGTAGATGCCGATTGAATCGGCAAACCGCGCCTGGTTGCGGACATCGGCTTCGGTCAGGTTGTAGGCGGCGTCGATCTTGCGGGTGTCGCGCACCCCCAAGGTCATGCCGAAGTTGCGCAGCCGCGCCGCTTCGCAGCCCGGCGCAAAGCGGCGCAGCGCTTCGATGGCCAGCATGGCCTGCCGGCGGCCCTCCATCTCGAAGCGGGTGAGGCTGTCCGGATCGGTGCCGTCGCAGCCCGGCATGTGCACCAGGTTCATGTAGGTCAGTTCACCGCTGTCGTGGACCGCGCCCCAAGTGCCGCCGATGGTGTTCAAGTCCGCAGCAATCAGCCCCGCCTGCTTGGCCTTCTCGAACGGCGTCTTGATGAATGGCGAGAACAGGTCGTCCTCTTTCCCGGTGGTCTCGGCAGTCCACTCGCCGGTTGACCAATCGCTGTAGGTCGAAGGATTGGCGCGGACCTCCGCCATGAACGCGGCTTTGTCCACCCCCGCCAGGTGAAAAATCACGCTCACGGCCTGCATGGCCTCCAATGGCGTCTTGCGGATGGGCGCTCCCGCCCGGTGCGCCACGTCCGCATCACCCGTGGCATCGACCACGCGCCGCGCCCGGATAGCCTCCCGCCCGGCCTTGGACTCGGTGATGACGCCCGCAATGGTGCCGCCCTCCAGGATGGGCGCCACGAACTGTCGATGCAGCATGGGGTGAACGCCCGCCTCCTCCACCAAGGCATCCGCCACCAGCTTGAAGCCCTCGCTGTCCAACTCGTAGCTCAAGGACTGGCTTTCGGGCACCGCCGCACCCATGGCCTTGGCCCGCTGCTCGAACTCCCAGCCGATGCCGCCCGCCTCCACGGTGGCCTCGTGCCGATACCAGGCAAAGCCCTCGACGCCGACCGCGGTGATGTTGCCGCCAAAGCAGCCAAAACGCTCCAGCAGCGTCACTTCGACCCCGCATCGCGCCGCTGCCAGCGCAGCCGCCAAACCACTAGGACCGGAGCCGACCACCAGCACGTCGGTGTCATGGACCACCGGGGTGCGGCGGGCAGGTTCGGTAACGACGTCGTTCATGGAGATTCCCAGCCCGGACAAGGCGCAATGGCCGTTGCTGGAATCATACGTTGGCAGGACGCCCAACGCAGAATCAGATGCTGCCGAGATCGGCAATGACCCCTATAATCTGCTCACCCCAAACGTCGCACAAGCGCCCGTAGCTCAGCTGGATAGAGCGTTGGCCTCCGGAGCCAAAGGTCATAGGTTCGAATCCTATCGGGCGCGCCAGCGCGGCCTAGCGGCCGCGTTTGCAGTTTCGCTGGCGCGAAACTGCGGCGCGATGCGGATGAGGCTGCGCGGCTTGGCGGCCGCGTTTGCAGTTTCGCTGGCGCGAAACTGCTGCGCAAGAGTGGAAGCAAACACGCCAAGGCCGAGTTGCAAAGGCTGCGGTTAGGCATTCAGGCAAGAAAGTGGCATATTGCGCTCTTTTGTGGGATTGAGCAGCACAGTGGAGCCAACCAACCAAGGCGATTCCGCCGAAATTCGCTACGAGCCGGACGAGAAGCCGCCACACCTGGTTTCCGCAACCTTGGGACTGCAGGCCGCGCTGCTGGTGCTGGCGGGCATTGTCCTGACGCCCGCCATCGTGATTCGCGCCGCCGGCACCGGCGAGAGCTACCTGATTTGGGCGGTGTTCGCGGCGCTGCTGGTCAGTGGCTTCACCACCATTCTGCAGGCCAACCGGCTGGGGCGCATCGGCGCCGGCCATGTGCTCATCATGGGCACCTCCGGGGCCTTCATAGCGGTTTGCGTCACCGCCTTGGTGGAAGGCGGCCCCGGACTGCTTGCCACGCTGGTGATCGCCTCCTCCCTGTTCCAGTTCGCCTTGTCGGCGCGCCTGTCCCTCTTGCGGCGGATCATCACGCCGGTGGTGGCTGGCACGGTGATCGCGCTGATCGCCGTGACGGTGATGCCGATCATGTTCGACATGCTCAAGGAAGCGCCGCCGGGGGCTTCGACGGCCAGCGCCCCGGCCAGCGCTGGCGCCACCCTGTTGGTGGTCGCGGTGCTGACCCTGTGCGCCAAGGGCAGCCTGCGGCTTTGGGCGCCGATCATCGGGCTTGGCGCGGGCTGCCTGGTGGCTGCCCTATTCGGCATCTACGATTTCAGCCGGGTGGCGCAAGCGCCTTGGTTTGGCCTGCCGGATACGGTTTGGGTGGACTTGGACCTCTCCTACAAACCGGCGTTTGGGGCACTGCTGCCAGCGTTCATCTTCGTGACGCTGATCGGTGCCATCGAAACCGTCGGCGACTCCATCGCCATCCAGCGCGTGTCCTGGCGCAAGCCCCGGGCCGTTGACTTCCGCCGCGTCCAAGGCGCCGTGGCTGCCGATGGCCTCGGCAACCTGCTCTCCGGGCTGGCCACGACGGTGCCCAACACGACCTACTCGTCAAGCGTCCCGCTGTCGCAACTCACCGGCGTCGCCGCCCGCAACGTCGGCGTATGCATCGGCATCATCCTGATGGCGCTGGCCTTCATGCCCAAGCTGACCGCCATTCTGCTGGCCATTCCCGGGCCAGTCGTGGCCGCCTACGTCACCCTGCTCATGGGCCTGCTCTTCATGCAGGGCATGCAGATCATCATGCAGGATCAATTCGACTACCGGAAAGCGGTGATCGCCGGACTGTCGTTCTGGATCGGCACCGGCTTTCAAAACCAGGTCATCTTTGCCGACCTGCTCGGCGAAACGCTCGGCGAACTACTCAGCAACGGCATGACCACCGGCGGGCTTGCGGCCATTGCGATGACGCTCATCCTCGAGGCCGCCAGCCCGCGCCGAAAGCGGATCAAGATGACGCTCGACATCGAGGCGTTACCCGCCATCAACGTCTTTCTGCGCGACCTCGCCGAGCGCCTGCGCTGGAGCGCCTCCGCCACCGATCGCCTGTGCGCCGCCGGCGAAGAGGCGCTGCTGTCGTTGATCGGCGAACCTGCTGAAGCCGAGGACGCCGGCCCGCGGCAGTTGGTGGTCACTGCCCAAGGTCGGGGGACATCGCTCACCCTGGAATTCATGGTCGGCGCCGAAGCCGACAATCTCGAAGACCGAATCGCCGTGTTGAAGGAACGCGGGGGTCAGTCACCGGATGAAAGCGACCTGTCCCTCAATCTCTTGAAGCACTTCGCCACCTCGGTGCGCCATCAGCAGTATCACGACACCGGCATCGTCACCATTCAAGTGGACGATGCACGGCAGAATGCGCCAGACCGCCAGCAGGCCGCGTGAAGGCCAAGGCACCAATCACCATACGCAAGGAGAACCCAAGATGCCCATCAATCCCGAATCCGTCGGCACCACCGGCGGCCCCTCATCCCGCAGTTGGACCTCCAAGGATGCCCTGCTCTACGCCGTCGGCGTCGGCGCGGGCACCAGCGAGCTGCAGTTCACCACGGAGAACACCAAGGACGTAGCGCAGCGGGTGCTGCCCACCTTCGCGGTCATCATCGGCGGCGGCGGAATTCCGATGCAAGCGGTCGGGAGCTTCAATCCCGCGCTCATGGTGCATGGCGAACAAGGCATCGAACTGCTTGACGAGATTCCGCCGGATGGTGAAATCGAGAGCACCGGGAAAATCGCCGCCATCTGGGACAAGGGCAGTGCCGCGGTGCTTGAATTTGAGTCCGAGTCGGTCAACAAGGCCACCGGCAAGCCCTTGCTCAAGACCCGATCAGTGCTGTTCTGCCGAGGCGAAGGCGGTTGGGGCGGGGAGCGCGGGCCGTCGGAGCGAATCACCTTCCCGGACGCCGAGCCCACCCACCAAGCCACCTACGCCACTAGGGAGGGCCAAGCGCTCACCTATCGCCTGTCCGGGGACCGCAACCCCTTGCACAGCGACCCGTCCTTCGCGGCGATGGGTGGCTTTGACAAGCCGATTCTGCATGGCCTATGCACCTACGGCTTTACCGGACGAGCGCTGCTGCATGAACTGTGCGGCGGCGACCCCGCCCGATTCCGGGCGATGACCGCCCGCTTCTCAAAGCCGGTAATGCCTGGCGACGTGCTGACCGTCTCCATGTGGGCGGATGGCGGGGAAGCGCTGTTCCGCACCACCAACCAAGCCGGCGACGTGGTAATCGATCAAGGCCGCTGCCGCTACGAGGCTTGAACGAGACCGCTATTTTTCCCGAACGTAGCGTCCGGGCGCAGCCTCCAAGGGGGGGTAGGACTTCGAGCCCAAGCGCGTCGGCGCCGGCTTCAGTTCGGAATGGCCCTGCAGCCAGGCCACCCAGTGGCTGCGCCAGTTGCCCCGGGTTTCGGTGGCCAGCGGCATCCAATCGTCCGCGGATTCCGGCAGCGAGTCGGCCATCCAGTAGCGCAGGTGGCGGTTGTCCGGGCGGGCACTGATGGTTTGGGTGTGGTTCTGGCTGGTGAGCACGAAGGTGATTTCGCCGCCGAATAGCTGGGTGCTGCGGTAACAGGCCATCCAAGGGGTAATGTGGTCCGTGGAGCCGGCCATGACGTAAACGGGATAACGCGTGGTGGAAAGGTCCACGCGCCGCCCCAACACCCGCAACTCCTTCTTCGGCAGGCTGTTGCGGTGCGAAAGATCGAGAAAGTCGCACTGCATCTCCGCCGGCACCCGCGTGTAGTCCATGGACCAGAACAGCAATGGGTGGGCCAAGGGTGACTCGCCGCGAAAATAGTTGCTGCGCATGAAGCTGAAGATGCTCTCATCAAGGCGCAGCATGGCGAACATCTCTAGGATGTCTCGCTCCCGCATCATGCCTTGGCGGCGGATGGTCTGCTTTTGGGCGGCAACGGACTGGTCGGTGACGAACAGCGTGAAATCGCTGTCGCCGGGCCGGTTGTCGAGGATGCTGACGAACAGCGACAGCGAATTGATCCAATCATCGCCCCGGGCGTTCAAGGCCCCGGCCGCCGCCGCCGCCGTGGTGCCGCCGGCGCACAGCCCGATCACATCGATCTTGCGTTGGCGGCTGACGCTGCGCACCACCTCCAAAGCGGTGATGACGCCTTCGGCATAGGTGTCAAGCGACCAGTTGGCGTGCTCCCGGCCGGGATTGCGCCAACTCATGGCGAACACCTGAACGCCGGCATCCACCAATTCCTGGAACAGGCTCCGGTCTGGCGTCAAGTCTCCCAAGTAGTAGCGGTTGACTTGGCTGAACACATAAAGCAAGGGGCGCTTGTGGACCTGTTCAGTGGTCGGGTTGTATTGAATCAGCTCGAAGAGTTCGTTGCGGTAGATCACCGCGCCCGGCGTGGCGGCGACGTCCTTGCCCAACTCGAAGGCATCGCGGTCCGCCACGGCCGGATAGCCGTGGTTGTTGAACAGGTCGTCGGTGAAGTTGCGCACGCCCTGGGTCAGGCTTTCACCCCGGCTTTCTTGAACGGCTTTCAAGGTTTCAGGTGTAAAGGGTTGATTAACCGGGGAAAAGACGTCTTTGGCAGCGTCGAGCACGAAGCGAGCCCGTTGCTGCTCAATGCCCTCAAGACCGGATTTCGCCAGCCAGTCGTCCAACGCTTCGGCCCAAGCGACATAGGACTGCCGCACCCGTTTGAACCAAGGGTTCTCGGACCACGCGGCATCCGCGAAGCGCTGGTCGGCAGGCAGGTCCGCATCGCGATTGCCGAACCAGATGCCGAACATCTCCGCCTGCAGTTTTTGCCCGGTCTCCCAAAGCAGCCGGGGCTGTTCCAACGCCTCGGCCACGACCTGCCCCCAGGCCCTGGCCAACGAGCGCGGGTCCGCGCCCAAGGCGCTGTTCAGGGCCACGCCCTCGACTTGATCAGCCAGCCCAGGGCCGGGGCCGACATCAGTTGCCTGTTGGGGTTCAGTCTCGCTCATCGCTCCTTTCCATTTCCGTCAATCCAGTGAGGGGGGCATCCTCAGGTTGGTTTCGCGCATTGTAGCCTCACAACGAACCCAGTTTCAGTCCACCCCCGCACGGCACTATAGCTATCGAGCAGCAATGAAACCCAATACGTTAACGTTACCCCCGCGGCTACACGCCGAAAGCCTCCACACTAGTCCGACGATGGGACTGGCTGATCCATGCGCGCATAGATGGTTAGAAGCAACTCGTCCTGGTCCAACAAGCGATACTCGGGCTCTTGGCCAGACAGCTCAGCGCTATTGTCCAAAATGATGGGCACGCCCTCTCCCCGCTTTTCCATCATGTGACTGCGACCGCTTCGCAGCCAAGACTCGCCCGGTGCTTTGCACAGGGTCAGCAGGCTGCAAATTGCTTCATTTCTGGCCGATTGCCGGAACCGAAGGCTATCGATGGACAGTGAATTCGGAATTGCGCCGGGAGAATAGAGTTCCAATCGACTGTCGAACAGCCTGAGGCGAATCCGTTCGCCGTGAATCGAGTAGTCGCGATGAGCAACGGCGTTTACTATCGCCTCGAACACCGCCGACATGTCGTACTGGGGTAAGTCCACACGACCTTGGTCCTTGGTTGCTGCGGTTCGCATGTTTCGGGCGACGAACCGGCAAGCCCCCTGTATCTGGCTATCCAAGGGCCCCCCAAAGTCTTGGGCGTCGAGTTGGTAAGCACTGCCTGCTGAACCAGTCTGAATTCTATCGCCTCGATAGGCTGCCGCTTGAATGTACGCGCTTGGAAGCCATAGGCGGGGATTCTCGGCAGCCATCAGCACTCCGGCGACTGTTGGTCGAACCGTGCCGTCTTCATCCATCCGAGCCATGCCGAGTTTCCCAAGAAACGTGGCTTGGTCTTCATCTGAACGCGGGCTGCGCAATCGCTCTACTAGATCGGGCGACAAATGTTCAAGTCGCGCCCCATCCACGGGCTGCTCGTCGAATCGAATCAGGCGCGTTTGGCTGCGCTGCTGAAACAGCCGGGCGAGATACTCTGGCGACATCGGCACTTTCGCATCAGCCAACCGATGCAGATAGCCGCCCGGGCTTTGGTGAACGAACAGGCTGCGCGGCACATCGACCTTAACAACCGCCACCTCCTCGCCCAACGTGGACGGCAGTCGGATGCGATCTAGAACAAGGTTTCCAAGTGGCGGCTTGATGGAGTCGGTGCACAGGTTGCGCACATACTCGACGACTGCATCGAGCCGCTCATCAGGAATGCCGACCACTTCATGAGTGCGGCCCTCAACACCAAGCACGAATACGCCACCGCTGCTGTTCGCCAAGGCAGCCAATGCGTCAGCCAAACGGTCTCTGCTAGGCTCGCTAACCCGGTCCCCGCGAAACCGCGCGTCCTTGAACTCAAGGAACGTGCTTTCTCCCAGCCGAATCTTCTCTAGCAGTTCCTGAGTGCTGTCAAACACGTTCAACCAACTTCATCAGCGAGCACCTTCAAGATCCCGGCCCAATCGCCGGTATCGCCGTTCAAAAGCTTCCCGGCCACCCTCCATAATCCGGCAAACCTCTTCTCGAATCTGCGGTTCCTGCAACGAGCCAGACTCAACAATCCGGCATTGACCAGATCGAAAGTCCAGCGCATGAACAAGCTCAGCGTCTCCATTCACGACGATATTGGGATTGTGAGTAACGACAATCACCTGGCGCTTCAGCTTCTGCTCGCGAATCTGACGCACAACCAAGTCGTAGATTAGGTTGTTATCGAGATCGTCTTCCGGCTGGTCAAGCACCAGCGGCTCATCTCCGTGGGCCAACAGAAAGGCCAGCATGGCGGCGGAGCGCTGCCCTGCCGAAGCTTGTGCAATGGGCTGAAAGTCCCGCCCATCCCCGCGCCGACTGTACTCGACCTTCAAGCCATCCTCAGGAAACCAAGTCAATAGGCCGTCAAGCAATTCTGGGGTACGTTCGTTTTCGCGCTTGAGGTAATTGTTGAAAGCGCCGCCGAAGTCTCCGCTGCCTAGGCAGGCGGACTGCAACCGTCTGTGGAGCGCAGCCACTCGCTTCTCGACCTCCTCAACTCGTTGCCGCCTGTCCGAAGGCAGATCAGCCAGCAGATCAACCACAACACCCTTGTCGGGGCCATCATCCCCCATCACGAGAATGTCGTCGGCAAATCTACGGTCCGTCACCCGCAAGGCTTCTCGGAGGGATCGCTCAATGAAGCGCGGGTCGTCAGCACAAGTCTGGACTTCAATCCGAACGAACTGATTTTCGGCGAGGGTTTGAGCAAGGAAGCGAACTCGCGCATCGCTCAATGCACGGCGCTTCTCCTGCAACACCTGATGCAAAGCTTGGGCTTCGTCGGACAAACGATCCAGTGCTTCCGATTGCGAATGCAAACGCTTGCTTTCGCCTTCCAGTTGCTGCCGGTCCTGCACGAGGCCACCATACTCGCTTGGATCAGCAACACCTTCCCGTCGCAAATTAGCGACTAACTCGTTGAACCGGCGGTTCGCGTCATCAACCGCCGCCTGCCAAGCCGAGTTCGACAGCCCCTCTTTGTGCCCATTCAACGTCTCTCGCAGGCGCTGGGCAGCGGCCTCCAACTCCCTCGCCGAGACGCTCACTGCACTCCGAAGTGCCTCCAATATGCCAAGGACGCCGCGATCTGGGTCTGCGTCAGACCTTTCGCCGAACAAGCCGTCCGGCAAATTCTCCAACTCAAGTTCCGAGGCGAAAGAGAATATGTCATCAGCAACCTTGAAGGCGCTCTGGAACTGACGCTCGACCTCTTGGCTTTGGCGGCCCCGGCGACGGTAGTTGGTGAGCACTTCCGTGTGGCCATCATCTTCAAAGCGCTTCAGCTTGCGTTCCACGTCTTGTCGCTTGACCGCAAGCTCGCCAACGCCCTTCAATTTGGCTTCAATCTCCCGCATTCGCACCCTCAGGGACTGAAATGCGTTCTTGGCCTCTTGCAATTGGCCGTGTTCTCCAGACGCCCCTGCCGCCTCGTCAATTACCCTCAGCAGAGCTTGTTGGTTGTCGCTGGCCAGCGCAGCAATTTGGCCTTGGCTAAAGATGCGCAGCGGGAACCGCTCTGGTGTGATTGCCTGGCTCACCGATGGCGTCCATCCCCCCGCGCCATCATCATCCTGCACCGCAGGATCATCGGAAGGGCGCGATTCCTGTTTGGTGATTACCAGCCGGTCAGAAAGGCCAACGCCATGCTTGGCCCCGAGGACACCGGTGCCCTCGTCCAAACTGTCGAGCACCTTCACCGGATCATCACCCCAGCGCCATCTGAGGCGATGACGCGCTCCATCACGCATTAAAGTGGCACAAATGAGCGTGTTTTCGTTCAGCCCACCTTGGGCGTCTTGATCCTTGGGCACCCGCTCAAATGCCTCAAAGGTCAGGCGCGGGAGGCTGTTTTGTTCGAATTCTTCCACCAGTTCGGCTCTGCGCCTAGCTGCCAACCGCAAGGCATGCACAATCGTGGACTTTCCTGTGCCCCGCCCACCCACCAGAGCCGTCATCCATGGGCTACATGCCAGTTTCAATGACTGGCCACGCCCCATGAAGCGGGCGTTTTCGACTTCGAGCTCTTCGATGAAGTGATTGGGCAGGTCAAAAGGATCAAATTGTTGAGGGTCATCGCTTCGACCAACGGAAATGCCTCCGCCGTCAATCAGCGCCAAACGCACTCCGTCGAGCGAGGGCTGGGCCATCTTCACCCAAGTGTAGTGAGAGCCCGGGTGTCTCGGTCCAGCCTTACCGCTTGGATGATGCGAGTCAGAGCCCAGCACCTCGGCCCAGTTCAGTTTGCGCTGTTGGTAGAGTTCCGGCTTCACGCCATGGGGGTCCACGACTTCGATGGCAAACAAGCCTTCGGCATCCAGCAGCGGCTTCAACGTATTGCCTGGCAGTTTCCATGCCCCCGAGGGGCCATCCACATGCGCCAAAATGGGGATGCCACTTCGTTCATGAATGGCTTGCACAACGTTGATGGGTGACGACTCGACCGCTGCGTCGCTGGCGCCCCGCCGCCCCCCAAAGCCAACCGCACCCAACAATGCCGACACGTCGGCCGAATCGCTCTCTACATCGAGCAACGCAAGCACATGGACATTCCCATTGGCCGTGATTTCCACGCCTGGGAACAGGTTTAGCGGGCGAAAGTCCTCAGGTTCCTCGGCAGTCAATTCCGATAGCGCGGTGCGCAACGGATCAATCCAATCTCCAGAGTTGTGATCAGTCACGGCAACGCAGTCGATTCCTGCACGCATGAAGCCAAGCAACCAATCGCGAGGCGTGATTTTTCGCAGCGAGCCTTGGTCTTGACCCTTGCCGTAGTCGAGAGACGCCGGAGTGTGGGTGTGGAAGTCAAACTTCCACCACCGTGCACCCGGATAGGGCCATTGCACATTGCCATTCAAGGTCACGCCTCCGCTCAGCATTGTATGCCCATGCTTCTGCCCCGGAAGAGTCTTCCTAGCGAGCAATCCAATGGACTATCCGCCGCCCCAAATTGAGCACGTTCGCGTAGTCCACTCTGGCGATGCATCATTATACGAGTGTCTTGGGCCAGTGCAGAAGTTTGCTTACATCCCTCCAATTGCTGCGCGTCGGTCCAATCCGGAGGTTGCCCCGCTACTGCTATGTACACTACCTTTTGCCTTTACCACCCGTTGAGGCAAATCGATGCGCGGACGGCAAGTTTTCATGGACAGCCTGGTCGCCCACGGCGTGGACGCCATCTTCGGCAATCCTGGGACGACGGAGAACCCGCTGCTGGACAGTCTGGCCGACTATCCCCAGGTTCAGTACTACACGGCGCTACACGAAGGGGTCGCGGTAGGCGCGGCCAAGGGTTACACGCAGGCCTGCGGCAAGGTGGGAGTGGTCAATCTGCACGTCGCGCCGGGGCTCGGCAACGGCATCGGCATGATCTACGGGGCGTTGAAGGGCAGCACGCCGATGATCGTCACCGCCGGGCAGCAGGATACGCGGCTGCGCCTGCGCGAGCCCTTGTTGTCCCACGACTTGGTGGCGATGGCGGCGCCGGTGACCAAGTGGAGCGCCGAACCGCGCAACGCCGACGAAATGGCGGCCACGCTGCGCCGGGCTTTTCGCATCGCCGTTGAGGCGCCCGCCGGGCCGGTGTTCATCGCCCTGCCGGTGGACGTGATGGAGCAGGAGACCGAACTCGGCGCTGAAGTGCCGGACGGACTCCACCCCCATCCCCGAGTGGAGCCCAACGGTCTGGAGGCGGCGGTGGCGGCACTGCTGGGCAGCTCCTCGCCCGCCATCATTGCCGGGGATGACGTGGCTGCGGCAGGGGCAAGCGGCGAGTTGGTGGCCTTGGCCGAGCAGCTCGGCGCACCGGTTTGGCATGAGCCACTGCGCAGCCAGTCGGCCATCCCCAGCCGCCATCCCAGCAACCAAGGACGCATTCCCTTCGAGGCGGCAACCATCCGCAAAGCACTGGCGGGCCACGACCTGGTGCTGCTAATCGGCGCCAACCTGATCGAGGAACTCTGGTTCGACCCCGGCCCCTTGCTGCCGGAAACCGCCACCGTTGTCCACCTGTGCGAGTCGCCCAACCGGCTGGCCTTTAACCATCGGGCGGACCTTGGCTTAGTGGGCGACTTACGCGACGCCATGCAACGCATCACCGTACAATTCGCCGAACTTGGGGGCGATTCGGCAAGAGCCCTCGCCCAAGCGCGCAACGAGTCCCTCCTGAGCGCCCAGCAGGCCCGGCAGGAAGCCGCCGCCAAGTCGATGTCGAAGATCTGGGACCTCAAGCCGATGACCCCTCGGCGGGCGCTGCATGAGATCAGCAACGCCCTGCCCCAGGAGGCGGTCGTCGTCGATGAAACCATCACCGGCTTCCTGGACGTGGCCGCGTTGTTCGATTTTCGCGGCCCAGGCGATTTCTTCTCCGGCCGGGGCGGCGGCATCGGCCAAGGCGTCGCCGCCGCGTTGGGGGTTCAGGTGGCGCAGCGGGACCGGCCGGTGGTGGCCCTGTCCGGCGACGGCTCGGCGATGTACAGCATTCAGGCCCTCTGGACCGCCGCCCATTGCGGCCTGCCGGTGATCTTCGTCATCCTGTCAAATCGGGAGTACCGGGTGCTCAAGCTCAACCTTGACGCCTACCGGCACCGCTTCAACGCCGAGTCGAACCGGCCCTACCCGCACATGGATCTGGTCAACCCGACGCTCGGCTTCGTGGACATGGCGAAGGGCATGGGGGTGGCGGGCGAGCAAGTCAGCGAACCGGAAGCCTTGACGGCGGCGCTGCGCCGCGCCTTGGCGGCCGGCAAGCCTTACTTGATCGACGTCATCGTTTCCGGAACGCAATAACTCTCATTGCCGCCGCCGAAAGCCGAGCAGGGAGGCCTTGGCCGTCAGCGGATGGCCGACATAGGCAAACCGGGACCCATCGCTCGATGCCAAGGCCAGCACCGCCTCCCGGTCGCCCGCTAGGTTGACAACTTCATCACAGGACTGCCCTGCTTCGACAAACCAAGCCAGCAGCCGCTGGCCCAAGGTGAACAGGTGCATGGGCCGCAGGGTGGCGCCGACCACCGCGAACGGGCCGCAGGTGGCCACGAAGGCGCGCAGATAGCGGGGGCGCTTCAAATCCCGTTCGCTGATGTCCAGAAGCCCAGCTTCGACAATGCCCGGCCCGGCCTGCAGGGCGGAGTCGTACATGCCCCGATGGTAATCGCGGTGGCCGACTACCCCGAGGCCCTGGCGGCGCACGCCCAGAATCCGCGTGTAACCGTGCGGCTGCACCGGACTGAGGGTGCGGCCCTCCAACTGCAGCAAGCCCACGGGATCCAGCGAACTGACCTCCGCCACGAATCCGCTGCCGACGACCGCCTGCACCTCCGCCAACGCCCCGGCCGCGGTGATGCCGTCCGGTTTCCCGCCGAGCAGCACCGGTTCCATGACCGCCAGATCCACCAGCAGCGTGATCACCGAGGCATCGGCGTCCGCAATCGAAAGGACGGATACGCCCTCAGTTGCGACCCCCTTGAAGGCACCCACCACCGCCTCCAAGGCCAAGGCGCCGTCGTCGATCTGCGGAGCCAGCCCTTGGGCAAGCCCGGATAGAGCTCGCTCAGCAGGCAGGGTCGGGTCGGCTTCCGGATCGGAGCAAGCTGAGATGACGCCCAAGCCCACACCAAGGGTCAACCCTAGGATCCAGCGAGTTGCGTTCAGCGGGCGCCTCATTCAGCACTGAGGTCGTTGACGGGCGGCGGGGTGGCCTTGCTTCCCGCTGCCAGAACCGAACCGGCCTCCAGCATGACCAGCAAGCTCGTGCCGAGCACCAGAACGTCCAGCGCCACCAACAGGTAGTTGCCATCAAGGAAGAACTGCCGCAGGGTGACCAGCCCGGCCAGGAAAGACATGACCAACACGAACAGCATGGGTGCCAAGGTGTAGCGAGCCGGACGCCCCAGCTTGACCAGCATGACGCTGATCACCAACAGGGTGAGTCCGGCCAGCAACTGATTGGTGGCGCCGAACAGCGGCCAGATGACCAGCCCTCCCGCACCGCTGGCACCGCCGGCGCCGAAGGCCAGCAGCAAGCAGGCCCCCACCGCCAGAACCGTGGCCATGACATGGCCATTGAGCACCGGCAGGCGGTAGATCGTGGCCCACTCCTGGATGATGTAGCGCTGCAGGCGCACCCCGGAATCCATGGTCGTGCCCGCGAACAGCACCACCATCGTGGCCAGCAGGGTTTGCGCCAAGCCTTCGGAGAAGCCCCAACCGGCACTGATCAGGTTGGCCCCGCCCTGAATGAAGGAGCCCGCCCCGGCGGTGCCGAACTTGTCGTAGATGGCGTGCCACTGCTCAGTGGTCGCAGCGAGCGTCACGCCGCTCACCGCGACGATGGTGATCAGCGCCAGCGAGCCCTCCCCCACCGCGCCCAGATAGCCGACGAAGCGGGCGTCGGTTTCCTTGTTCAACTGCTTGGAACTGGTGCCGGAGGCGACGATGCCGTGAAATCCCGACACCACGCCGCAGGCGATAGTGACGAACAGTAGCGGAATGATGGACGGCGCGGCCTCATCGACCCGGTTGTTGAAGGCCGGCGCCGAGATCTCCGGCATGACCAAAATCACGGCCCCGTAGAGCAGCGCCAAGCCGACGAAGAGCTGCAGGCCGTTGATGAAGTCGCGGGGCTGCAGCAGCACCCAGACCGGCAGCATGGAGGCCACCGCCGCATAGAGAAAGAGAATGAGGATCCAATTGGCTTCGGCGCCAAGCCCCAGCTTCGGCGGCAGGCTGAGCGGCAGCTCGCTGCCCGCATAGATGAAGGCGTAGAGCGCCGCCACCCCGAGCACGCCCAAGGCGATGAGATTGAAGCGCCGATGCACCATCTGGCCGATGACCAAGGCCACCGCAATGGCCGCCCAAGCCGGCAACACCGCCTCCGGCGTACTCACCAAGGCCCTGGCAATGACCACGCCAAACACCGAGTTGACCATGAGCAGCAAGAGGAAGACGACCACCATGTAGAGCTTGCGGGTGCGGGCGCCGACGACGGTTTCGGACAGCGCCCCGATGGAGCGGCCCCGGTGCCGGTTGCTGGCCCAAAGCGCCCCGAAGTCGTGCACGCCAGCAAAAAAGATGGTGCCCAGGACCACCCAGAGCACCGCCGGCGCCCACCCCCAGTAGACGGCGATGGCAGGGCCAACGATGGGCGCCGCACCCGCCACGGACGTGAAATGGTGCCCCCAGAGCACCACCTTGTTGGTGGGCACGAAGTCCACGCCGTCATTGAATTCATGGGCCGGGGTGACGAAAGCGGCGTCGAGCCGATAGATCTTCTCCGCAATGAAGCGCGAATAGACGAACCAGCCGAACGCCATGCCCGCGATGCCGAGCAGCACGATGGCAACGGAGTCCACTAGCCAGCTTCCACTTTGCCCAAGATCAAAAAAGCACCTTCGCTATCCGAGCGAAACTCGGCCAAATCGAAACGCGATGCGCGAAGTGCCTCCTCAATGTCAGTGGTTGTGCAGTTCCCCAGCCGCAGCCAAACCACTTGGGGCGGTGGGCCGAGCAGGAAACTGAGTTGGTGAAAGTCCTCGTCTTTCGAAACGATGACGAGATCGTTATCGCGGGCATATTCCCAAACTTCTAGATCATCAGCCTCAGCTAGGCCAACATCTCGAACGTGTACCGAATCCGGGAATGCATCAGCGAGCGTGGAAACGAGCTTAAACGAGAGGTTCTGATCGAAGATCAGCCTCATGCGCCAAACGCGACCAGCTTTCGTTCACGATCTGCCGCGAAACTGAGGCAGGCCCGAATGTCATCTTGAGTGAGATCTGGAAAGTCGTTCAGAATCTCCCCTTCCGACATCCCAGAAGCCAAATACTCAAGCACGTCATACACGGTGATCCTCATTCCCCGGATCACTGGTTTGCCGCCACGCTTACCTGGCTCTATGCTGATTCGACTTCGGTAGTTCGGTTCCATGCTCATCCCTTTGACCTGCGCTCCCTCCAAAATCAGTGACGCTCCGCGTTGCTGGGGAGCAATCATCGACCTTTCAACAACGCACCCGACGACTCACTCCCACCTTGTGTCCCAATATGGCGCAGACCGTGGACTCATTCAACACTCAACTGCGCCCGTCGCCGCGCACCACAGCTATACTCTCCCGATGCCGCACACCAACCTTCCCTTCTTTTTTCTTGCCCAAGTCGTGTTCGTCTCCGGCTCTGTGCTCGTCGTGACCTTAGGCGGCATCGTCGGCAGCGAGATGGCGCCGCACCCGTCGCTGGCCACCCTGCCGCTGTCCTTGATGGTGGTCGGCACGGCGCTGGCCGCGGTGCCTGCCGCGCTGCTGATGCAGCGCATCGGGCGCCGCTACGGCTTCGCCTGTGGGGCCTTGCTGGCCATCGGCAGCGCCTTGCTCGCCGTTTTGGGGCTGGAAGTCCGCAGCTTCGCGCTGTTCACCGGGGCAGCAGGGCTGATCGGCGCGACTATGGCCTTCGGCGCCCAGCTCCGCTTCGCCGCCGCCGAGAGCGTGGCGCCGCAGCGGGCGGGCTGGGCCATCTCCATCATTCTGCTCGGCTCTATCGGTGGCGCCGTCATCGGGCCCGAGATGGCCACCCGCAGCCCGAGCTGGATTCCCCATCAGCCCTATCAGGGCGCCTTCCTAGCCCTGTCGGCACTCTACGTCGTCGCCTTAAGCCTGCTACTGTGCAGCAGGAACCCGGTCGTGGCCAGTGACGCGGAGCGCGATCAGGCGGGCCGTCCGCTTTTCGAAATCGCCGCCCAACCCGCGTTCATCGTAGCCGTTCTGGCCGGAGTCATCGGACAGGGAGTGATGGTCTTCATCATGACCGCAACGCCGATCAGCATGCATGTGCTCGACAGCCACAGCATCGACGCCACGGCCAGGGTGATCCAAGCCCACGTGGTGGCCATGTACCTGCCTTCCTTGGTGTCCGCACCCCTGATCCAGCGCTTTGGAGCCCATAGATTGATGATCGCCGGCGTCGGCGCCCTCGGCATCGCCGTGGCGGTCGGCTTGGCTGGGCGTGAACTGATGCACTATTGGTGGGCATTGGTGCTGTTGGGCGTCGGCTGGAATTTCCTCTTCGTCGGCGGCACCACGGCACTGGTGGCCACCTATCGCCCGACCGAGAAGTTCCGCGCCCAAGCGCTCAACGATTTCAGCATCTTCGGTGTATCCGCCGTGGCGAGCCTGATGGCGGGCGCTTTGCTGCACGGCTTCGGTTGGTCCGCCGTGCTGCTTTCCACCCTGCCCGCCTTGGCGCTGATGCTTCTGGCGATCGTCTACATTCAAGCCCATGGGCGTCAAACTGCGATCCCCCGTGCGGGGCGCAACCCCTGAGCGCATTCAACCGCCAATTCAGCCCCTGCACTGAGCGGGGATACATGATTGGGCGCGAATGGAGTTGGCGCCTCACGCTTATGTCTTGATCCGGCTCAGTTTCCCAAGTGAAACAACTCTGCGTTGCCACCCTTAGCCACGACATTTTCGGTCAGGGTGCGCTCGCTCGCAAAACGCAACAGGTAGCGCGGCCCGCCCGCTTTGGGGCCGGTGCCCGACAAGCCTCGGCCACCGAACGGATTCACGCCAACTACGGCACCGATGACATTGCGATTGATGTACACGTTGCCGGCTGTGGTTTTCCGACTCACCTCTTCAGCAAAACCCTCACGGCGGCTGTGAATGCCAAGCGTCAGTGCGTAGCCACTCCCGTTGATCTCATCCAGAACAGCGGCTAAACCTTGGGCCGAAAATCGCACTACATGCAGCATTGGACCGAATACTTCCCGGTCCAACTGCCGCATGGACTCGATTTCAAATGCACAAGGCGGAAAAAACGAGCCACGTCCACATTGGGAGGGCAGCTCGCATTCAGCAATCCGTCGTGCCGTCTGAAGCATGACCTCTCGGTGGCAGTGCAGCATTTCCACTGCCCCTTCGTCAATGACGGGACCAATGTCCGTAGCCGGGTCCCAAGGGCAGCCGATCTTCAGGGTCCGCATGGCACCGGAAAGCATCTGAAGAACATCATCTGCAATTTCATTCTGCAGGTACAGAACGCGCAACGCTGAACAGCGTTGCCCCGCGCTCTTGAACGCTGAGGCAACCACGTCGTCCACAACCTGTTCGGGCAGCGCGGTGGAATCCACCAGCATGGCGTTTTGACCGCCGGTTTCGGCAATGATGGGTGCGATGGCACCATCCCGCTGCCCGAGTTGCCGATTGATCCACCGGGCTGTCTCAATGGATCCCGTGAAGGCAACGCCGGCCGACCGAACGTCCCGAACGAGCCTGCCACCTACGGTCTCGCCATCACCCGGCAGGAGGTGCAGAGCATCCGGCGGCACCCCGGCTTCGTGTAGCAGCCGCACCGCCTTAGCCGCAATCAAGGGGGTCTGCTCAGCGGGCTTGGCGACTACGGCGTTACCCGCTGCCAGCGCTGCGGTGACCTGCCCTACAAAAATTGCCAACGGAAAGTTCCAAGGACTGATGCATGCGAAGACGCCTCGGCCATCGAGCCTGAGTTCGTTCCTTTCGCCGGTCGGGCCCGGCAAAGACAGGGGACGGCTGAACTGCCGACGCGCCAGCATGGCGTAATACCGGCAGAAGTCCACGGCTTCACGCACCTCGGCCAAGCCATCAGCCAAAGTGCGGCCAGCTTCGAATGCAATCAGGCCGATCATGTCAGCGTAGCGCGATTCCAGCAGCCGGGCTGCTTCATCGAGAATCGCCGCTCGCTGCTCACCGCCAAGCGCATTCCAGCCGGGTTGCGCCATCAACGCGCCCTCCAGCGCTGAATCAGCGTTCGCCGGAACAGCCTCGACCACTTGCCCTACGGCAAGTTCCCGGTCGGCGGGACAGCAAATGGACGCACCGCCCGTCCCCAGCAGTTCGCCGTTAACGATGGGAGCGGCTTGGTGGGGTTGTTTTCCGACATTGGCCGCGGCATCGGTCAAGACCGCTACGCTATGGGGATCATCCAGATCAATGCCCGTCGCATTCAACCGATTCCCAACATCCTCCTCCTGGCAATAGAGCTCACGAGGCTTGGGGATTGCCGGGTGGCGAACGTTCCGGTGGGACCGAACAGCAGCCAGCGGATCCTGCACCAGTTCATCCACCTCCACATCCTTATTCAGGAATCGGTTGACAAAGGAACTGTTGGCTCCGTTTTCCAACAGCCTGCGCACAAGATAGGGGAGCAGGTCTCGATGCGATCCCACAGGCGCGTAAACCCGCAATTGGGCAACCCTGTCAAACTGCGAATGCAGCAGCTCTCCCATGCCGTGCAGCCGCTGATATTCGAACATGCGCTTGTCCGAGATCCGGGCACCGCTATTCTTGAAACCGGGCTGGTCCGGGGCAACACAACCTTCGCGAGCGAACTCGCTCAATTCCTCAACAAGGCACATCGTGTAGGCATTGTGGCTGGCGAACTGCGGAAACACCGCATCGGGAGCCGCTAGGAGACGTGCCGCGCACACCTCATAGCTGAGATCGGTGTTTGCCTTGCGAGTGAACACCGGATAGTCAAGGAAGCCGCGTTCCTGCGCATGCTTGATTTCAGTGTCCCAGTATGCGCCCTTTACAAGTCTCACCATCAAGCGCTGCTCCGTGGCCCGGGCCAAGGCGATGAGCCATTGGGCAACCACCGATGCGCGCTTTTGATAGGCCTGCAACACAAAACCAAGGCCGTTCCAGCCTTGGAGGTCCGGGTCGCGAGCAAGGCACTCGAATAGGTCTAGGGTCGGCTCCAGCCGGGCAGCCTCCTCGGCATCTATGCTAAAGCCGAGTCCGTGCCTTTTCGCTTGCATCGCCAGCGCTTTTAGCTTCGGCATCAACTCCACGTCTAATCGGTGCCTTTGAGCGTGCTCAAAGCGGGGATGAAGGGCGGACAACTTGACTGAGATTCCGTTGGCATCGTCAATGGAATTGCCGCGGTTCGCGTCGCCAAGCTCGTTGATTGCGCTGGAATAGGCTGCAAAGTACCGCTCGGCATCCTCATAGGTGCGGGCACCCTCGCCCAGCAGATCAAACGAATAGCGCTGGTGCGATTGCTTGGCTCGCTTGGCCCGGCGCATTGCTTCCCCGATGGTGCGGCCAAACACATACTGCTGACCGAGAATGCGCATCGCCTGAAGTATGGCGTTGCGCACCACGGGTTCGCCTAGGCGAGCGGTCAAGCGATGAAAGAAGGCAGTCTGGTTGGCCAAGGTTTCCGAGTCAGGCCCCAGCATGCGACCGGTCAGCATCAAACCCCACACGGAGGCGTTGACGAACATGGACGCCGACTGGCCCAAGTGGGTCTCCCAATCCCCGGAGCGCACCTTTTCGGCGATCAGCCGATCAATCGTTTCCTTGTCTGGGATGCGCAACAGCGCCTCGGCCAGGCACATGAGCGCAACGCCTTCACGATTCGAGAGACCGAACTCCTGCAAAAAAGCGTCAAGCGTTCCGGCAAGGTGGCCGGCGTTCCGGCAGCGCCGCACCAGTTGCCGCGCTCGCGCGAGAACATTGGCCCGCCGAGAGTCGCTTAGATGGCTTGCCGCACTCTGCAGCAAAGCGGCAACAGCCAGAGACTCGTCGGCATGGGCAACATCTCGAATCGCGCGGCGCAAAGGGTCGAGGTCTCTTGACCGTTGAGCAGATGCGTTAATCACATGGGGCATGTTCGAATCCGCCTTCACCATGCGCCGTTCAAGGCGCATCCTGAATCAGACAATGGAATCCCGCGGGTTCTCCAGCTTTCCACGAAGCTCCGATGCAACGGACGCAAGATCCTCCCCGGACAGATTCAATGCCTGACCGACAAGAGAATCGACGCGAGTCCTCGCATCTTCGGTCAGAAACGGCCCCGGATCGCTTGGGTAGATGTACAAAATCGGCCTTTGCTTCGATGCTTCCTCAAACTCCTGGGCCGACATGTAGGTCAGCGACTTTTCGTCTGCAATGGCTTCAAATATCCGCCTGCAGAATGTCCGATTGGAGGGGTTGAGCACTTGATCCTGAGGCAGTCGCGGGAAGGCCTCATCCAGGGCCTTCTGCCGCATTGCCAGCGCCGACCCGCTTTTGGGAAACACCTTCGATTCAAGCGATCCGATCGCGATCTGCTCAAGGACGTCCATGGAATGCAGGGCAAGTTTGGCTCGTCTTCGAGTACTGGGGGCAGAGTCCGCAAACACAGTGTCCGCTGCCTCGAGCAGCTTCTTTTCATTGGCTTGAACTTCCTTGCGCATGGGTCCGACCTGCTTGTTTATGACCTTCTGGCCAGCATACTTCCGCAACAGTTCCTGCCTTTCCGACAGCAGATTTCGAAAGCCAGCGCAAGCGGGCTCCTGGCTGGTGCTGAGGCGGTCAATGATGTTCCTTATCTCGGCGGACGCTTTCCGAATGTGCTTCTCCTTAGCGGTGCCGCCGTCGAGAACAAGTACCGGCCCGCCTCCTTCTTTCACGAGCGCGTCAAACGCTGAATGCTGAGCTACTTTTCGCTTGACCGCCAGTTCTGCCCCCGGGGCCGATTCGCTTTGCGGCCCAAGATGTGATTCCTGCTTCGAGACGGCGGCTGTCTGTTCCTCATAGACGCAAGCGTCCTTGAGCCGCCTTGCAGACTCGTCGCATAGCTTGCTTTGGCTGACGATGTCCTGCTGCGGGTTCGCCGAGACGCTAAGGCCTCTAAAGTGCTCGCTGACAATGTCAGGGTTCCATTGCGACTGGTAGGCGGCACTGTGAACGGTCAGTCTGGCTTGGCCCACCCCGTCCCCGATGACACGCTGGTGTTCACGAATCGACTCGGCCAACAGGCCCAGCTTGCTTTGCATCTGGTTGCCGACGCACCAGCCCAGAACGACGTGCCCTCCTGGATATCCGTCCACCAGCCTCTCGAGCGATCGAAGCTGCGTCCCAGTATGCGGCCCCATATCGATCGGATACGCCATCGGGCCGAGCTGCAGCGAGATGTTGCCGGAGCCCGTGCCGGCAATGGTGAGCTTCTTTGAGGCAGCCTTCTCGAGCAGCGGAACGAGCCCGCCATGTTCTCTGGCCAACGCCTCAAGGCGACTCCTGGCGGCCGGCTCCAGTCCGGCTTGCCTCGCCGGTGCCGGGATCAGCAGCTCGCCGATCTTTCTGGGGCCATCCAAGCTTGCGGCGACCTTGCCCGTGTCGACCCTGTCCGAAGGGGCGAGGCGAGCGTCTTCGTCGGCCCTGACACCTTCATTGTGCTGCATAGTTGTGGTCTTTGGCGGTTTGGCCCTTTGCACCTTTGCCGCCCTAGGCGGTTGGCTGGGATCACCGGCCATGCGGACGCCTGACTTGCGGTCCGCCGACCTCACGCTCGGCAGAGGGCCAGTCTGCGACCGTCGAACGCTGCGCGGCCCTAACTGGCCGACGCCTCCCTGCTCGCTTGCATCGCTTTGATCCGTAGAGGGGAATCGTACCGGCCCGATGGTGGGGATTCCGGGTTTGGGTATGCTTGGATCCATAACCTAGTAATTCCTTGTCTGAACGTTAGCGAACGAAAAGCAGCTCCATTGCGGTCCTGCGGCCTGCCAAGGCATTGCTCAATTCGGCGCAATGGCAATGCCGTAGGCGTTCTCGGCGCTGGAAAGGCTCAGAAACCCATCGAGCACGTCCCGCCGCACGGCCTCAGGACTTCGCTCTGACGGCAGGCCGAATCCACCTCCGCCGCCAGTGCGGGTTACTATGCGGGTGCCCGCTGGCAGCGCTAGCGAGTTGACCTTCAGATAGTGGTTTCGAGTGCCATCCGGCATTTCCACCTGCACATCCGGAGCTGCGCCCGCATGGCCACCGAAAAGGCCCCAGGCTGTGGACTTCGATCTCTCGAACCACAGGCTGAGCGTTGCGTCAGCCTGCAGAACATACTGCCGATAGGTTCCGTTGCCGCCGCGCTGCCGACCCGCGCCGCCCGAATCCGCACGGATGCCGTAGGCTTCAATGAGCACCGGATATTTGTTTTCAAATATCTCGACCGGGAGATCCTTGAAGTTTCCGTTGACGTTGTTGATCAGGGAGTCAGCGCCATCACCGCCTGCGAATCCACCCCATCCACCCGTGGTTGGCTCCACCATGAGATAGCGCTCATCGCTTCGTCGTGGATCTCCGCCGCTGATGGTGACCACCATCGAGTCGCCGTAGTGGGCGCCTGCAGCCTGTTCAGGCAACTCCGGCGCCAGCGCCTTGACCACTAGGTCAATCAATAGCCCCAACGAAGAAAAATACCAAGCGCAAGGTGCCGGTTCCCGGGCATTGAACAAGGTGTTTTCAGGCGCCTCAACGGTTAAGGACCTAAAGCTGCCGCCGTTGGCCGGGTCATCGGAACAGACCAGCAGCTTGAAGGCGACACGGCCAGCTGCGACGGTTTGCGTGAATCCACAGTTCACGGGTCCCCGCGTCTGTGCACCCGAACCCGTCAAGTCGATGGCCATGGTGTCTTCCCGAACAATCACCGCCACCTTGACGGGCACCGGTTCGTCGTCCAATCCATCGTTGTCGAGCCACCCCTCCGCCTCATAACGGCCATCGGCAATGCCCCGAATCGCCTGGCGCTCACGTTCTTCCGTTTGGCGGAAAATCACGTCCCGAGCAGCAAGCACGGCAGCTTTGCCGAATCGTCGATACAAGTCTTTCAGACGTTGCTCGCCGGTTCTGCCAGCGGCAATCTGCGCGTTGAGATCGCCTATCAGGGCGTCGCCAAAGCGGCTGTTCCGTCGCAGCACATCGATCACATCCTCTCGGGGCTCCCCGTCTCGGTAGAGGCGCGTCGGGCCCCAGCGCATGCCTTCCTGGTAGATTTCGGAGGAGTCCACCGGCGATCCGGGATCCTTAGCTCCAACGTCGAGCCAATGCGCCCGGGACGCAGCAAATCCAATCCGTTCACCCTGCCAGAATATCGGCGTGATGATTGTGGAATCGTTCAGATGCGTCCCTGTCATGTACGAGTCGTTCATGTAAAAGACATCGCCCTCGGCGAAGTAGTCCCAACCATGACGTTCGGCAATCAGCCTTACGCAAATTTCCAAATTGCCGAGAAACAGCGGCAGCCCCAGCGATTGGCCCAACACGTTGCCTTCGGCATCAAGCAGGGCGACCGAGCAGTCCTTGCCTTCGTAGATGATCGGCGTGAAGGCGCTTCGAATGAGCGCAGCGTTCATGTCATTGGCGATGGCAATGAAAGCATTGCGGATGATCTCAGTCGTGATCGGATCGATGTTGTTCATGGTTCGTCTCACTTGGAGAGCAGGAGATGACCTGCCGGATCAACCAAAGCCCGCCAGCCCGGAGGCACCACGGTGGTGGCACTTTTTTCCTCCACGATGGCCGGCCCCTCGAATCGTTGCGATGAGGCCAGCGCATCCCTGGCAAACACCGGCGTCGGATGGGCAGCGCCGTTGAACACCACCCGGCGTTCTCCCAGCAAGGCCGCATCTTGACGCTGCGTGGGTCGATGCGATTGGCCCCGATGCGCAAGCGAGCCAAGGACGGCGACGCGCAGATTGACGAACTCGGTCTCAGCAAACGTGTTGGAATGGCCGTAGCGCTGCTGGTGGGCCGCATGGAAGTCTTCGATTACGGAATGGAGTGCTACGGCGGCGGCCACCGGAACGGTAATGCTGTACTCTTGACCGACGTACCGCATATCGACCGAGCGCTGATAGGACAGCCGCCGTCCATCAACACCCTCCGTCAACATGGCGGATTCTCCCTCCCGCTCCAGTTCAGCGTAGAGGGCTTCGAGCGCCGATTGGCTTACCGACGCGGCGGGGTGGAAGAAGCCCTTGGCAAAGTCCAGACGCAGATCGGTCTGCAGCATCCCCCACGCGGACAAGGTGCCGGGGAATTGGGGAATCAGCACTTCAGCGATATCCAGCTCCTCCGCCAAAAAGGCTGCCGCCATGGGACCCGCCCCGCCAAAGGCAACCAAAGCGAACGCTCTCGGATCAACACCCTGGCTCACGGTGATCGTGCGCATGGCATCCGCCATTGCGGCATTGGAAATGGACAAAATCCCTTCGGCAAATGCGGTTGGCGTGAGCGCCACCTGCCGAGCCAGCCTGTCAATCGCCCGTTTGGCGGCAGATGCATCCAAAGTCATGCCGCCTCCGAGCAGGGAGCGCTCGCCAAGGCGGCCGAGATGGAGGTTGGCGTCCGTCACCGTCGGCTCGACGCCACCTCGCCCATAGCAGGCTGAGCCCGGAACGGCGCCCGCGCTTTGCGGGCCGACGCGAACGGCGCCATGGTCGAGCCAGGCAATCGAGCCGCCACCGGTGCCGATCGTGTGGATGTCAACTGCTGGCATCAACAGGGGCAGTCCATCAAGTTCAGACTCCTGCGTGATGTTCGCCCGGCCATCGAGCACCAAGCTGAGATCAAAGGACGTGCCGCCCATGTCGACGCAAAGGAGGTTTTTCCGGCCGAGCCTCTCCGCAAGCGCAGTGCCTGCCATTGAGCCGCCTACTGGGCCCGAGAGCAGGGTAAAGACCGGATTTCGCCGTGCGGCGGCAGCGGATATGACGCCGCCACTGGACTGCATGACGTGTACGCCAGCCGTAAGTCCCCGGCTGCGCAAATGTTCTTCCAAGCTCGCCAAGTAGTGCTGCACAACCGGCGCGATGTAGGCGTTCATCACCGCTGAGGACGCCCGTTCGTATTCCCGCCACTCCCGCGCCACTTGGTGGGAGAGCGTGATGGAAACCTCCGGCAACGCAGCCTGAAGCAGTTCCCCAGCTTGCAACTCCTGATCCGGAAACGCATAGGCATGCAACAGGCACACCGCCACCGCACGAATGCCTTCAGCCTTTGCCTTGTCGATGATGGGATTGAAGTCCTGCTCGCACAGGGGTTCTAGCACCGCGCCGTCCCAAGCGAGGCGACCGCGGACCTCATGCACGTCCCGGCGCGGCACGATCAGTTCCGGTTTCCGGTAGCGCAGTTGATATAGGGAATGCCGATTGCCGCGGGCGATGGTGTAGCCGTCGCGGTGTCCAGCTGTGGTGACCAACAGCACCCGCTCGCCCTTGCGTTCCAAGAAGGCGTTTAGCCCGACGGTGGTTCCGTGTACAAAGAAGGCCACCTCGGACAGGTCGGGCACAAGTTGAGTCAAACCTTCGACGACACCCTTGGCCGGATCACCGGGCGTGGTCGCAACCTTGCCGACGAACACCGGCCCGTCCGACGGCTCCACCACGAGGTCGGTGAAAGTGCCTCCAATGTCTGCCGATGCCCGATAGGAAGTCACGGCCCTCCTCCATTCGCGGTGCCAGAAAGTCGCGCACCGAGCGCTGCAAATCCCAAACAGAACGCCCCCGCGTAGTCGGGGAAGGGGCCAAGGCTTAGCGCTCTCCGGCAGTATATCAACAAATTTTTCCCTATTGTCAAAAATTATTGTATAGGTTAAATTTCATACCATCCAGCCGTCAAGATGAAGGAGACGAACATGAATCGGCGGAATTCGCTACTCCTCGCGTCCACCAGCCTTCTGCTCACTGTTGGCCTGATCTCGCCAAACCGAACTCAGTCCCAAGAGCAGCCTTCCCCGGATGTGATCGAGGAGATTGTGGTTACTGCCCGTCTGAGGAGCGAAAGCCTCATGGACGTGCCAGTCACCGTGAACGCCTTCTCGGCGCAGGACATGGAAGATGCCGGCATCCGGCGCCCCGCCGACTATGTGTCGCTGGTGCCCAACGCGACTCTCGTCGAGGCCCAGAACACCGGCACGACCTTCCTCTCCATCAGGGGCATCACCCAAGTACGCAACAACGAGCCCCCGGTTGCCGTATCAGTGGACGGCATGCTGCAGGCCAGCCCCAACCAGTTCAATCAGGCGCTTCTGGATTTGCAGCAAATCGAAGTTCTCAAAGGACCACAAGGCGCTTTGTACGGTCGAAACGCCATCGGCGGAGCGATCAACATCACCACTAAAGGGCCCAGCGACCAATTGGAGGGCCGAATCCAAGTCGGCGCCGGCAATGGAGAACACTGGGAGGGGCAAGTCGCCATCTCGGGACCTCTCGCCGAGGAAGTGGCTTACTTTCGCATCAGTGGAACGTGGCTGGACCGCAAGGGCTACCTCGACAACGAGTTCCTAGGGGGCAAAGTTGACCCCATCGAGGACAAGAGTGGCCAACTTCGACTTGACTGGTTGGTCAGCGATTCGCTGACGGCGGACTTCAGGCTGTATTTTTCCAACACCCAAGGCGGCGCCCTCAACTACAACTGGCAAGCATTCGACTACCAGCTCGATGCATTCACTTTTGCGGAACCCGGGGATGCCAACAAGACCGACCTCACCTATGAACAGAACAATCGCGGCGACAACGACCGCGACATTCTCGAACTGGCCCTGAAGTTGGACTACGAGATGAATTGGGGGAACATCACCTCGATAACCGCCGTCAACGAACTTGAAGAATGGTACGGCTCTGATCAGGCCCCCTACAGCGAAAGCCTCACTCAATACCCATTCGGGCCCGGCCTTCCTTTTGATGGCATCGCCCAACAGTACTGGGATGTGGAAGCCATCAGTCAGGAAGTCCGCATCACCTCCCGCGACAACCAGCCGCTACGCTGGCTGTTCGGCGCCTATTACGTCGGCACGGATCGCTTCATTTCAACCCCGGTAGTTGACGACACAGGAGTCGGGATCGTCCGCGTCGAGCGCCGACCGACCAGCGCCGGGCAACCCGCGACGTTTTCGTTTCTGGCCGACGACAACGACAACGCTGCCTTTGCTTTGTTTGGGCAGTTCAACTACGACTTGACCGACCAGCTTGAAGCCTCCTTGGCGCTGCGCTACGACGAGGACGAGCGCATCCAGACCACATCGCCCTTCCACACTGGCGGGCCACCCAATGAGCGCAGAAAGGAGACATTCGACAAGCTGCAGCCGAAAGCCACGTTGCGTTACCGCATGTCCCCGGACTTCAGCGTCTTCGGCTCCTTCAGCGAAGGTTTCCGCAGCGGCCAGTTCAACCAGTCCGGCACCGCCGCTGCGGCAAGCGCCGCTGGGATCAACGGCGTGTTCGACGTCGTTGGACAGGAGGAGACCCGGGCCTTTGAACTTGGCCTGAAAGGCCGGCTCATGAACGGCCTCGCCAACATCAACCTCGCCCTGTTCCGCACCGAGGTGGATGGCCAGCAGTACTTCCTGTTTTTCGCTCCAACCAGCTCCCAAGTCCTAGCCGGCATCGACGAGGTCGATCTGTTTGGCGGGGAGATTGAGATCGGAGCGGCGCTCGCGGAAGGCTTGGATGTTTATGCCGCCTACGGCTTTACTGACAGCGAAATCAAAGACTACGCCGTCAATCCCGCATTCGTCGGCAACAAGGCGCCTTACGTGCCAAAGGACACCGTGAACTTGGGGTTGCAGTTCCGCACGCCGATCGCCAGCGGCATCCAACTCCTCTTGCGCGGGGACTATGAACGGCGAGGCAGGCAGTACTGGGATCCAGACAACTCCTCGGCGAGAAAAGCCGTGAACCTGATTAGCGCGAGAGCCGGAGTCGAAAGCGAGCGTTGGTCCCTGACCGCTTGGTCGAAGAATCTCGGCGACGAAAAGTACCTCGCGGAATATGTCCTCGGCGGGTTCGTTCATCTGGCCCCGCCACGATCTTACGGCATCGAATTCGCATACAATTTCTAGGGCAAGGGCAGGGTTTTGGCAGGAAGATGTTGCACAGGGAAACTGGCGATGGCCGAAGAACCAAATTCGCCACTGGCCAAACCATAAGAGCCAGGCGGCAGGAGCTGGGCATGACCCTGCAGGCGTTGGGGGAGAAGTCGGGCCTGTCAACTGCATTCATCTCTCAGGTGGAGCGCGGCCAAGCCAGTGCCTCCATGGTTTCGTTGATGAATCTTGCCAGAGCCTTGGACGTGAACGTGACGACGTTCATGGAAATTCCAATGGGCGAAGCCCCCATTCGCCGTCGTGACAATCCTCAGTACATCGAAATCGACTCTCCGGTTCAGTACGTCCAGTTGAGCGCCGGCATGAAACTGCAGCAACTGGACATCGTGCTGATGACCATACCGCCGGGGCATGTGTTCCCCGTTGACCAGCGGGAAGGCGAGGATTTCCTTTACGTTCTTGAAGGCGAACTCTACACCGAGCTCGGCGACCTAAAGGAAACGCTCCGGGAGGGCGATTGCACTCACTTCAATTCCCGCACCCCGCACACGGCAAGCAACCTCACCACCAAGGACGTGGTTCTTCTCTACGTGGGCACACCAAGCGTCTTCAAGCCCGATCAGTAACCGGACTGAACCGATGGAATCGTTTTCACTGGCTTACCCCGACGGCGATGAGCGGTTGAAATCCCTGCAGGCGTTTGCTGTCGACAATCTGGGCTTGGAAATCGGCACCGGATTTCTGAAGGCGGGCACCCGCATGCCCGATTCCGGCGTATCGGCCCATCCCCGGCGGGAGATCACCTTGATTTTGGAAGGCGATCTTTCCACCACGTCGGGCGGGCGGACGGTGCGACTCGGCGCTGGCGATGTCGTGTCTATACCAGCCAATCAAGAGCAGCACAGTTTTGTGCATCAAGATACGCGATTGCTCTGGCTGTTCTTGGGGGAGAACTAAGGTGCGCTCGATGGGCGCCTCAGCGAACGCCACGGCGTTGGCGGACTTCACGCTTCGGCACTGATGACATACCGCGACCGGAGGCGCTGGCGGGCCGCGCTATCGAGGCCAATGGCCTGCTCGATGTAGTGCTCAACGCCTTCAAACTCGGCGGCGATGGCGTCGTAGGCGGAGCGCAGGTACTCCGGGCGGACGCCGAACAGCGCCATGGTGGATTCCCGGTCGGCTTCAAGGTGGGACCATAGCTGCGCCCGGATTCGCTTCTGCACATAGCCTTCGTAGTCCATCGCCTCGTTGGTCAGCAGGTAGTCCTCGAGCACCGTGGCTTCGGATACGCCCAACGCATGCAAAATGAGGGCGCAGGCGAAACCGGTGCGGTCCTTGCCCGCCGAGCAGTGGACCAGGAAGGCGCCGTCCTCGAGTTCGAGAAGCCGCTCGAACATCCGGGCGTAATCCTCGGCATGGTTGCTGGCCAAATCCCGGTTGATGCCGACCATGAAGTCGATGCGCTCCTTCAAGGTCAAGCCGCGTTCGGTGAGCCGCTCCCGCATGACCACCGCGCTGCCCGGATCGATGGGTATTTCCAGGCGGCCTGGCGCGCCCGCCAGTTCCGGGGTCGGCTCGGCAGCCTTTTCGTCACCTCTGCGCAGATCGCAGATTAGCTTGACGTCCAACTCGGCAAAGGCCCGCTTGCCGCCGTCAGTCAAGTCCGCCAGGGTGCCGCAGCGATACAAACGCCGAGTGGCGACCCGGCCACCGTCCTCCGTGGCATAGCCCCCGAAATCACGTAAGTTGACCGCGCCCTCGAAGCGCAGGATGCGCCGCTGCGCGGCGACTTCCCCAGGCACTTGCGGCGATGCGTCGCCCGAACTCACAAGCCCGGCCCCGGCCGCATCGGCGAGCCGTCGCTGAATCGCGAAAAGCGGAATCGCGTCAGGTCGTGGGCTGGCGCTTGGCCCGACACCATTTCCGCCATCACCCGCCCCGCGCCAGGCCCAATGCCAAAGCCATGCCCGCTGAAGCCGGTGGCGATGAAAAGCCCGGGATGGCTAGGCGCTTCATCCATGACTGGCACCACGTCCGGCGTCACGTCGATCATGCCCGCCCAAGCCTCTTCGATAGGACAGTCCGCCAAGGCCGGAAGCCGAGCATCGATGCGCCGGCGCATCTGCTTCAAGGCGACCTGGGAAGGCGCCGGATTGAGCACCCGGGTGCGTTCAAAGGGGCTTTCAGCGTCGTCCTGCCAACGCTGCGGGGCCATGCGGCCCAACATGCCGCCGAAGCGCAGGCGAATGTAGCGCAGGCTGGCGGCCAAGCTCGGCAGATACTTGAAGAAGTGGCGGAAGGAGTCCAGCCCAATCAGGTGCTCGTTGATGTTGGAGGACGCCAAGGTGTAGCCGCCATCCTGACGGCGGCGGAAAGCGACGTCCGGGGCCGCAGCGTTGCCCGCATAAACGTCCGGGGCCGGGGCCGTGCGGGCCACGGTGGCGCGCACGGTCAACTGCGGCAGCTTTAGCCCTAAGTGGCGCAGCAACAACGAGGTCCAGGCGCCGCCCGCGCACACCACCGCCGAAGCCCGCACCGGCCCGCGTTCGGTGATGACGCCGGCCACTCGGCCAGCCTCAAGTTCGATGCCGCGCACGGCGCAGTTTTCGATGACGCGGCCGCCCCGGCGCTGCACGCCCCGGGCAAGGGCGGGCACGGCCACGAAGGGTTCCGCACGGGCATCGCTCGGCGTGTAGAGGGCACCGACGTACTGACCGGAGGGGCCGTCTATCAACTCATCGACTTCGGCGCCGGATAGCACGCGGGTGTCCAACTGGTGCTGCTGCGCCACGTCCAGCCATTCGGCATGGCCCGCCAGTTGCTTCTCGGTTTGTGCCAGATAAGCGACGCCGTGGCGGACGAAGCCGAGATCTTCGCCAAGCTCGCCCGCCAGCCCTTCCCAAATGTTCTGGCTGTCCATGACGATGGGCAGCTCGTCCGGGTCCCGGCATTGCTTGCGGATCCAACCCCAGTTGCGGCTAGATTGCTCGCCCGCCACCCGGCCTTTCTCGCAGACCAGGACGCGCACGCCCTGCTTGACGAGAAACCAAGCGGTGGAGATGCCGATGACACCACCGCCGATGACGACGACATCGACCGCCTCGGGCAGTTCGTCCTGAAAGGATATGGGGGTCTGGTCGCTAAAGATCACCTAGGTGCCTCCGGGCTTAAGGCCGCGTTGCATTCGCCTGCCGTTAGGTTTACAACCCGCCGTCCATGGAGTTCGATTACATCGTTGTCGGTGCCGGGACGGCAGGTTGCGTGCTCGCCAACCGCCTCTCGGCGGACAAGGACGCCAGCGTAATGCTCATTGAGGCGGGCGGCAAGGACGACTACTTCTGGATCGACATACCCGTCGGCTACCTGTACACCATCGGCAATCCGCACACCGACTGGTGCTATGAGACCGAGCCGGAGCCGGGCCTCGGCGGGCGGCGCATCGGCTACGCTCGAGGCAAAGTGCTCGGCGGCTGCTCCTCGATCAACGCCATGATCTACATGCGCGGCCAGCGCAGCGACTACGACCATTGGGCGCAGCTTGGCAATCGCGGCTGGTCCTGGGATGAGGTGCTACCGGTGTTCAAGCGCTCCGAGGACTATCAGCACGGCGCCGACGAGTTTCATGGAGCGGGCGGGGAACTGCGGGTCGAGGAGCGGCGCGTGAGCTGGGAAATCCTTGATGCTTGGCGGGCCGCCGCCGCCGAGTGCGGCATCCCCCCGATCGACGAATTCAACCGCGGCGACAACTTCGGCGCCGCCTACTTTCAGGTCAATCAGCGCCGGGGCCGGCGTTTCAGTGCCACCAAGGCCTTCCTGCGGCCGGCGCAGGACCGCGCCAACCTCAAGGTGATGACCGACGCGCTGGTCGAGGGCGTGCGGCTTGACGGACGCAAGGCCCGCGGCGTGACAGTGCGCCGCAACGAGGGCCGGCTGGAGATCAACGCCCGCCGGGAGGTAGTGCTCGCCGCCGGCTCCATCGGCTCGCCGCAGATTCTTCAACTCTCCGGCATTGGCCCCGGCGAACTGCTGCGCGAGCGCGGCGTGCCGGTCGTCCACGACTTGCCGGGTGTCGGCGGGAATCTGCAGGACCACTTGCAGGTGCGCAGCATCTACAAGGTCAGCCATACCCGCACCCTCAATCGCCGGGCCCGCACGCTCGCCGGCAAGGCCGTCATGGCCCTGGAGTACGCCCTGCGCCGCACTGGCCCCCTGACCATGCCCCCATCGCAACTCGGCGCCTTCGCCAAGAGCGACCCCGACCAGCCGTTCGCCAACATCGAGTGGCACGTTCAGCCGCTCTCGCTGGAGAAGTTCGGCGAACCCCTGCACCCCTTTGATGCCATCACGCCATCGGTGTGCAACCTGCGCCCTTCGAGCCGTGGCCATGTCCGCATCAAGAGCGCCGACCCGGCTGCGGCGCCCGCCATCACCCTGAACTACCTGTCCACCGCAGAAGACCGCCAAGTAGCGGTGGCCGGGCTGCGCTTCACCCGGCGCATCATGGCCGCCCGGGCGCTTGCGCCCTTTGCGCCCCAAGAATGGAAGCCAGGCGCGGAACTCACCACCGACGAAGCGCTCAGCCAAGCAGCCGCCGCGCTGGGCACGACCATCTTCCACCCGGTCGGCACCTGCAAGATGGGCCGCGACCCCTTGGCGGTGGTCGATGACCGCCTGCGCGTGCAAGGCATCGAGGGCCTAAGGGTGATCGACGCCTCCATCATGCCGCGAATCACCTCCGGCAACACCAACGCGCCAACGGTGATGATTGCCGAAAAAGGGGCTGAGTTCATCCTTGAACGCACCGCTTAATCCGCTATTCCGCATGGCATCGCGGGGGATGCGCCGTTCTGGTTTTCTAGAACCGAAGCCGCTCCGGTACGGAGAAGAACCCCCTCGCCTTGCGGGCCTGGACGCAGTCTGCCTTCATCAGGCAACTGTATTCCGAAAGCACCGGGAGCATGGCGAAGGCGGCTATGAGTTGCCCTAACGCAGGAAGATGGACGGCGTACCACGCCTCGCCCAAGCGGGGGGCCATCTGGAAGAATCCGGCGAAGAAGAACAGCATGCAGCCGGTAGCGCAAACAGCCAGTACGCGCGCTGACCACTGACCAACCCCAGGCATCACGGTGATGAATGCGAGCGCCGCGCCGCAGCAGTACATGCCGATCAGCAGGTAGGGACGGGCCGGCACACCGAGGTGCAGCAGCGCCAGCAGGACCAAACCGGCGCTGATTGCTGCATTGAGGCACTTCATTGCTTCATCGTCCCATCCGCTTCCACTTCAGTTGGTGCTTGGTTGGCATACCTGCCACCTGCGCATAAAACGGGCGTCTGGGAAACGGATAGTCGTAGAACTTGACGCCGAGGTCAACACTTTCGTTACTAAATTTCCCAGCCAGGCAAGCCCTCGTCAGGTTGCACGCCAAAGGAATTGAGCGCCATTGAGACCAGGTTGTACTGGCCGACGGTGAACACCACATCCATCAACTGCTGGGTGTTCAGGTGTTGGGCGAGTCCCGCCCAAGTCGCATCGCTGACATGGGCGTCCTCGTGCAACTCCTCGGTGGCCTGGAACAACAGCCGGTCGAGATCGGGCAGGCCGGGCGTCGCCGAACCGGTTTGGCAGGCGCGGATATCCGCATCCGTCATGCCCGCTTGGCGGGCGATGAGCACATGTTGGCCCCACTCGTAGCCCGATTGGCACAGATAGCCGATGCGCAGGATCAGCAGTTCCCGTTCCCGAACCGGCAGCGTGGACTTGCCGAGGATGTGGTTGGCGAACACCATCCAACGCCGCATGAGCTGCGGATGCTGAGCCAGGGTCCGCATGATGTTCAGGGAGCGCATGTTCTCCGCCAGGGAGGCCGTGAGTTCCTGGGCTTCGGCGCTCTGCTGCGCCGCATCAAGGGGTTCAACTCGGGGTTGGTTCAGCCGCATTCGCCGTATTCTCCATCTAGTTTTCTTAATCGCGCCGCGGCCGATAGCAAATCGGCAAGGTCGGCAGGTTGCGCAGGATGAAGCTCGGCTCCGCCTCAGGGTCTGCGCCATCGGCAAGGCGGAAGCCTTCGAAGCGGTCCAGCAGCGCCGCAAAGCCCAGATTCAGCTCCTGCCGCGCCAAGGGCGCGCCGATGCAGTGATGCACGCCGGAGCCGAAAGCCAGTTGCATGCCGGCTTTCTTGCGGTCGATGCGCACTTGGTCTGGATGCTCGAACTGCCGTTCGTCGCGGTTGGCGGCGCCGAAGCGCAGCATGATGAGGCTGCCCGCAGCCAGCGGCACCCCGCCAAGTTCGGTATCCCGCTTCACCAGCCGAGGCAGGCCCTGCACCGGCGCCTCCATGCGCAGGGCCTCTTCCACGAAGGTGCGGATGCGCCCCGCGTCGCCGCGTATCTCTTCCTGCAAGCTCGGGTTGCGGCACAACAGCAGCATGCCCCAACCGAAGGCGCTCGACGTGGTCTCATGGCCCGCCACTAGGAATTGGTTGAGTACGCTCAATGCCTCGCCGTGGGTCAGCAACCGGTCTTCATCCTGCAATCGGCTGTTGGCGAGTATGGTGATCATGTCCTCGGCCGGCTCCCGCCGCCGGGCCTCCACGAGGGAAACCAGCAAGTTCTGCAGGTCGAAAGCCAGTTGCGCCCGATGCAGCATCTGCTCAGGCGTCAGCGGAGACAACCGCAGTCCCCCCGCCGCCGCCGTGGCCGCTTCGTCAAAGAACGCCCGCTCCGCAGCGGGTATGCCGAGGCGGTCGGCAATGATGCGCAGCGGCACGGGAAAAGCGAACGCGGACATGAAGTCCGTGGACATGAAGTCGGCTGCCAATTCCCCGTCGGTTTCCGGGGCTGCGGCCAGGTCTTCGATGTTCCGCTCGACTACCTCCCGTACAGTGGGCTCGCTCTTGCGAACCTCGGAGCCGGTGAACAGCTTGGCAACCAAGGACCGATACTTGGTGTGCGCCGGCTCATCGAGGGTCAGCATGGTGGGCGGAAGGGGGATCATCTGCTCGTTGAGCTCGATCAGCTTCTGCTGCACATCCGGCGGCGCCTGCTGAAACAGGATTTTCCTGGCCCCATCGAGAAAGTCGCCGAACTCGCTGGAGTAGGTGTCGGTGTCGCGGATCGCCTCCCGAATCAGGTCGTAGCGGGTGACGATGTAGGCGCCGAAGTTGGGTTCGAAATGCACCGGCGCCTGGTCGCGCAGGGTCTTGTAGGCCGCATAGGGATCGACCAGCGTGTCATGGTCGAACAGCGACACCTCGGGCTGCGCTTCGCTCATTCTGCGCCCCGCCCCAACCACTGGTTGAGCAGGCTGTGGAAGTGCCTGAGCTTGGTTTCCTGGTAGTTGGCCAGCATGACCTCGTCGTACTGGGCGGCCTCCAGTCCCTTCTGCACCTGCGGCAGGTTGAAGGTGTCCTGCATGAACACCTTTGCCAGCAGGCCAAGTTCGGGCGCATTCGTCCAGGGTTCATCGGCGTCAAGCAGGTGCATGGGCGCGGGGTCGGGCCGCTCGCCGGCGAAGGGGCTCAGGTAGTAGCACTCCATCAGCGACAAATCGCAGCGGTTCTCATAGGGACGGAAGCGATAGACGATGCGGTTGTAGCCGCCCCACGGATGGAAGTTGGGGAACAGCGTGTAGTAGATGCTGTCGGAGACGCAGGCGTCGGAAATCACCACGTCGTCCCCGACCATGGGCTGCAGGGCCGCCCGCGAACCCGCTGCCATCATGGCCCGGGCGGTGGTGCCCGGCGGCACTTTCGGCGCCGGGGGATCGTCGAGATTGCGCATCATCACCGACTCGAACATTTCCTGCTCGCTCGGCTCGTAGCGCAGATGGGGGCTCGGCGTGCCGTTCGGGGTGATGGCGCGGGAGAAGTTGCCCCAAGCGTCGTACTGGGAGTTCTCATCGCCGATGGCGGCGAGTATTTGCGGGTGGGTGTGGATGACGTGGAAGGCCTCCATGAAGGCCTCCTGGCAGAGCTTCCAGTTGCAGCGCATCACCTTGGCCACATGCGCCTCGATGTAGCGCTCCTCCGGGCGCCAGACGGCGAAATGGGCTGGCAGGTCGCCCATGAAGTCCGCCAGAGGCTCGGCTTCCATGTCCATGTTGATGAACACCCAGCCGGCCCAAGTGTCGCAACGCACTGGCGTCAGCGTGAAGTCGCTGCGGTCGATTTGCGGGAAGTCCCACTCCGACGTGATGCCGCGCAAGCTGCCGTCGAGGTGCCAGCTAAAGCCGTGAAACGGGCAGATGAAGCTCGCCGCGTGGCCAGCCCGGTCGCAAAGGCGGCGGCCCCGGTGGCGGCAGACGTTATGGTGCGCCAGGATGCCGTCGGCGGTGCGCACTACGATGATCGAGTATCGGCCGATGTCATAGACCCGGTGGTCGCCCACTTCGGGAATCTCCTCCTCCCGGCAAGCCATTTGCCAGACGCGGGGCCAGAGACGCTCCATCTCCAGATCATGGAACGCCTGGCTGGTGTAGCGCGTCACCGGCACGGAGACCAACGGCGAACGGAAGACGTTCTCCAATGTCAGGGTTTCCGGCGGCGGCACCGGGTCGCGGCTGATCAACTCTTGGTAGCTGATGCCTTCAGAGCGCAGGTCTTCGGCTTCACTCATGAAACGATCCTCGACGTTCTCGGTTTATTGCTTGATGGAGGCGGACGCCTCCGCCTCGATTGCGGCGGATGTTGTCGCCTTCCGGCAACTGCGGACCACCCAGCCAAAGCAGCATGTGCGGATCCGCAAAGCGCAAGTCCCCGGACAGGTGCTCGCCATCATAGCGAAAGATGCCCTTCAAGCCATTGCTGTCCACCTCGACGGTGCCTTCGTCCAACGCGCAGTAAACCGCGCCGGTAATCGGATGCTTCAATTGCGCCATGCCTGCCCGTCCGCCTTGCTCTCCAAGCAGGCGATCATAACGCAGAACGCCGCCCAACCCATCATCCGAGGCTGACTAGCGGTCTCTGAGCTGAGCTGAATAGCCTTGGGCCTTAAGAGCATCGAGCACCTGGCCGCTCTGCTCCTCCCCGCGCATCTGCAGCACCAGCTCCACCACCGTGGCGCGCACCGACGAGGCCCCGAACGCCCGTTGATGGACGATCTCGATGATGTTGCTGTCCAATCGGCCCAAGGCGCTGGTCAGTTTCCCCAAGGCGCCGGGCAAGTCGGGAATCTCGATTACCAGGCGCACCAACCGGCTGCCCCGCACCAACCCTCGCTGCAGCAAGGAGGAGAGGATCATCATGTCGATGTTGCCGCCGGAAACGACCACCGCCACCCGCTTGCCTTCGAAGTGCGCCGCGTTGGCAGTCAACGCCGCCAAGGCTGCGGCGCCGGCACCCTCGGCGACGGTCTTCTCGACCTCCAGCAGCGCGAAGACGCTTTGTTCAACGGCAACTTCCGAGACCTTGAAGAAGCCGTCCACATGGGCAGCAACCAGGGGCCAACTGCGCTTGCCCGGGCTTTTGACGGCAATGCCCTCGGCGACGGTGCCAAGCTGGCCGGGACGGCTGTCGGCGAGGCCGTGAAAACGGTCGTGGGCGGCGCTGAACCGCTCCATCTGCACGCCGTAGAGGCGCACCGAGGGCGCCAGCGCCTTGATCGCGGCGCCCATGCCGCCAATCAGCCCGCCGCCGCCCACCGGCACCAGCACGGCATCGAGGCCCTCCACCTGCTCCAGCAGTTCCAGGCCAACCGTTCCCTGCCCGGCAATCACCCGCTCGTCATCGAAAGGATGCGCCAGCGTCAGGTTGCGCTCCGCCACCAGTTGCCCGGCCTCGGCCATGGCCTCATCGAGCGATTCGCCCACCAGCAGGATTTCCGGGCCGAACACCTTGGTGTGCTCCACCTTGGCGTTGGGCGTGGAGCGCGGCATCACGATCACGGCGGGGATGCCCAGGCGAGCGGCGTGATAGGCGACGGCCTGGGCGTGGTTGCCTGCCGAAACCGCAAGAACGCCCCGCTGCCGGGCATCGGCGGGGAGGCTCGACAGCCAGTTCAGGGCCCCGCGCTCCTTGAATGATGCCGTGAACTGGTGGTTTTCAAACTTGAGGTAAACCTCTGCGCCCAACATCGCCGACAAGGTCTCGGAGCGCGTGCAAGGGGTGCGCAGAACTTGTCCCGCGATGCGCTCGGCCGCCGCCTGAACGGCGGACAGCTGCACCAACTTCCCCGGCTGATCCACGACCTTTCCCATGTGCGGTTTTGCGGCCATTCTAGCCCCTACGGAGGATTCCCCCGCGGAGAGGACGGCGCGGCAGTTGCTATACTGCGGCACCGCCCAGCCATCCCGTTCAGCGAGGCTCTAAGTCAAACACCTGCTCATCGTCTATCACACCCAGACCGGCAACACCGGGCGCATGGCCGAAGCTGCGCTCCGCGGCGCTCGCTCCGAGGACGTTGACGGGGTTGACGCTCGCCTGCTGCGCGCCCGGGACGCTGGGCCCGACGACCTGCTTTGGGCCCACGGGCTGCTGCTCGGCACCCCGGAGAACTTCGGCTACATGTCCGGCGGCATGAAGGACTTTCTCGACCGCACCTTCTATCCGGTGGAGGGCAAGATACTGTCCCTGCCCTACGCCGTGTTCATCAGCGCTGGCAATGATGGCACAATGGCCCTCGCCGCCATTCGCCGCATCGCCAACGGCTATCCGTTCAATGAGGTGCAGGCGCCCATCATCGCGGCGGGCGAATTGACGGACGAGCACCTCAATGGCTGCCGTGAGTTGGGGATGGCAATGGCCTTGGGGCTTGAAATGGATTTGTTTTGAATCGCAACGCCCCAAGAGGCAATCAAGGAGGCAACCGCATGGACATCTCGATCACTTACTGCGGCGTCTGAAACTACAAGCCTAAAGCGGTCAGTTTGGCTGCTCGATTGGAGGCCGAATTCGGCGTCTCCTCCCAGCTCATCGAGGGCGGCGGCGGCGTGTTCGACGTAGTGGTGGATGGGGCACTGCTGCATTCCAAGCAACAAAGCGCCGGCCAATTTCCGGAGGAGGACAAACTGGTCGCGGCCATCAAGGGCCGCGGCGCCTGATCGGGCCCCTTGGCGCTATTCGCCGCGCAGGGCGGACGTGATCGGCAGGCGAACTGCCCGGGCGGCCGGGAACAAGCCGCCGACGAAGCCGAGCGTGAGCGCCCAGATCAAGCCCAGCAACAGCAGGTCACCGGTCACGGCAAAGTCGAAGGCGATCTGTGAAAAGGAGGCTTGGTTGAGGGTGGCCACGGTGAAGCCGTTGAAGCCAAAGTAGGCGATGGCGCCACCGAGCAGCCCCCCCAGCAAGGCCAGGCCCAAGGCCTCGATCAGCACCGAGACCATCACCGCCGCGCCGCCGAAGCCGAGCGCCCTCAAGGTGGCAATCTCCACAGTGCGGGTGGACACTGCCGTGTACATGGTGTTCAGCGCCGCAAAGAAGGCGCCAAAAGCCATGATGACAGCGACGGTGTAGCCGAAGTTGGTGATCAGAGCGTTCAGCGACTCGGACTGCCTCTGGTAGAACGCCTCTTCGCTGTGCGCCTCAAGATCCAGCCGCCGATCCCCTTCGATGCGCGATGCCAAGGCATCGAAGGCCTCCGGCGCCGTCAAGCGCACCCGGATCGACTGCACGGTGGCTCCCCGGCGAAAGGTGGACTGGGCCACTGGCAAATCAGCCCACAGTTCGGATTCATAGGCGGAGCCGTTGGCCTTGAACAGGCCGACGATGGTCCAGTCGCTGTCGCGCAGTGCCACCTTGGCACCCAGGTCGATTCCCGAGAATTCCGCCGAAGCGCCCAAGCCGGCAATGGCTTCCCGCTTGCCCGGCTCGAACGAGCGGCCCTCGATGATCTCCACTTCCGGCCGAATCCGAAAGGCTGCGGGCTCGACGCCGCGGATGATCAGGTTGGCGGGCTGGCCCGTGGCGCGTTTGGGCACGTCCGCCACTGTGTACATCTCCGGGCTGTAGTCGGCCACCTCCGGCATGGTGGAGACGATGCGCACGCCCTCCGGCTCCACCTGCCCGGACATTTCACTGTCCGAACCGCCGCGCAGCACCAGCGCCCGGTCCGGCGAACCGCCCCGCTCCAAGGCCGCCGAAAATCCCCCGGCCATGGCGAGCAGGGTCACCAGGACCGCCACCACGCCGCCAATGCCGACCACGATCACCGACGAACTGCCGAGCCGGGACGGCAGATTGCGAAGGTTCATCAGCGTGACGGCGATAATCTGGGACAGCACGAGTCGCCCTCCTACTGTTTGCGCAGCGCATCAACGATGCTCAAGCGCTGGGCGGTGAAGGAAGGGACGGCGCCGACCACCAGGCCTAGCAGTGCCGACAGGCCCAAGGCACTGGCTACCGTTGACCCGCTCACCTCAAACACCCCCATGGCCTCCTCCATTCCGGGGCCGATGACAACGGCGGCGCCAATCGCCAGCACCGTGCCGAAGAGCGCCCCCACCGCGCAAAGCAGCAAGGCTTCGCCAAGCACCAGCGCCGCCACCGCCCCATCCGAGAAGCCAATCGTCTTCAGGACGGCCAATTCCGGCACCCGCTCGCGCAGCGCCTGGGCCATGGTGTTGCCCGTTAGGAGCAGGATGGTGAAAAAGACGGCGGCCAGAATGCCGGTCATCATCAGCTCGATGTCGCCGATCTGCTGCATGAATTGCCGCGCCTGCTCGGCTTCGGTCATGGTGCGGGTGGGATTGAGGGAGTTGGTGAACAGCGCATCGATGGCATTGGCGATCTCCGCCGCCCGCTCGGTATCCGCGATGCGCACAGTGAACCAGCCCACCGTGCCTTCGCCGAAATCCCTCGCCTCGTCGAAGTAGGCGTAGTTCAACAGGAACACACCGGGCTGCTGCTGGTCTTCCGGCGCGGCGTAGGTGCCAACCAGATCGAACTCCCAGTTGCGGCTGCCGTCCTTCTTGGCCCAGATGTCGCCCTCGATCGGAATCTTGTCGCCCACCTTCCAACCGTACTTCACCGCCATCGCCAACGGCGCCACGGCGCCCGTGCGGGTAGTGGCAAACGCCTCCAGGTGCTGCGGATCAATGAGGTACTCCGAGTACATCTCGAAATGGGGGATGGGCTTCACCGGATACTTGGGGAAGAAGTTGGCCCGATCCTGATAGACGCCGCCGAACCAATCGCCATGGGTGACGGCCAGCACGCCGTCCACCCCCGCGATCTGCTGCAGGGCGCTGATCGGCAGCGGGTCGATGATCGAGTACTTGGGTGAAACCATCAAACGGTCGATGCCCGGCTCGCCGAAGCCGCCCCCTTCCGAGAAGGAGTGGGAGACCGTGCGCAGCAGCACGAACAGCAGGAAGGCGATCATCACTGACACCAGGGTCAGCCAAGTACGCACCGGACGGCGGAACAGGTTCGCCCACATGAAGCCGAGGCGGCTCACGCTGCGTTCTCCACCAGCAGGCCCTTGTCCATGCGCAGCACCTGGGCGGCATGCTCGGCGGCCTTCGGGTCATGGGTGACCATGATGATGGTCTTGCCGTACTCGCCGTTCAGCGTTTCCAGCAACTTGAGGATTTCATCGGCCGTATCCCGATCCAAGTCGCCGGTGGGCTCGTCGCACACCAACAATCCCGGGTCGGCGACGATGGCCCGGGCGATGGCCACCCGCTGCTGCTGCCCGCCGGACAGCTCCCCCGGCTTGTGCTTGGCCCGGTCCGCAAGGCCGACGATTTGCAGCGCCGCGGCGGCGTTGGCTTGGCGCTGCTTGCCTGACAGGGCGGTCAAGAGCAGCGGCAGCTCCACGTTGCGCTGGGCGCTCAGCACCGGCAGCAGATTGTAGAACTGGAAGATGAAACCGACATTGGCGGAGCGCCACTTGGCCAACTGCTTGGCCGACATCTCGGCCAAGGGCTGCCCACCAACGACCACCGATCCGGCACTCGGATGGTCCAGGCCGCCGATCAGGTTGAGCAGCGTGGTCTTGCCCGACCCGGAAGGCCCCATGAGGGCGAGGAAATCGCCCTCCTCGATCTCCAAGTTGATGCCCGCCAGCACCTCAACCGACTCCCGGCCCTTGATGAACGTCTTTTCAACGCCCTTGCAACTCACCACCGTCATGCAATGCTCCTTTAAAGATTTCTTATCGCCTAATGCGGCAGTGAGACTCGGCCAGCGGAGGCCAAGCTCGCCAACAGGCTTTCGTCCGGACGGGCCACCACCCGTTCGCCGGCATCCAGGCCGGCAACCACCCGCACCTTGGCGCCTTGCCCACCGTCCACGCGGATGGGCCGCCGCCGTGCCTCATCGCCCGTCACTACCAGCACGTAGCTGCTTGCGCCTTCGCGGACCACCGCTTCCTTGGGCACCAGCACGCCAGCCTCGACCGGTGCCTCGACCGCCTCGGTCCCGGTCTCCAAAAACGCCACCCGAACGCCCATGTCCGGCAGCACCCGGCCGTCGCGCTCACTGAACCCCACCCGCACCCGCACGGTGGCCTTGCTGCGCTCGGCGGCGGGAATGATGGCAATCACGGCCGCTGCGTAGGCGTCCTCCGGGTAGGCGTTGAGCGTGATGCTGACCGGCTGGCCGGGATAGACCCGGTTGATGTAGGCCTCGTTGACGTCCACCTCCACTTCGAGGGAATCCATGTCAACAATGGTGCAAATGCCGGTGCGGGTGTAGCCGCCGCCGGCGGACACCGGCGAGATCATTTCGCCCGGCTGCGCCGCCTTGGCGATGACCACGCCAGCAAAGGGCGCCCGGATCTGCATGTCCTCGACGATTTGCCGCTGCACCGCCAAGGCCCGCTCCGCCACCACCGCATCCTGGCGCATGCGGTCAAGACGCGCGGTCATTTCCTCGACGGCCAAACGATTGCGGTCTAGGTCCGCTTGGCTCACCAGCTCCCGCTCGGCGAGTTCCAAGCTCCGGGCGAGATCAAGCTGGCCCTGCTTGAGCTGCGCCTCGATCTCCAGCAAGCTGCGCCGGGCCGATTCCAACTGGGAAGCAGCCAGTTCGAGCTGCGCCTTGGGCACGCTGTCGTCGAGACGGGCCAGCAACTGCCCCGCTTGCACGTGAACGCCCTCCTCGATGAGCACTTCCAGCACCTTGCCGGTGGTCTTGCTGGACACCGTGGCCTGCCGCCGAGCCACGACGTAGCCCGTGGCATCGAGCACGCTGGCGTCCGAGTCCCGGGGCGCAATCGCCTCGGCCAGCGCCGTGGGCACCGGCGACAGCGGCGCATCTTCTGGCCAGGGGAGAAACCAAAGGGCGAAAGCAACGCCCCCGGCCAAGGCGATCAGCACGAACCACTTGAGGGGTTTGGCAGTGGAAGGCGACGGCTCCGAACGGTCGATGCGCAGTTGGTTCAACAGCGATTTCTGATCCGGCTGCGGCTCCATCGACAACGGCCTTGAAGGGCTTAAGCGGGCTGCGAGTCTAACAGAATTGATATGATGCCCACTGCCATGCTTCGATCATCCATTTACGCATTGTCGGCCAGCCTGCTGACCGCAGCGCTCGCCGCCTGTTCCCCAAACGCCTCCGACCCGACCCACTTCAAGGAAGCCCCGGCCGCCAAGATGTCCGAAACGAACCCACTGCTCACGCCGAGTCCACTGCATCTCGAGTATCCACCATTCGACCGCATCGAACCGGCGCATTTCTTGCCCGCCTTCGAGGCGGGCATGGCGGAGCATCTAGCCGAAATCGACAACATCACCGCGCAAGCGGAGGCACCGACCTTCGAGAACACGCTGGTGCAGCTCGAATTATCCGGAGAAACGCTCAATCGAGTGGCCAGCGTGTTTTTCGGACTGGTCTCGGCACACACCAACGACGCGCTCAAAGAGATAGAAGCCGAAGTCGCGCCCAAGCTAGCCGAGCACCAGGACCGCATCTTCCTTAACGCCGCGCTGTTCGGGCGCATCCAAGCCGTCTACGGCGCCCGGGACAGGTTCGAACTCGGACCTGAATCGCTGCGCTTGGTCGAGGAGACCCATCGCGCTTTCGTGCGCGCCGGTGCCAAGCTGTCCGAAGCGGAAAAGGAGTCGTTGCGGGCCATTAACGCCGAGTTGGCCAAACTGCAGACCCGCTTCAGCCAGAACGTGCTGAGCGAGGTGAATGACTCGTTCGTCGTCGTCCACAGCCGGGAGGAACTCAATGGCTTAAGCGACTCGCAAATCGAGACGGCCGCCAGCGAAGCCGAGTCCCGCGGCATGGACGGCAAGTTCGTCATTCCGCTGCTGAACACCACCCAGCAGCCTTCGCTTTCCGAACTTGAGAACCGGGGGGTGCGCGAAAGGCTGCTGAAGCGCTCAATGGAACGCGGCAGCCGGGGCGGCGACTACGACAACCGCGAGATTGTCAGCCGCACCGCG
>JAPPIX010000201.1 GCA_028820495.1 Gammaproteobacteria bacterium
TCCGGCAAGCCCAGCACCCGTTTGGCGATGACGTTGAGCTGAATCTCGCTGGTGCCGCCCTCGATGGAGTTGGCCTTGGAGCGCAGCCATTGGCGGGTGGTGGCCAGTTCCCGCTCGCTGAACGAGGTGCCGTCCCAGCCGAGGCCGGCCAGCCCCATGGTTTCCTGCATGAGTTCGTACTTGCGCTTGTTCTGCTCGGTGCCGTAGTACTTGAACATCGACGCCAGATGGCCGCTGGCCAAGCCCGCCTTGGCCTCCTCGCCGCCTCGGGACAGGGTCAGTTGAAAGGCGCGGTCGTTCATGCGGTGGTTGGATATCTTGCCGCGCAGCACCGGGTCGCCGATGCGTCCATCCCGCTCGCCGACGTAGCGCTTGGCGATGTCCTCCATCCGACGGCCGGAGCCGCCGAGCGCCGAGTTGCCGCCGATGCCGGCCACCATGTTGCGCTCGTGCTGCAGCAGGCGCTTGGCGATGGTCCAGCCTTGGTTGATCTCGCCCACCAAGTTGCCCTTGGGCACCCGCACGTTGTCGAAGAAGGTCTGGCAAAACGGTGACGAGCCGCTGATGAGTTCGATCGGGGAGGTGCTGACCCCTTCCGAGGCCATGTCGAACAGCAGAAAGCTGATGCCCTGGTGCTTGGGCGCCGCCGAGTCGGTGCGGACCAGGCAGAAGATCCAATCGGCCTGATCGGCGTAGGAGGTCCAGATCTTGGCGCCGTTGACCAGGTAGTAGTCCCCATGATCTTCAGCCTTGGTTTGCAGCGCCGCCAAGTCGGAGCCATGCCCAGGCTCCGAGTAGCCTTGGCACCACCGAATCTCGCCGCGCACGATCTTCGGCAGGTGCTCCTGCTTTTGCTCCTCGCTGGCGAATTCCAGCAGAGCCGGCCCCAGCATCCATACGCCGAAGCTGTTGAGTGGCGTGCGTGCGTTGATCCGCCCCAGCTCCTGCTGCAGCACCCGGTCCTCCTCGAAGGACAGCCCGCCGCCGCCGTAGGCCACCGGCCAACGGGGCGCGGTCCAGCCACGCTCGGCCATGCGGTCCAGCCAGACCTTGGAATCCGGATTCTTGAACCGCTCCCCGCGCCCGCCCCAGACGACTTCATCATCCGGCGTGGGAGTGCGCATGGAGGGCGGACAATTCTCCTCAAGCCAAGCGCGGGTTTCGGCGCGGAACTCATCAATTTCAGGCACGTTGGCAAGCTCTTGTTGAATCAGTGGGATGCGGATTTTAGGGAATCAACGGCTAGGTTCGCTACCCCGGCATCGCCTCCAGTTCGAGCCCGCGCGTTTCATGCACGTAACGCATCACGAAGTAGGCGGTGCGGGCTACCGCCGACGTTGCGTTAACATTTCACTTCAGGTGGCATACGTAGCGGCAACGTCAACGGAGCTTGTATGGTTTCAAAGGCATGATGGGGCGCACCAACTTAGTGGCGGCGCTGAGCGTGGTCATGGCGCTCGCCGCTCCACCCCTGTGGTCGGCGCAGGATCCGCCCAACATCATCTTCATTCTGGTTGACGACCTCCGTTTCGACGGCATGGGGTTCCTGCAGCCGCAGTTGGAGACGCCCCACATCGACGCGCTCGCCAGCCGCGGCGTCTATTTTCCCAACGCGGTGGTTACGTCGTCCTTGTGCTCCCCCAGCCGGGCGACGATTCTCACCGGTCAGACCACCCGCAATCACCGCGTGGTGGACAACAACAACAGCTCGGAGGCGGGCTTGGTGTTCTTTCCGAAGTACCTGCGGGAGTCGGGCTACGAGACTGGGTTTTTCGGCAAGTGGCACATGGGCAATGCAACCGATGCGCCGCGCGACGGCTTCGACCGCTGGGTGAGCTTCGCCGGGCAGGGATTCTATTTTCCGGTGACGGGTCCGGGCGGACGCGTCAACCAGATCAACGTGGACGGGACCCATGTGGATCAGGCGGGCTACATCACCGATGAACTGACGGATTACCTGCTCGACTGGCTCAGCGCGGGCCGCGACGCTGCCAAGCCGTTCTTTGCGTACCTTAGCCACAAGGCCGTGCATTCGGATGCCGAGCCGGCGCCCCGTCATCGCGAACAGTATCGGGCCACCGATTTTGCGCTGCCCGGGACCGTCAAGATCACCCCGGAATACCTGGACGGCAAGCCCATGTGGGTCAAGAGCCAGCGCAACTCCTGGCACGGCATCGACTTTTTCTATGCCAGCGACCGCAGGATGCAGGACTACCTGAAGGACTACTATGGCGCCCTGAGCGCGGTGGACGACAGCGTAGGACGCATCTGGGGATTTCTCAAGACGCACGGCCTCGAAGACGACACCATGGTCGTGTTCTACAGCGACAACGGCTTTCTCATCGGCGATCACGGCCTGATCGACAAGCGCAACGCCTACGAAGGCTCCGTGCGGGTGCCCATGCTGGTGGCGGCGCCCGGGCTCGTTCCCGAAGGCGTCACCAACAAAGCCATGGTCCGCAACCTGGACCTGGCGCCAACGTTTCTCGACGTCGCCGGCCTCGAATCTCCGGCGCACTTCGAGGGCAAAAGCTTCCTGCCAACGGCAACTGGCGAACTCGGCGTTGACGAGTGGGGCGAGCCCGACTTTGTTTACGAGTACTTCTGGGAGTGGACCTTCCCGATGACGCCGACGACTTTCGCCTTGCAGCGCGGCTCCCTGAAGTACATTCAGTACCATGGCATCTGGGACATCGAAGAACTCTACGATGTGGATGCCGACCCGCTTGAGGTGCACAACCTCATCGACGACCCGGCTTACTACGAAGCCCGGCAGGAACTGCGCATCGCGCTTTATGAACAACTGGCTGGCAAGGATGGCCGGCGCACGGTGCCATTCAGCGCCAGGCTCGCCGAGGGCATGAACCTGCGCGACGAAAACGGGCCGGCCGCGCCGCCGTTTCCGAAGGCCTGGAAGGTCGAGCCGAATCGACCGGACAGGTATCTGGGCATCTTGCCGGACACGGCGGAAAAGAAGGCCTATCTCGATGCCGGCAAGCCGTATCTGCCATGGCTGATCGACCGCTCTGCTGGCGAGGACGCTGCCGATGGCAAGTAGCGCGTTGGACTCACTCATCGAGCTCGAATCGTTCTGGGTCCGCCTTGAGGCGTCGCCCGCGTGGCTGCAGGCTCAGGTTTTCAATGAAGCCATGCTTTGGCAGGGCGTCGGGTTGGTCGCGATTGCGGGCGCCGCTTGGCCGTTGACGCGCCTGCTGCGCCCGCTCATCAAGGCGCGAATGGGTCCCGAACGCCAGGATTCCAAATTCGCGCAATTCGCTGCGTCGGCGTTCAGGCTGCTACCGGTTATCGTGTTTCTCCTGCTGACGTGGCTCTCCATTGGTGTGGTCACCCGATTGGACCCGACCGCTCGCATCCACCTCTTGGACATCGTTGCCAGCCTGTTGGGCGCTTGGGTCCTGATCGCCCTGCTGTCTTCATTCGTCGCCAACCGACTGCTGGCCAAGCTGCTGTTCGTCATTGTTTGGTTCATTGCGGCGTTGAACATCCTGGGCGTTCTGGACGATGCCATCGCCGTTCTGGATGCCATGGCGATTCCCCTTGGCGCCAACCGGCTTTCGATGTTGACATTGATCAACGGCGGCATGCTGCTCATCGTTCTGCTGTGGCTGGCCGTGTTCCTCAGCGGGCTGTTGCAGAGCCGCCTGCGCGACGTGGCGGACTTGAGCCCAAGGGCCCAAGTGCTGCTCGGCAAGGCGGCGCGATTCATCATGATCGCCTTGGCGGTGATCATTGCGCTTTCGAGCGTCGGCACCAATTTCGCCGCGTTGGCGGTGTTCACGGGTGCCTTGGGCGTCGGCATTGGGATCGGGCTGCAGCAACAGGTGTCGAATCTGCTCAGCGGCCTCTTCCTCCTGCTCGACAAGTCCATCAAGCCGGGTGATGTGATCGAGGTGGGAGACACCTTCGGCTGGGTGAAGGACATGCGGGCCCGGTACGTCGGCGTCATCACCCGGGACAACAAGGAGCTGTTGATTCCCAACGATGACTTCGTCACCAACCAAGTGATCAACTGGTCACACAGCGATCAGGACGTGCGCATGGAGGTTGCCTTCGGGGTGTCCTACAACAGCGACCCCCATAGGGTTCGCCAACTTGCCGTCCAAGCGGCCGAATCCGTGGCACGCGTGTCCACAACCCGCCAGCCGATCTGTCACTTGGTGGAGTTTGGCGACAGCGCCCTGAACTTCGTGCTCCGCTTCTGGATCGACGACCCGGATCAGGGCGTCACCAACGTCAAGGGCTTGGTATTGCTAAAGCTCTGGGAGCTGTTTCGGGACAACGACGTGGAGATTCCCTACCCGCATCGGCAGATCCTGCTTAGGAACGACCCGCAGGGCAGCGACCCCGTTGACTGAACGCGGTGACTCGCACCGGTGCCGCCCGCCCCGCCGTCACGCGGGCTAAAATGGCAGTATGCTGAACGAACTGCTGCTGAGCTTGGCGCATTGGCTTGACGCGATGCCCTGGAGCACGGCGTTGCATGAGTCCCTCTACCTCTACGCTTGGGTGGAGACCACCCATGTGCTGACGCTGATGGTCTTTCTCGGCATGCTGTTCATCATTGACCTGAGAATGCTGGGCCTGATCTTCACCGAAGTGCCCGCCTCCACCGTCGCCAAGCGGCTTGATGTGCCCATGCTCATTGGCTTCGCGGTCATGGTCGCCACCGGGCTCATCCTCTACTTCGCCATCCCCGTGCGCACCACCCAGAGCCTGTGGTTCCGCATCAAGGTGGTGCTGCTCATCGCTGCGGGCATCAACGCGCTGCTGTTCCGCGCCCGCATGAAGGCGGCAGACGGCAGTTGGGACCGGGACCCGAAGCCGCCCAAGCGCCTGCGCATCGCTGCCGGCCTGTCGCTGGCCTTGTGGGCGGGGGTGGTGATGACCGGGCGCACCATCGCCTACGATTGGTTCGACTGCCACAAGCAGTTGCCGTACTTCCTATACTGGGCAGCGGGTTGCGTGGACGAAATGGCCCGATTCGAGTAGGCCGAGCATGGAGTTGCTGCCCTTTTTCGAATGGCTCGAAGCCTCGGCACTCGGCACAGCCGCCAAGGCTTACGGCGGCGTGTTCGCAGTGGTGCAGATGTTCCACCTGTTGGCGCTGGCCCTGCTCGGCGGCACGGTGATCCTCGGCGACCTGCGGCTGCTGGGCGTGGTGATGACCGACGTGCCCTCCGAGACCGTGATCCGCAACACCCAGAAGTGGTTCAACGCGGCGCTGGCCTTGATCGCCGCCAGCGGCGTGTTCATGAGCGGCGCGGTGGCGGTCAAGCTCTACTACAACGAGATGTTCTGGGCCAAGATGACCGGCCTCAGCCTCGGCATCCTCTTCGTTTACGGGGTGCGCCGCCCACTGCTGCTGCGCTTCGAGCATGCCTCGATCAATCCATGGGCGTTGCGGCTGCTGGCGCTCACCAGCCTGACCATCTGGCTCTCCGCGGCCGCCTGCGGGCGCTGGATCGGCTTTTCCTAAAAGGGGCGCGATGGTATGAGCAAAAAAACCTTGGAAAGAGCGGTGTTCGGATTTGCCGCGGTGGTCATCGCTGCCGCCCTCTGGTTCTGGAGCCGTCAGGTCGGGGACGTAATCGAACTGCTGCGCCTGGCCTACGGCTAGGAATCAACGAACGAACCGAAAGGGGCAAGGATGCAGTTTGAGATGGTGGGAAACGGCGAAGTCAACCTGCGGGTGGCGAGCCAAGGCGAAGGTCCGGTCATTCTCTGCGTGCACGGCTGGCCGGAGCTCTGGTATTCGTGGCGGCACCCCCATTGTGCCGGACGCCAGCCAGTGGGTGCAGCAGGAAGCTTCGGAGGCCGTGAATCAGGCATTAGGACACTAGACTCCTTGAGAGCGATTTGTGTTTACAGTCAGGTTGCATATTCAAAAATGGCTAGAAGAATCAAGATATTGGACTCTAGACCAGCAATTCCCGCTAGGCGGTTTCACACGGCTGGAGCGGCGTGCATCGTGCCTGATTTGCCCAAGGCCGGATCGTGCGGGGTTGGGCTCCCCTCCGGTCGGTGCCGGATCGGTCGTCTGGCCACGCTGGTTCCCTGAAGAGCCCGCCCGTCGCACGTCCGGCCGCGGCGGCGCGGTCAGGAGGTGTCGAAGGGGACCAGCTCGGTTCGGTGGCCGAAGGCGATGGCGC
>JAPPIX010000070.1 GCA_028820495.1 Gammaproteobacteria bacterium
AGTTCCGCGAAGTTGCAGGGGCGGTTGTTGATGTCGAGTTGCTTGCTGATGATCTTCTCCCAGCCGGTGCGCACGGCGTTGCCGGAGCCGGGCAGGGCGAAGATGAGGGTGGCGTTGGCGAGGCCGCCGATGGCCCGGGACTGAATGGTGGAGGAGCCGATCTCATCATAGGAGAGTTGACGGAACAGTTCGCCGAAGCCGTCGATGGTCTTGTCGAACAGGGCGGATAGCGCCTCCGGGGTGCTGTCGCGGCCAGTGAAGCCGGTGCCGCCGGTAGTGAGTATGACTTGGATTTCCGAGTCCGCGATCCAGCGGGAGACGGTGGCGCGGATGGCGTAGATGTCGTCCGGGTTGATCGTCCGCTCCACCAGCCGGTGGCCGGCTCCGGTCAGCAATTCCACCAGCAGGTCGCCGGAGGTGTCGTCCGCTGCGGTGCGGGTGTCGGATATGGTGAGCACCGCGCAGGCCAAAGCGGTCATCTGGATTCCCTAGAAATGCGAGCAGTTCGCCAGTGTGCCGAGGCTCCGCGGGGGCTCGGTTGGCCGTCGGAAGGCGGTTTGCCGGTCGTTGCCATGACTTTGTCAACTAGCTAGAGTACGCGCCAATTCTACTACTTGCGCCCCATCCTCGCGTACCAGCCTAAGTGCCATCCCGAGTGCAAAAGCGAGCCGCCGAAGGCGACCGGCTCTACTTGATCGCCGAGCGACTGGCGCAGGAGTTCTCGCTGTTTCCAAGCGTGGCCAGCGAAGAAGCCCTGCCGGGGCTGCTGCGCCGCACCACCATTGCCCGCCGCACCCAGCGGCTGCAGAGCTTGGACATCGATTCCTACATCGAGGCCGTGGTAGCCCCGGCCGAAGACAAGAGCCGCACCCCGGCCCCGGAGGTGATCCGCCAGCTCGGCCGGGTGCAAAGCGAAGTGTCGAAAGGGCCTTTCTACGCAGCCACGCTGGAGATGGACTTTGACGGCGATGCGCGGCTGATCGGCTTCATCGCCCAGGACCGATCGGTGGAGAACGGCGTTTGGGGGCCGGAGCATCATCTTGACGCGGCGCGTTTCCTGGAGGGTTCGGCCAAGCAGCGCCTCCCCATCGTGACCTTCATGGACACGCCCGGTGCCGACGCCCGTGAGGACGCCAACCGCAACAACCAGGCGCACAGCATCTCCCGGCTCATCACCGAGGCGAGCAACGTCGATGTGCCCAATGTCGGCGTCATCTACGGCCTTGGCTATTCCGGCGGCGCCATTCCCTTGGCCGCCAGCAACATGATCCTGTCGGTCGCCGACGGGGTGTTCAGCACCATCCAGCCGCCGTCGCTGGCCAACATCGCCCGGCGCCTGAACCTGTCTTGGCAGGAGTGCGCCAAGTACGTGGGGCTGTCACCGTTCGAGCTGTTCATGCAGGGCAACATCGACGGCGTGATCGACTACACGCCTTCGGAGCCGGACAAGCTGCCCAACCTGCGTTCGGCCATCGTGGCTGGCCTGCAGTCGGTGGAGGAGCGCGCCAAGCAGTTCGTTGCCCAGAACCCGTACATCATCAACCACTATCAGCAAAGCCTGCAGCGCTACCTCAACCCCTCGCCGCAACTGCAGAAGATGCAGGACAGCGCCTCGCTCACCCTGACCAAGAACCCCACCGAGTACCTGAACGTGTTCGGCGTCGCCTTCCGCTACCTGCGCTACCTGAAGGTGCGCCAGCGCATCAAGGCCACCAGCACCCATCAATACGGACGGCTGGCGGACCGCGACCTGCCCAAGGGCGAACTCGCCCAGCGTGCCGACCGGGAACGGCGGCGCACCTTCCTGAAGTGGATGCAGGATCCGGACAAGGTGGTCTATGACGACGGCCTGTCCAAGGCGTGGCGCAACTACAACGAGAAGAAGCAGGCGCTGCAGGATGAAAGGGGCCGCTTGGCGACCATGATCCTTGGCGAGCCGAGGCGCAACTACCAACGCGCCCGCGCCAACTTGATCTCCACCTTGGGCGCTTACCTTTACAATCGCTGGAAGGGAGAGGTTGCGGGCAACCTGCAGGGGCTTCGGGAGCTGCTGGCCGACCCAGAGGACAGCCGCCACATTCTGCGCGTCGCCGAGGTGCGCAATCCGGTCGGACTGATCCGGGCGATTCGACGGGACCGCGAGTTCTTCAGCACCGCCTATGAGCACTTCAGCCACGAGGGCAAGAAGCTGCTGCGAGTCGGGGGCACGGCCAACAAGTCCGAAACCTACCTATCCACCCAACTGACCGCCGAGCTGAATCTGGCGCTGACCGGGGTTTCACTAGGCATTGGCAGGAACGCTTCGGCGGGTGGCGGGCGACCGTCCATCCGCGCCAACCGTGAGATCCTTGAGGGGCGCTTCGCCGAGTTCATCGACCAGGCGGTCGCGGCCGGCTCGCCGGTGCAGCTCAGCGAGCTGACCGTGCTTGACGTGCTGATCGCCGATGATCTGCGCCAAGACTTCCTGAAGGAGTGCGAGAACCTGCTGCTGTTCGACGTGGTGTACGACCACATCGTGGCCAATCTCGATAGCATCGCCGAAGAGGCGCAGTCGGCGCAGGCGCTGTCCCGAAGCACCGTGGGACAGTTGCTGGAGTCGTCGTTGGCGGCCGGCGCCTTGACCCTTGATGCATCCGACGATGGATCGAAAGGCATTTCCAATCGGTTGCGGGCGCAAGTGCTGGATTGGTACTTGAGGGTGCAGGATTTGCCCAAGACCAAGAGCCCCGCCTTCTTCCGCGCCGTTGAGGAGTGGAAGCGCACCCGCTTTCCCGACTTGGCCGATGCGCTGTTCGTGGTGGTGACTTACCTGTTCGAGCACCTGCTGGAGTCCTACGTGCACTCCGAGCGCACCGGCAAGGCCTACAACGGCCGCATCGCGCCCAAGAACATCGGCCGGCGCAAGGACTTCTGGTACCGCCTGAACGTGGCCTACCAAGACCTGCTGATGCAGAACGTGCTGCGCCGCGCCAAGGGTGCCCATCGCTTTAGCCATCAAGACATCATCGACGCCTTCTTCACGGGCTGGCGCGAACGTTTCGGGGATCTCATCAGCTCGGATCCCTGCACCTTCCCGGGGTTCCGCCACTCCATCGAGGCGGCGTTGAACCAAGACCTCCCGCCCTGCGGCGTGGTGACCGGCACGGCCCGCTTCAAGGCGGGGGCGGAGGAAATTCCCTGCGGCTTGGTGCTGTCCAATGTCGCCTTCCAGGCGGGGGCGTTCGACATGGCCAGCGCGGAGAAGTTCTGCAAGCTGCTGGTGGTCTGCGCGACCCGGCACATGCCGGTGATCTGCTTCATCTCGTCGGGCGGCATGCAGACCAAGGAAGGGGCGGGGGCGCTGTTCTCCATGGCCGCCGTCAACGACCGCATCACCCGCTTCGTGCGCGACCACGACCTGCCGATCATCGTGTTCGGCTATGGTGACTGCACCGGCGGCGCCCAAGCCAGCTTCGTCACCCACCCCTTGGTGCAGACCTATTACTTCTCCGGGGCCAGCATCCCCTTTGCGGGGCAGATCGTGGTGCCGAGCAACCTGCCGCTGAATTCAATTCTCGCCAACTACTTGTCAACCAATCCAGAGGCCATGCAAGGCTTGGTGGAACACCCATTCCACCTCGAACTCGACAACGAACTGCGCCGGGTTGACCCGGACATTCCGCTGCCCAAGGAGTCGATTGATGCGGTGATTCGGCGGGTGCTGTCGGGGGTGCTCGACCAGGAAGCCCCCGAAGTTGCCGCCCCGCCCCGTTACACCGACGCCGACCTGATCCGGCCCATCAAGCGGCTGCTGATCCACGCCCGCGGCTGCACGGCGGCCAAGCTGGTGCGGGTGGCCCAACGCCATCGCTTGCAAGTGGTCCTGGTGCAATCAGACCCGGACATGGAGTCGGCGGTGGCCGATCAGCTCGGCAAGCGGGACACCCTGGTCTGCATCGGCGGCAACACCCCAGACGAAAGCTACCTGAACGCCCGCAGCGTGCTCAGCATCGCCGAGCAGGAGCAGGCGGATGCGCTGCACCCGGGCATCGGCTTCCTGTCCGAAAGCGCCCAATTCGCGGAATTGACCCGCAGCCGCGGCTTGAACTTCATCGGCCCGCCCGTCGCCAGCATGGAGACCATGGGCAACAAGTCCAACGCCATCAACACCGCGCTGCGCTTGGGCGTGCCGGTGGTACCGGGCAGCCACGGCATATTGACCAACGCGGAACGGGCCGCCGAAGTGGCCGAGGAAATTGGCTACCCGGTGCTCATCAAGGCGGTTCACGGGGGCGGCGGCAAGGGCATTCAGGTGGTGGAAAGCGGCGCTGAGTTCTTCGAGCTTTTCCATCGGGTCACCGCCGAGGCGCAAAGCGCCTTCGGCAACGGCGACGTCTACTTGGAGAAGTACGTCACGTCGCTGCGGCACATCGAGGTGCAGTTGCTGCGCGACACCTTGGGCAACACCCTGGTGCTGGGCTTGCGCGACTGCAGCGTGCAACGGGACAAGCAGAAGGTGTTCGAGGAGTCTGGGTCCACGATGCTGCCGGAGGATCTGCGCCGGGACGTGCTGACCTACTCCGCGGCCATTGCGGACGAAGTGGGCTACGTCGGGGCGGGCACCGTGGAGTTCATCTTCGACCTCGCCGCCGGCGCGGTGTACTTCATGGAGATGAACACCCGCCTGCAGGTGGAGCACCCAGTCACCGAATGGGTGTCGGGCATCGATATCGTTGGCGAGCAGTTCCGCATCGCCGCCGGCGAGTCCATTGCCGAGCTTGAGCCCAAGTTCGAGGGCTACGCCATCGAGGCGCGCATCAATGCCGAGCGGGTGCAGTTGGACGGCGAGGGAGCGCTGTCCTTCCGCCCCCATCCGGGCACCATCGAGGATGCGCTGTTTCCCGCCGAAGAGGACGTTGACGTCATCACCATCGCGGCGCCCGGCAAGTTCATCTCGCCCTACTACGACAGCATGGTCGCCCAGGTCATCGTGCATGCGAAGGACCGTCAGGCCGCCATCAAGCGGCTGGCCGACATCTTAAGCCGGGTGCGCATCACGGGCATCTGCACGAACATTCCGCTGCTGAGGCGTGTGCTCGCCGATGAGGTGTTCCGCAAGGGTGACTACGACACCGGCTTTTTGCCGGAATTCCTGCGCCGCACCGATGTTGAAGGATTGATCGAGGAGATCGAAGCGGGGGCGGGCGAGTCCGCCTCGGCCTTCAACTTGGAGAGCATCGGCATTGACGGCAGCGACGAACTGAAGGTGCTCTCCCCGGCGGCGGCGATCTTCTACACCAGCCCGTCGCCGTCGGAACCGGAATTCGTATCCGTCGGCGACCGGATTGCGGTCGATGCCACGCTCTGCCAACTTGAGGCGATGAAGATCTTCACCCCCTTGGCCCTCAAGGACTTCAACGGCGAAGCCAGCCTCTATGATCCGGCCCTGCAGTTTGAAGTCACGCGCATCAACATGGGCAACGGGCAGCAAGTGAATGCGGGCGACCTGCTGTTCGTGGTCCGTCCCCTTGAGGCGGCCTAGTCGCACTGAACCCTGTCCGCATGCTCTTCTACACCCACGACGACTGCCTGGGCCACGAGGTGCAGCGGGGCCACCCGGAGCGCCCGGACCGGCTGCGGGCCGTCAACGAAAGCCTGTCCGCCAGTGGCCTCACCGACAGTTTCGACTGCCGCACCGCCCAGCCCATCGATGCCGATGGCTTGGCTGCGATCCATGGCCGGTCCTACTTGGACCAGCTGAATGCGGCGAGCCCCGCTTCGGGCCTGGTGCGGCTCGATCCAGACACGGCGATGAGCCCGGGCACCCTGCGGGCCGCGGCCCTAGCTGCCGGGGCGGTGACCGGGGCGGTGCGCGAGGTGCTGAGCGGCGTGGACAAGCGGGCCTTCTGCGCCGTCCGCCCGCCCGGCCACCATGCCGAAATGGGTGCGGCGATGGGCTTTTGCTACTACAACAGCATCGCGCTGGGCGCGGTCGAGGCGCTTGAGCAGGTGGGCCGGGTGGCCATCCTCGATTTCGACGTGCATCACGGCAACGGCACTGTCGATGCTTTCAAGGACCGCCCCGAGGCGCTGGTTTGCTCCAGCTTCCAGCACCCCTTCTACCCCTACCGCTATGTTGACGTCGATGCGC
>JAPPIX010000105.1 GCA_028820495.1 Gammaproteobacteria bacterium
GCGTCGTCGCGCCTTGCCGGGAACCCAAACGGCCTAGCGCCTAAAACCCACTTATCTGCGGGAAAGGCCACTAACGCACCTGCAGATGGGCGAGCAGCCGTTGGTCGCAGTAGGTCTGCGCATCAAGCACCAATCGTTCCTGGAGCAATTGCAGCTGATGCATCAGAAACATGATGATGATGCTGATGACCAAGGCTATGAAAGTGGAGTTGAAGGCCACGCCCAAGCTGGCCGTCACGCCCGCTATGTCCCCTTCAACGGCCTTGTAGGCTTGGCCCAAGGCCTGGCTGATGCCGCGCACGGTGCCGATGAAGCCGATGCTTGGAATGGCCCAGGCGATGTAGCGAACCATGGCCAATTCGCTGTCGAGCCGGTCGGATTCGGTGTCGCATATGGCCTTGACCGCCACCGAGACATCCTGGACGTTGCGGGTGGAGGCGAAGCGCTGCAGCGCGGAGAGCAGCGCCCGGGGCAGCAGGCAGCCTTGGACGTTCGCCGGCAGCGCCTGGATCGGGCGTGTGTACTCCCTAGTGTCCTCGGGCAGGATGCTCATGCCCTCGTGGAGCCTGATCAAGTCCTCATCGAGCAGCTTGCGCTCGCGCAAGGCGGCGCGGCTCTTGTAGCCCATGATGGCCATGGCCCAGAGCATCAGCACGAAGCAGGCCTCCTGCTCGAAGTCCTTGAGCATGATGTAGATCGATTGCTCTTCGGCCACCGGCTCACCGGCCGCCGACTGTTCGGCGCGAACCTCAAGTATGGCATCGGCGTTGGGGCGCACCACGGTGATGTAAATCAGATGCACGATGATGAGCGCCACCACCAAGGCAGCGATTTGGTAAATCAGTTCAACGGGCAGTTGGCGCTTCATAAGCCCCCTTCATATGTCCACCGGAAAGGGCACGGCGAAGTCTTCAGAAATCTCTTCGGTCGGCAGAAAGACGTCATGGGACTCGGGTGGGTCATCGTTCACTCCCTCGTTTTCCTCGGCGGGCACTTCATCCTGCACCTCCGCGTTGCCGTTTTGCGCCTCGGTCTCAGCAGCCACGGCAAAGCTGCCGCTGACGGCAAGCCATGCGCCGATCAGAAGTCCGCGTACCAGTTTACTTGTCGATAACGCCGTTCTCATTGCTCAATCTCGGCGAAGCGGGCAAGACGGAATCCGAGATCGCGGCGACCGTCGATGCCGTAGTCGCGAAACGACAGCCGCAGGTCAGTGGTGGTTCCATGCATCCAGCTCGACCCACGAATGACATGATACTCCCCGGTGGAAGGGCCGAGGGGCGGCGTGCCCTCGGGCGCCGGGTGCTGGTAGAAGTCGTTGACCCACTCCGCTACGTTGCCACCGAGGTCGAAGATGCCCTTGGCGCTGGCCGCAAAGGTGCCAACCGGGGCCGCCACCGCGTGGTTGTCGTTGTAGCCAAAGATGATGCGTCCCACCAAGTGGCCGGCGGATCGGTCGGCGTAGTTGCCGTGCCGATTCGGAGGTGGCAGCGCCTCGCCCCAAGGAAAGCGCAGCAACTCGCCGTCCTCTCGATGGCGGGCGGCCCAGGCCCATTCCGCTTCGCTGGGCAGCCGGTACCCCGTGGCGGCGGCATTGAAGCCGGTCACCTTGCCGAACTCCTCCGCATAGAACGCGGGGAGATTCTCTTGGCTTGAGAGCCAGTTGCAGTAGCGGGCAGCGTCGTGCCAACTGATCATGGCCACGGGTTGATCGTCCTTGTTCAGCGGCTGGTCCTCGTAGGTGCCGGAATCGTGGCCGCTGGCGAAGGCCTTGAACTCGGCGTTGGTCACCTCGTTGATGCCCAAATAGAAGAAACGCTCCAAAGCCACGTCGCGCAGCGTCTCGTTGGCTCGCCGGCCTGGTTCGCGGCGCGATGCGCCCAGCCGAATGGGGCTCGGCTTGAACAGTTTCAGGGTTTGTCCTTGGGCCGTGGTGATTTCCGGACGCAACGCCGCCAGCCGGGCTTCGGCCAAGGTGAGCAGCCTGACCCGCACCTCCTGGGTGAGGCCTTGGCGGGGCCGAATCTCAGTGCGGTAGCCAGCGTAGCCATCGGCTTGAATCTCCAGCCGGTGGGAGCGGGTGGGCAGTTCGAGCACTTGGTTGGCCGAGCCCTTGGCTGTGCCGTCCACTAGGAGCTGCGCCTGCGGGGGTTCGGCCTGCACCGACACCAAGCCGGTCAAGGGTTCGAGATCGAACGATACGCGGCGGGTTTCACCGGCCTTGAGGGTGAGGGTGGCGCTGTGCGCTGCGTAGCCTGCCTTGAAAATCTGCACTCGGTAGGCCCGCCCCGACCGCAACGCCGCGCTGACCGGCGACTCGCCCCGGTATTGGCCGTCGATGGTTACGCCCGCCCGGCTCGGCCTGGTGCCCACCCGAAGTTGGGCATCGGACTGGCGCAGCCGGATCAGTGGTACGTCGCGCTGCTCCAAGGGCGCGATCAGGATGCGCTCGCGATGGCTTTGGTGGCCTTCCAAAGCCAGCGCCACCTCGTGCTCACCGGGGAGAATTTCCGCGGTCGCCGGGGTCGTCAGGCCGGTGTCCTCACCATCGATGAGTATGCGGGCCCCCGGGGGTTCGGTGACGTAGCGCACCTCCCCCCAATTGGGCAGGAGTTCGGCGTCAATGCGCTGCCGTTGGCTGCGGCCGGCAACCTCCACGGTCATTTCCAAGGCCTGATGGCGGGGGTGAGTGAAGCGAAAACTGCGCTGCCCAGCTTCGACGGGCACGTCGGTCAGCGGCGTTGCGCCAAGCGGACGCCCGTCCACCGTCAGATGGGCTCCAGCCGGGTCTGCCGCTATGGTGAGCAGGCCGGGCAGCGGCGCAAACTTGAACTGGAAGGTTTGATTGCGCTCATCGCCAACAGTGAACGGCGCTTCGATGGGGTAGTAGCCGTCGAGTTCCGCTTTGAGCTGGTAGGCTCCGCTCAGCAACAGGTGGACGCCGCCGAACTCAACGGCAGGTCCTCCCAGAATGCTGATGTGGCTGGCGGGTGGCGTGAACTCAAGGGCCACGGAACGGGCCAGGAACAGGAACGTCAGCACGGCCGCGGCGATCAGTGCGGCGGCGAGCAGCGCCATCCGCGCTGCGGAAAGGCGCGGACGCCGGGCGCGGTCCTCGCCGGGGGGCTGGTAGCGAACCGGCTTGATGACCGTGTCGGCGCTCATCGCTGCAGGAGTTCCACGCAGCGTATCTCGACCGGGGCCATGCTGGGTTGGACATTGATCTCGGTGCGCACGTCCCGGCAGCCGTCGCGGCTGCCGATCAGCGTGTAGCCACCGGGGCGCAGCTCAAGGCGCTTCTCAGCAAAGCGCCCCAATGGGCCGACGTTGGATAGCAGCACCTCGGTGGCGTTGTCCGACCGCAACAGCACGGGCACCGGGGTGCCGTGGCGGCGGAGCAGAACGTCCATCTCCTCAATGGCGGCAGCCAGGATGGGGCCCCTTGGCGACAGCGTTTTGGCTCTAGCGAGAATGTCCTGCGCTTCCTCGAAGAGCGCATCCGACGACAGCCGTTCGGCGCCTTCGGCGATCGCTTTAAGGGTGTTCAGGGCTTGGCTCTGGGCTTCGGCCCGCTCCAGCCCCAATCGGGCGAATTGAATGTTGGCGTCCAAGGCCAAAATGCGCCGGTTGGCCTGGGCCGCTTCGGCCCACCGCTCGGCTGCCGCGTGCTGCTCGGCCTGGCGCTTGAGCTCGGCGATCGTCACCAGTTCCGACTGGTCGGCGATCTGCTGCAGCCCGCCTTCGGCGGAGGCATTGCCGGGATCGATCCTTAAGGCCTGCTGGAAGGCGTCTTCCGCCCGTTCGAAGTTGCCTTGCTCCAAGGCTTTGAACCCGGCGGACAGCCGTTCGCGGAGGACCTGTTCGGAGCGGCCTCGGCGGGCGGCGGCGATGGCGCCGTCGAGGCCAGGCGTGTCGGCGTCCAAGGTGCGGATTGCTTGGTAGGTGCCCACTGCTTGGTCCCAGCGTCCGGCCAATTCGTGGTTGCGTGCGGTGCGAAACTTGACAATGACTTCGGGCAGGTGGCCCGCCCGCTGCAGGGCGCTCAGCAGGGCAGGGCTGTTCGGCTTGATGTCCACGGCTTGGCTGAGCCAGGCCTCGGCAGTGGTGGGGTCGCGCTCGTCAATGGCCGCAAGCCCCTTGTTCAGGGCGTCCTCGAACTGGGCGTGGCCTTGGTCGATCAGCACCGCCAGCGCGTCGGCGGCTTGGCGGTATTGGTCGATGGCGGCATCGAACCGCTCGGCTATGAAAGCCTCGTCACCGGCTTGGGCAAGGGTGCGTGCGGCATCGTATTGGGCCTCGGCCCAAGCGCCGATACGGAGCTCCTCGCGCAGCTTCAACTCCAACTCCACGAAGCGGGCCAATTCCCCGCCGGCTTCGGTGCGCGCCTGCTCCCTTCTGAGGGCCTGATAGGGTGGCAGTTGGTCGTCCTGGGCTGCCCGGGGCGCGGCGTTCTGTGATGGCGTTGCTTCGCTGGGCACAGCGGCTGGGGCGACCACCTCCAAGGGTTCGACCCAGTTCGGCGCAACAGTGAACAGGCCGATGACGGCCACCACGGCGCCAGCCAAGACCAACAGGAGCGGCCAGCGTCGGCCTTCCAAGCCGGTTGGGCCGCTCGGCTGCTCTCTCCCGGTGTGGCTGAGCGGAACCGCCCGCGGCTTGATGACGCCGGAATCGTCGGGCATGGCTAACGAGGCGATGCCTCAGACCAACAAGAGGACGGTCGCCGGGCGCAAGAGTTGATTCATGTGACAACCTTGTTCCGCGATCAGGAAACTAGATATTGGCTTCAGGCGCCTCGGGCGCTGGCGGCGTCGGCAGGCCGAGATCCTCGAAATAGAGCTGGCGCAATATCTTTCGCAGTTCCTCGTACTGCTCATCGACCGTGCCCTGCAGGCGGACAGTTTCGTTCTCGAGCTCCATCGTGTGCGGCATGATTTCCGCTTCCGCCGCCACGCCCAGCTCCTGCAGCGCCTCCGCCTGCATGGCGGCTTCGTTGCGCTTGGCGACAGCGTTCTTGATAAGCGCAGCGCCTGCGCCGATGGCGACCAGCCCGGTGGCGTCGATGAAGGGGTTGTCGCTTTCGTAGATTCCGCCGATGCCGGCGCCGATGGCGGCGACGCCAGCCCAAGTTCGGGTTCGTGCCTGAGCTTTGAGTTCGCGCAGCGAGGCCGCTTCCGAGTAGGTGGCGGCGCGCCAGTTTTGGTAGGCGCCATACATTTGTCGGTGGTAGTTGGCGTAGTGCTCGTCCAAGGTGTCGATGAAGACGTACTCCCGCTCCCGCACCCGGCGCACCCGCGCCAGCATGGGGTCGTCCTCCGCCGGCAGCCGCAGCAACTCGAAGCCGCCGTCGGGCCCCGAGCGCACATGGGCGTCGAAGGCGTCGGGGGAGAAGTCCCGGGCGAACTTCATCTCGGCGGTGGCACGAATGGTGCGCACCGTGGCCTCATCCAGGGACTCGCGATAGGTCAGCATGTCGTCCGCCAACTGCTTGTAGTTGGCTTGAAAGGGGTCGATGTCCGGCGGCACGGTGGGTGAATAGGCGTACTTGCTGGCTTCGGCGCGGTAGGTCTTGGTGAACCAGACGACGCCCCGCGCATCGGTGACGGTGAACTCCTGGTTCAGCCTCTCGCCATCGGACTGCAGAATCTTGCCGGTCACCGTGACATCGACGGCGTGGGTGGCTCGCGGCACCACACGCACTGCGCCCCAGTTGCCGGTGCTCTGCAGTAGATTCTTGGCGAAGTAGGGCATGAACTGGGCCTCGGCCCGGCGGATGTCGGGATTGACCAGTTGCTCGACTTGCTCATCGAAGGTCTCGGGGATGTTCGGATCCAGCACCGCGACGCCCACGTCGAGCAGCAGCGCTTCGTCCTGAACGCCGCTGAACTGCTTGGGCGGCGTCATGTCCACGGTACGCACCGATTCCGATACGCAGGCGGCGAGGGCCAGCGCCAAGCAAACGGTGAATGCGGAGGTAGGAATGCGCATTGTCAGCTTCCCTTGTAGCGGCGGTATTCCTCCCAGAGCCTTTCACGCAGTTCTGGGTCCGGCTCCGCCATGGCCGCCTCGCGCAGTTGGCGGGCGATGATGTCGTCGTCCTTGGCATCGGGCAGG
>JAPPIX010000272.1 GCA_028820495.1 Gammaproteobacteria bacterium
GCAAGTGGCGGCTCAGGGTGGCGTCCGACGGGCCCATCCACGTGATGTCCCTGCTGCGGTCCCCGACCGGCCACCTCGCCAACCTCTCCGCCGGGTTCGGGGACGGGGCGGCGGAGCCGGCCCGCACCGAGGCGGCGCCCTGAGCCGGGACGCCCGCCGCCAACGGCCCGAAGGCCGCAGCGCCGCCGCCGGCAGGGCCAGCGTGAAAGCATCCTGCCCGCACCTCCTCCGCCCGTTTTGCGATGCGGGACAATGGCGGAGAATTCAGGAAACTACCGGATGCGTCGAATCGATTCCGAGTCGTTGGTACGAATGCATGGTTTTGGGTTGGATGTTGACCTCAACGCATGGTGCGCGATGGGCCGGTCAGCCGTCCCCCACGATCGCTTGGTAGGTGAGCCGCCGTGACAGCGAGCGCATGTGGGGCCGGTTCTCGCCGAATTGCTGGATCATGCCGACGAAGATGAGGTTCTCCAGAGGGTCGATCCAGAACCAAGTGCCCGCGATGCCGCCCCAGTAATACTCGCCCTTGGAGATGCCGTCCGCTTCCACCGGGTCGAGCACCACGCCGAAGTTGAGGCCGAAGCCTCGGCCGCGGGAGTACTCAGGAACGCCCCTGGGCATCTGATTGCGGTGCATCATGGCCACGGTGGAGGGGGCCAGCAGGCGCACGCCGTCCAATGTTCCGCCGTTGAGCAGCATCTGGCAGAAGCGGGCGTAGTCCATCGTGGTGGAGACGAGCCCGCCGCCGCCGGAAGGAAAGTTCACTGGCGAAAGGAAGTCCTTGCGGCGCATGGGCTCCCCCTCGGGCCGCATCAGGGCGCCGTTTTCGTCGTAAACGTAGACTTGGGCGAACCGGTCGGCCTTTTCCGGCGGCACCCAGAAGCCGGTGTCCTTCATGCCCAGCGGGTCGAAGATCCGTTCCTTGAGGAACTCATCGAACGGTTGGCCGGAGAGGACCTCCACCAGGTAGCCCTGCACGTCCACGGCGACGCTGTAGTGCCAGACGGTGCCTGGCTGCTGGCGCAGGGGGATGGCGGCGAGGTCTTCAATCATGTCGCGCAGGGTGGAGTCCGGATGCAGGATTTCGGCCTCCCGATAGAGTTTGTCCACCGGGGATTCGGAGAAGATGCCGTAGCTTAGGCCCGCGGTGTGGCTCATCAGTTCACGGATGGTCATGGGATGGTCGGCGGGTTCGGTGACGATGCCGTTTTCGTCCTCGCCAACCGCCACGGGCAGGTCCTTGAACTCCGGTATGTACTTCTCCACCGGGTCGCTGAGCCGGAACCGGCCTTCCTCGTAGAGCAGCATCAGGGCGACGCTGGTGACCGGCTTGGTCATGGAGTAGATGCGGAAAATGGTGTCCTCGGCCATCGGCTTGCCGGCCTCCATGTCCTGGGCGCCGAAGGTGCCGAAGTGCGCCACCTTGCCGTGGCGGGCGATGAGCGTGGTGATGCCGGCCAAGCGGCCCTCGTCCACCAAGCCTTGCATGGCTGCCGAAAGGCGCTCGAGGCGTTCGCTCGACAAGCCGACGGCTTCGGGCGCGGCGCGGGAAAGATCGGCGACCGGCGTCGGCGCTTGGGCTTCCGACGTTGTCCCCGTCGGCGTGCAGGCCGTGAGGGCCAAGCCGATCAGCAGGGCAACAAGGTAACGGGTAGGGTTGAGATTTCTAGGCATGATGGCCTCTCTTGGGTTGGATATGTCAGTTAATCGAAAGTTGATGGCGTTCGAACTTCTAGCTCAACAGGCCTCTAAACCAGATGCGGCCAACGAAGTTGGGCCGAATTCCCGGGTTCAATCGAGGGCGCGACGCCCTTATCCAAGGCACCACGCCCGGTGCCGGAGTCATCCCCCGGAGCGAGGGCGTCCGCCCTCGATTGGAAATCCGTAGGGACAGCACAGCGGCTTCGCGCACCCAATCACTATCGGTTGAAGCTCGTTGAGAGGCATGCAGCTCAAATGCCGAGATCCAGCAGGTTGTAGTCCTTGATCTCGGCCTTGGCGGCCGGGGTCCAGCGCCACTGGCCCGCCTCCTCCGCCAAGGGTTGATAGCAGTAGGGCTGCTCCTCGGGAAAGCGCTGGCGGCGGGCGTCAATGGCGTAGGCAATCAGGCGGGAGCGCCGATGGATGCGCCCGTCATCGTACTCTGCCACTTCATTGTGAATGCCACCGCTGGTTACGCCAAGTACGGAGGCGCGGCGGTGGAAGCCGAAGTTCAGGCTGACGCGGACATCGATGCTGGTGTTGGCGAAAGAGCCGTGAATGGCTTGCCGGTTGCAGATGGCCACATCGCCTGGGCCGCAGACCAGCGGCGCCGCATCCGGCAGCCGGTCCGAGCCCGCTTCGGCCACCATCGCCTTGATGTCCGCCTTGCCCTGGGCGTGGGAGCCGGGCACCACCCAAAGGCCATTGGCTGGGTTGCAGCCATAGAGCTGCGCCATGAAGTTGAAGCCGTGGGTGCCGGCGTCGAGTTTCGGGCTCTTCCAGTGCGTCCAGCCGTCCTGATGCCAAGCCACCGAGCCGCCCAAACGCGGATGCTTGACCCACACTGACTCGTTGAAGGGCGTGAAGTCGTCGCCGTTGATGGCCGCCGCCACCTTGAGCAGTTGTGGATGGCCGTAGAGGCGCAGGCAGGCATCGGAGAATTGCAGGGAGCCAAGCATGACCTGGAAGACGTAGGGCGGAGCGCCGGGCGGTGGTGTGGGCTCCGCCATTTTGGCCGGATGCCGCCCATGGGCCTGGCCAGTGCCGCCGTACACGTCGGTCAATGGCTTGACGAGGAACACGTTGCGCGCCTTGCAATCGGCGCCGAGGGCAGGCCGGCCGCGGCGGTCCAAGCCGGAGGATCGGTCCACCGGCGCACGCTCCAGGATTTCAGCCACATCCCGTTCCAAGTCGTCGAGTTCGGGCTGTTTAAGCACGCCCTCCAAGACGTAGAACCCACAGCGCCAATAGGCTTCGAGTATCTCCGGGTGCAGATTGCCTTGGCTGTCGAAACGAACAGGTCCCCGGTTGCCGAGCGCCATGGCCCGTTCGTGGCCCTCAGCACGGTAGCGGACCATCGCCGTCTCGTCCGGGCCGTAATCTACCGGCGAGACTTCGGCGAAGTGAAGTGCCATGGCCCCTACGCCGTCCGGCAGAAGTCGGCGATGGAGACCGCCGTGTCGCGGCTGATGTCCGGCGCCGCGATGGGGAAGATCTCGGTGCCGTGGATGGTGCCCATCACCTGCCGGCAGCGGGCGCTGACCCCGGCCCGTAACAACTTACGATAGAAGTTGACACCCTCGTCGCGCAGCGGGTCGCACTCGTTGACGCTGATGATGGTGGGTGGATAGCCTGCCAAGTCCGCTTCACTGGCGAATCCCGGCCAGGCCAGCGGGTTTTGGTTGTTCAGCTCCTCGATGCCGTAGGCCATCGCCCCGCGGTTGTTGTGCAGGTCGAGCAGGATGCCGTTGTTCTCGACGGAGGAGGGATTGTCCGGATGGGGCCAGACGCCGGCGATGTAGGGGCACAGGGCATAGAGGCCGCGAACCACGCCGATGTCGCCGTCGCGCAGCAGCTTGAGCCCGGTGGCGAGCGTCAGGTTGCCGCCGCCGCTCTCCCCGGCGATGATGATGTGGCCCGGGTCGATGCCCAGTTCATCGGCGTGGGCGGCCACCCACTTCACGCCGGAGACGCAGTCGTTCAGCCCTGCCGGAAAGGGCGCCACTTCGGGCACCGAGGAGGGGGTGAGGCAGTTGCGGAAATCGACCATGGCCACCGCCACCCCGCAGGCGGCGATGATGCGGCCCCAAGCGCGGTAGTTGCCGTAGGTGCAGGACATCGACTGCATGCCGCCGCCGTGGATGTAGTACACGCAGGGCTTGGCGTCGTCGCCGTCGGGGCGGATGAACTGGATGTTGGCCTGGTTGCCGTCCGGGGACGACTTGAATTGCAGGTCGCGGGTCGTGAGGCCGGTGGAGGGGGCAACCTCCTCGTTGTCGCAGAGATTCAGGAACTGCGTGAGCATGGCCGTGATCGCTTGGGCCCCGGTGCCATTGGTCTGCTCAAGCAGCTCCTCGCGGCTTGCGACGTCGCCGCCGCCGCCAGCGAGGTCCATGGTGCCGAACATCGCCTTGATGCGCGGGTCGATTCGGGGGTCTTCGGTGATCTTGTTGGTCATAGATGTTTCCTTTTGTTCAGTTCAACCGGACATGGCGTGCCCGGAGGACGTTGATTGGCCTTGCGCACTGGCGAACTAGTGTACCGTCCCGCAAACAAGTAGCCCTTTTTGTCAAGACCGAGAAACGGAAAAAACTTACAAAACAATTGATTGAAGTCACCGATTCCCAAATCAAATTGTCAGCGCATTTGTGGGACAGCACACTAGCTAAAGTTCAAGCCTTCGAGGCTGCCTTCTTCCCGCCACTCCTTAATCAGTTGAAAAAACGCCTCCGGCCCGCCGCCGTACTGGCCGCCCAGCAGCGAGTTGCCCCCATCCGGATGGCCCTCGTTGTTGTAGTAGCCGGGCGTGCATTCCTTGAGAAACTGGGCGTTGAACACCGCCATGGCCTTGATGGTCTGCACCCAGGCGTCCTCGGCCTCCACTGACGCTTCCAGGCAGTGGTAGTTGTTGTTGCGGGCGTGGCCGACCATGTAGGCGATGTGGTTGCTCTGTTCGTTGAGCATGTGCGGGAAGTTGGCGGTGAACCCGCCTTGCAGGAGGCCCATGAAGAAGCAGTTGGGGAAGCCGTGGGTCTGGAAGCCGTGCAGGGTGCGGATGCCGCTGCCCCACTTGTCGCTGAGCGTCTGCCCGTCGCGCCCGGTGATCTCGTAGCCGGCCCGGCGGGTGTAGGCGGTGCCGACCTCGAAGCCGGTGGCGAAGATCAGGCAATCGATTTCATGTACGACCCCATCGACCACCACGCCCTTAGGGGTGATGCGCTCAACCCCCCGGCCTTCGGTGTCCACCAATTGCACGTTGGGGCGGTTGAAGGACGGCAGGTAGTCGTCGTGGAAGCAGGGGCGCTTGCAGAACTGGCGGTACCAAGGCTTGAGCGCCGCGGCGGTGTCCGGGTCGTCCACCAGTTCGTCCACTCGGGCGCGGATCTGCTCCATCTTCTTGAAGTCGGCCAGTTCCACCCGGGCGTTCATCTCCTCCAGGGTCAGGTTGCCCTCGTTGGCCCGAGCGGTGGTGATGGTGGCGAGGTTGCGGATGATGTCCGTCCAGCCGTCGTTGACCAAGTCCTCATCCTGCATGCCGCCAGTGACCAGGATGTTGAAGTTCTGCATGCGCCGGTGCTGCCAGCCGCTTTCCAAGCCGCGCGCCCACTCGGGGTCGGTGGGCTTGTTGCCACGCACGTCGATCGATGAGGGCGTGCGCTGAAAGACATGGAGCTGCTTGGCGGACTCGGCCAGGTGCGGCACGCACTGCACGGCGGTGGCGCCGGTGCCGATGATGCCCACCCGCTTGTCGCTCAAGCGGTGCAGGTTGCCCTCCGGGTCGCCGCCGGTGTAGCCGTAGTCCCACCGGCTGGTGTGAAAGCAATGGCCCGCGAAGGATTCGACACCCGGAATGCCCGGCAGCTTCGGGCGATTGAGCGGCCCGTTGGACATGACCACGTAGCGGGCGGTCATGCGGTCGCCGCGGTTGGTCTCCACCAGCCAGTGCTTGGCGGCCTCATCCCAGCGCATGGCGGTGACCTCGGTTTGGAAGCAGGCGTTGCGGTAGAGGTCGTAGTGCTTGCCGATGGCGCGGCTGTGGGCGAGGATTTCCGGGGCGAAGCTGTACTTCTCCTTGGGCGTGTAGCCAATCTCCTCCAGCAGCGGCAAATAGATGTAGGACTCGATGTCGCACTGGGCGCCGGGATAGCGGTTCCAGTACCAGG
>JAPPIX010000198.1 GCA_028820495.1 Gammaproteobacteria bacterium
ACGCGGCGGTCGGTCGTCAATGTCTCGCAGGTCGTTACGCTGGACCGGCGATTTCTTACCGAACGAAGCGGTCGGGCATCGAGCGCGACCATGCACCAAGTGGACGACGGGCTGCGATTGGTACTGCAACTGAATTGAACGGTGCGATCTTCCCTTCGTCCCATGTCTTTGCCGTCAGGTCACCGCATGGTCGGCCGTTGGCAACGATTCAAACCCGGCTTGCCGAAAATGCCGATCGGTCGTCAGCGCCTTCTTGAGCCCTAGTTCGTCCATCACCACGAAACTCGTGCAGTCCGTGAATGAGAAGGTCTTGTCAGCCCAGCCGAAGAACCATGCCCGTGCCTTTTCGGCGCGGGTGGGGTCGATCCACTCCCACCGGATCCGTGTGCTGGCATCGACCTGCGCCCACCACTGGGCAGCGGCTCGCAGACCCAGGCGCATTCTGATCAGCGTTAGGGTCTCGTCGGCCACATAGTCGGTTGTGATCAGAACGCCTCCGTCGTGCAAGTGAGCGTCTCTGACTTGCCTGGCGTTGGCATGGGCGTGATCTCCGGCGTCGGCCAACGCCATCCAGCCTGCAGTATCTACGAACAGACGGTCGGTTCCGGTTGGGCGGAATTCCTGCACCTAGGGCAACCCTATTGAGGCTTAGACTTTCAGCCCTCGGCCTTTGGGCTGCCATAAAGAAGCTGGTCATGATCGGCTGCCGACCGACTGTCGGTGGACCTGCCGACAGCATCGGCCTGATAGAGCGGGTCGTCCTCCACGGGGCCAAGCGCTAGGGAGCCGTCAATAGGAACGATGCGGAATGCGGGGCGGCTGCGATAGAGCACCATGAAGCCTTCACCTTTTCCGACGCGCTCGACAATGTGGCCCAATTCCTGCCGAAGGGTTTTGACATTGATGGTGGTCAGCATTGGCCTCGCCTCGGTTGCTAGCGCGCAAGATCAACTTAAGATGATCTATTGAATATGTCAATGTCGGCGCTACGGTCCGGCCTCCTTCCGCAAACCACGCAATTGAAGCGCCCTTCGCGCCCAGAACGGTGCGTTATACTCCGGCCGCTCAAGCAGAGGCTTGAGTTCGGATTTTCCGTGAGGGGGCTCGATGCTGGATCCAGTCGCCATCCATGAGATCGCCGGGGCGGCGCTCCTTGGCGGCGCGATCATTCTCTTTGGCGCCGGTTACGCCCTGTTCCTTGCCCTTTCCCGCCTGCACGGCTCCGCCCTGTTTTCGCGCATCTCGCTGGCCTGCTACGCTGCGCTTGCGGCAAGCGCCGGGGGATTGACCGTGCTGCTCAATCTTTGGGGCTGGTGGCTGGCGCTGGTGGGCGCCCTGCTCGCCGGATACTTCGTTGCGCCGCGGTTCATCTGGCGGTTGTCCGAAGCGGTCCACGGCGGTGCTTCGTCCGACTTGGAGGGTCATGGTGGCTGAGGGCGCGGACGAGCCCCGCAGGGAGTGGTGGGCCAGCGAGGACTTTTGGCGCAAGTGCGCGATCTTCGTCACCGGCTTCATGGCCCTCGTGCTGGTGATGTTGACCTTCCACACGCTCACCGTCATCGAGGCGGGGTCCGAAGCGGGGCGGGTGCCGGCCTACTCCGTCATCAACTACCGCATCGGCTTCGAGTTCGACGAGCAGCGCAACTTCGCCGTGCCCGTGATCGGGCCGCCAGCGCCCCTGTTCGGCGAGATGCTGAGCGAGGAGGAGGCGCGCCGCCTGGTTGATCACGGCAAGCTGACGGTGCAGGCGCGCAACTGCATGAACTGCCACACGCTGCTCGGCAACGGCGCCTACTACGCCCCGGATCTCACCAAGGCTTGGCTGGATCCGGGCTGGGGCAATGAAGCGGCGCGGGAGATCCTGATGACGCGCTTCCTCGACGATCCCATCGCCAACGCCCGCACCTTCGGAACCGGACGCCGGATGCCCGACCCGAACCTTACCGAGGCGGAGCTGCGGGGCGTAATCGCCTATCTGAAATGGATGTCCGCCATCGACACCAACGGCTTCCCCCACGGCTTCACGCCGCTGCCCCAAGGGCCGCTGACCGGAGGCGGACGATGACCTTCGGCCGGCTTGAATTCGCTTCGCTGCGCATCGGCCAGAAACTGGCGGTGCACTACTTCGCCGTGGCCATGGTGCTGTTCCTGGCGCAGATGCTGTTCGGGCTGCTGGCGGCTTGGCAATTCCTTGACCCGGCGTTCCTGTTCGGCGTCCTCGATTTCAACGTGAACCGCATGGTGCACATCAACGCCATGGTGGTGTGGATGCTGTACGGCTTCATCGGTTCCATCTACTGGCTGGTGGAGGACGAGGCCGGCGTGCCGCTGGTGGGCCCGCGCATCGCCAAGGCCGCCTTCTGGGTGTTTACAGTGGCGGTGACCATCGTCGTCGTCGTGTACCTGTTCGTGCAAAGCGGCCCCGGGGACGCTTGGACGCTCTGGCTCATCAACGAGGGCCGGGAGTACATCGAGGCGCCCCGGTGGGCGGACATCGGCATCGTCGTTTGCATGCTCGCCATCTTCTACAACGTGGCCGGCACCTTCCTGGCGGGGCGCTGGAGCGGCATATCCGGCGTGCTGGTGCTCGATCTGGTGGCGTTGGCGGGCCTCTACCTGGCCGGCATGTTCTACACCACCAACCTGCCCATGGACCAGTACTGGTGGTGGTGGGTGATCCACCTTTGGGTGGAGGCCACTTGGGAAGTGCTGGTCGGCTGCATCATGGCCTGGGGGCTGATCAAGACCCTCGGCGCCCGGCGCCGCATCGTCACCACTTGGCTCTACATCGAGGTGGCGCTGATGTTCGGCTCGGGCATCCTGGGGCTCGGCCATCACTATTTCTGGATCGGCACGCCCGAATACTGGCTTGGCGTTGGCGGCTTCTTCTCGGCGCTTGAGCCCATACCCCTGGTGGCGATGGTGGTGCACGCGGTTTACGACGCCGGGCGGCACGCCTTCCGGGCCAACAACCACCCGGCGCTCGCTTGGCTGATCGCGCACGCCTTCGGCAACTTCCTGGGCGCTGGCGTTTGGGGATTCATGCAAACGCTGCCGCAGATCAACCTCTACACCCACGGCACGCAGTGGTCGTCCTCCCACGGGCACCTGGCTTTCTTTGGCGCCTACGTCACCATCATCGTGGCGATGATCTACGTCGCCGTGCAGCGGCTGCGGGGCAATGTCTGGATGTCCGCCGGACTGCAGGGCGGCTGGCGCTGGAAGTGGGCGCTTGGGCTCACCCATCTCGGCATGATGGGCATGACCGTCGCCCTCCTGATCGCCGGCTACGAGCAGTCATTCGTGGAGCGTGCCATCGGCGGCTCCACTTGGCAGGCCTATTTCGAGGGCCAGACCCAACCTTGGTTCGTGGAGGCGATGTGGTGGCGCATGGCGTTCGGGGTGCTGATGACCTTCGGCGTGGTCCTGCTGCTGTGGGACTTGGTGCGGATCGGCGTCGGGGAGGAACGGCCGATGAAGGTCGTGGGTGGCTTGGACGATGTGGAAGAGACCCTGAGCGAGCCGGTGGTTGAGGGCTCTGCGGCGGTTTGATGGCGAGGATTTTTCGATGAACGGCAAGCGCATGTGGCACAGGGTGCCGTCCTTGGCTCTGGCGGCAGGCATCACGGCGATGAGCCTTGCCGGACCCGCCGTTGCCCAGTCCGCCGGGGATGCGGCGGCGGGCAAGACGAAGGCGGGATTGTGCTCGGCCTGCCATGGACTGGCGGGCGTATCCGCCAATCCGTTGTGGCCCAACCTCGCCGGACAGCACCAAGCCTATCTTGCGGTCCAGATTCGCGCCTACCGGGATGGCGAACGGGAGGAGATCACGATGCAGCCCTTCGTGCAGGATCTCACCGACCAAGACATCGAGGACTTGGCCGCTTGGTACGCGAGCCTCTCCCCCTGTCCCTGACGCCATCGCCCGGCGCGTAGCCCGCGAAGGGAAATCGATTGAATGACGGAACCGCTCGGGCCCCAAGCGGCGTTCAACCACGCCATTCACCTGATCAACTCGGGTCGGGTCAGCGCCGCCGCGGCTTTCTGCCGCGATGCGGTGGAGCGGGATCCGGAGGACCTCAATATGACGGCGCTGCTGGGCGCCATCCTCCTGAAGCTACGCGAGTTCGAAGCGGCGCAGAAGCATCTGCGGCGCGCCATCGAGCTGGCGCCCACCTTCGCCAAACCTCACGAGGACCTCGGCCGCCTGTTGGTGGAACAGGGTCGGCCGGCGGAGGCTGTCGAGGTGCTGAGGGCCGCCACCCGGCTGGATCCCAAGGCGGAAATGGCTTTCTTCACGCTGGGCCGGGCGCTGTCCATGGCCGGGGACAGCGATCAGGCGGACGCCGCCTTCGAGGCTTCCTTCGCACTCAACCCGCAGCGCCGGAAGCTTGCCTTGGCGGCCGAGCACCACAAGGCGGGGCGCCGCGAGGAGGCGAGCCGCCAGTATCGGGCGCTGCTGGCGGAATCACCCAACGACGTGGATGCCATGCGCCTGCTGGCGGGCATTCTGGCCAGCCAATCCGATGTGGAGGAGGCGGAAGCGCTGCTCAGGAAGGCCGTTTCGCTGGCCCCGGACTATGCCCTCGCCTTTCTCGACTTGGGCCGGCTCTTTCAGGAGCAGCACCGCTACGCTGAGGCCATCGAGTGCTTTCAGCGCACCATTCGGCTGCAGCCGAGTGCCGCCAAGCCACGTCACCTGCTGGCATCGACCTTGGCGCCGGTGGGCCGCACCGAGGATGCCTTGGACACCTACCGCCAAGTGCTGGAACTGCAGCCGCGCCATGCCGGCGCTTGGTTGGGGCTCGGCCATACGCTCAAGACCGTCGGGCGGCAGCGGGAGGCCATCGACGCGTACCGGGAGTGCATCCGGGTGCGGCCGGACAACGGCGAGACCTATTGGAGCCTGGCCAACCTGAAGACCTATCGGCTCACTGGCGACGACATGCGGGCCATGGAGTCGGCCTTGGCGCGGGCCGATGAACTGACCGATCAATCCGCGGTCAACTTCCTGTTTGCCTTGGCCAAGGCGCACGAGGATGCCGGCGACTTCGACACGGCCTGGGATTACTACCAGCGTGGCAACGCCAAGCAGCGAATGCTTGAGCACTATGATCCGGTGCAGACCGAGACGGCCAACGACGAGATCATCGAGACGTTCGACGGCGCGTTCCTGCAAAGCGCTGCGGGCCAAGGCCATCCGGATGCGGCGCCGATATTCGTCCTTGGGCTGCCCCGCTCCGGCTCCACCCTGATCGAACAGATACTGGCCAGCCACAGCCAGGTTGAAGGCACCTCGGAACTGCCCTACCTGGGCCGGGTGGCCACCTCCCTGAACCGGAACCGCGCCGATGGCGTCAGCTACCCGCAGGCGGTGCGCGAGCTACGGGCCGCCCACTTCAAGGCCTTGGGCCACGACTACCTGCAGCGCGCCCAGGTGCATCGGCGCTCCGAGAAGTCCCGCTTCGTGGACAAGATGCCCAACAACTTCCCCTCGATCGGCTTTCTGCACCTGGTTCTGCCCAACGCCAAGATCATCGACGCCCGCCGCTACCCCTTGGACGCCACCCTAAGCTGCTACCGGCAACTGTTCGCCAAGGGCCAGACCTTTGTGTATGACCTCACGGAGATCGGCGAGTACTTCCTGGAGTACCAGCGGCTGATGGACCACTGGCACGAGGTGCTGCCAGGCCGCGTCCTGACCGTGCAGTACGAAGACTTGGTAACGGATTTCGACCGCCAGTTGCGGCGCCTGCTCGACTACTGCGAACTGCCTTGGGAGGACGCCTGCGCCAACTTCCACGAGAC
>JAPPIX010000327.1 GCA_028820495.1 Gammaproteobacteria bacterium
TCGGGCACTCGCCGGTGGCGTCGTCGCTGCGCGACTGCCTGTCGGGGTCGGCCGGGGACGCGCTGGGCCGCCCGGTGGCGCCGCCGCGGCCGTAGTGGGCGTCGGTTCGCAGCGCGCTCGGCGGGACGTTCTCAAGCCAGTCCGGCGGGAAGTTCTCCAACGCGGCGGCCACGGCGGCGTTCGAGGGCCAGCTTCGCAGCAGCAGCACCCGGTACGAAAGGCGGCAGGCGCGCCGGGCGATGTACGAGCGCGGGCCGGGCCTCTACGTCACCGGGCACCGGGTCTTCGTGGCCGGGCCGGTTCACTTGGCGATCGAGTTCCGGGGAGAGGACAACGAGCCTAAAACACTTAGCGCGGGGCCGGGCATTCTGGTTTTGGTCAGCGAACGAAATCGGAAAAGCGATGTCGAGCCGGGCAGCAACTTCACAATCGGCAAAGTTAATCCACCGGGTGAGTTGAGCGTTGGAGACTACTTCGATGAATTGATCAAGGCTCAGGAATACTATTGCAACTGCTTGGACTACGACCTGTTTCCTAGAGAGGAGGAGGGCTACAACTCCAACAGTTATGTGCGCGGCATTCTGGAGGCGACCGGCGGCTCCGTGCCGGTGGAGTTCGGCGACTTCGTCGGCGGCGGCAAGCCGGTTCCGGCGGAGCGGTTCCGACCGCCAGAGGCTCTCGACCAATGAGAATGGCAGCGGGCTTTGCGGTTGTTCTGATGCTGAGCGGATGCGTACCGCTTCCCTACAAGTACTACTACATGTCCCTCGCGGAAGTGGATGGCTTGGAAGTAGCCGAATATGGAACGACTTCGCGAACCGCGTTCCTGCACAAGCCGATGCCGGTTCGATACCGGCTGTCGCGAGCTTCTTACTTCGTCGAACTCGAATTTGACAGGATAAGGTTGCATCCGTCGTTTCGGGTCTACGCTGTGAGCAATTCGGGGGTAGCGCTGTCTATAGAGACAAGAGTGAATCGGGGCAACTGCGCGGGCTGGGTGGTTGGCTCCGACGGCAAATTGAGAGTCAGGGAGTGGAATCGCTTCGCCTGGGACGTGATCGGTAGGCCGCATTGCCTGCGCCCTAACGACGGTGGCGATGATCAATTTTCAATCGCCTTCAAAGTGTTGGATCCAGAGGGTGAGATTCTGGGAGCAGAGAGGTTGCCTTTCACCGCTGAGAGGAACGGGTTCATCGTCGATTTCGATGCGCTCTAAGGCAGGGCCTCGGAGTCGGCGACCGGCTACCAGCGCACCCACTCGTACGACGCCCTGAGGCGGGTGACGAACCTGGCCACGGCATACGGGGGCGCAACAGGGGGGCGGAGTCCGTGGTAGGATTGGGCCATGGCCGAAGCAATTGACACACTGCAAATCGCTGAGGATCTTGAGGCGTCAGGACTGGATCGCGAGCAGGCAAAGGCCATTGCGCACGCCGTGCGACAGGGCCGCGGTGAATTGGTGACTAAGCCTGACTTGGAGGCGGGCTTGGCTGGCCTCAAGGCGGACCTGCTCAAGTGGATGTTTGGCGCGGTATTCGTCATCGGCGCTTGGGTCTTTGCCCTGATCCGGCTGTTGCCGCCAGTCGGATCCTAGCTGTCGCCCCACATCCCCACCGCGTCAACGGCAGCCGCTTTCGCTTTTAGTCTTTCGCTGAAAGGCGGAAGCCAGCAACCATTCGCAGGGACACAGATTGATGATGACCTGCTCAATTTCCTATGACATACTGAATGGACACTTGAACCCCAAAGGGAGAATTGCATGAGCGCAGACGGCACTTGGAGCATCACCATGAACACGCCAATGGGGGCGCAGAACGCGACCTTGGAATTGGCCACGGACGGCGGTGCGCTAAGCGGAAAAATGAGCGGCCCGCAAGGAGAAATCGAACTCAAGGACGGCGCCGCCGATGGTGATTCCCTGTCTTGGAAGGCCGACATCACCACGCCGATGGCCATGACCCTGGAGTTCAGCGCCACCGTGGATGGCGACAGCATCAGCGGCGACGTCAAGCTCGGCGCTTTTGGCAACGCAAGCTTTTCGGGAAGCCGCGCCTGACCAAACCGACGCTTCGCGGCCTTAGGGGCGCTAAATCTGTTCGGTGGCGGAAAAGTCCAACTTCTGCATTTCCGTGAAACTGACGCTGGCGTCTGGCCGCGGCTGTCGCCCTAGCGCCGCCTCCGGCGGCAGGATGTCCTTGCCAGGATGGCGCTGCTCGGGGTCCGTGAAGTAGCCCAAGGCGTAGTTGCCCTGGGTGTAGCCCAACAGTTCCTGCAGTTCCGGTTCAAGATCCTTGGCGATGTGCGGCGGGCAGGACAGGTATTGGTTCTCCTCCTGCCGCAGCCAACCTAGGGTGTAGGTCAGGTTGAGGCCCAGCCTTGATTCCGGCGCCCGGTTCTCGCCGCCGCTGTGGAGTACGCTGCCGGTGTAGAGGAATACCGAGCCAGCGGCCATCTCCGCCTGCACGATCTGGTCCGGTTCGGCGCGCCGCGCCCAATCCCACTTGTGGCTGCCCGGCACGCAGCGGGTGGCGCCGTTTTCGGCGGTGAAGTCGGTGAGCGCCCACAGGGTGTTGAACTGGGGTTCGATTTGCCTTGGGATGTGCTTGCCCCAGGCTAGGCGGTCCCGATGCAGGGGCTGTGCCCGGCTGCCGGAATGGATGTGGATGGTTTGCGTGAGGTGCAGAATGATGCGATCGGTGAAGGGCGACAGAAAGCCGCGGGCGGCATCCAACACCAGCGGATTCATGATCAGCGCTCGGCAACTGGGCGACCGGGCCACCAAGGCGCCGGTGCGCTGCGTTCGGCGCCCCGTAAAGTCGTCGCGGCCCATGGGCGTGGTTTCGATGTAGGGCGTGACTTCGCCGACCAACTGCCGAACGGCATCCTGGTCGATGACATCGCGCACGATGGCTGCGCCGTCTTGCGCCATCACGTCCAACAGGTCCTGCGTGGTGGCTGTGGCGTCGAGCGTCTGCAGCATCATGGGCTTTCCCAAACCGAGGTGGAAGGTGGAACTTATCCGGGGTCAAACCTCAATTCAAGACGCGAACTGGGCCGCTGCCCGCTGGTGGCTGCTTGCCGGGCTCTGGCTGACCTACGCCAGCTTCGGCTTCCTCGCCGCCAGCATTGCGCCCTTGGTCGCGCCGATCGAAGCGGAGCTGGGCCTGTCGCACGCGGCCATGGGCAGCATCATGGGCGCCTGGCAATTGGTGTACATCTTCTCGGCAGTGCCCTGCGGCTTGCTGCTTGACCGCATCGGTGGGCGCCGAGCCTTGCTGATCGGCATCCTGCTCATCGCCGCCTCCGGGCTCGGGCGGGCCCTGGCAGTCGATTACTGGACCTTTCTGTTGGCCGTCATGCTCTTCGGCTTGGGCGGGCCAATCATCTCGTCCGGCGCTCCCAAGCTGGTTGCGGCGCTCTTCACCGGCAGTCAACGGGGCATGGCCATGGGCATCTACATGACCGGGCCTGCGCTCGGCGGCGTGGTCTGCCTGGGGCTGACCAACAGTTGGCTGCTGCCCTTGCTGGGCGGCTGGCGCCAAGTCATGCTGCTTTGGGCCGCAACAACGCTGGTAGCAGCGGCGGTTTGGTGGGTGCTGGGCCGGCTCTTTCCCATCGAGCCGGACGAGCCTTCGTCCCGACCCGCCCCGATGGCCGCACCAAGGGACGGATCGCCGCAATTGGCCCTCATGGCCGAGCTTTGGCGCACTCCCGCCGTGCGCTTGGTGCTGCTCATGGGCGTGGGCGTCTTCCTGTTCAATCACGGCCTCAACAGTTGGTTGGTGGAATTGCTGCGCGTCGGCGGCATGGACGCCTCGACCGCCGGCTACTGGGCCACGGTGCCGACCATCGTCGGCATTTTCGGCTCGCTGCTGATTCCCCGCTGGGCGGTGGGCGAGCGTCGCTTCGCGATCCTCGCCGCACTCTGCGTCTTGGCGCTCGTGGCCAGCATCTTGCTGCGCTTCACCGAATCCGCGCCCTTAACCGTCGGCCTGATCCTGCAGGGCGTGGCCAAATCAAGCCTGATGACGGTGCTCGTGCTGGCCTTGGTGGAGTTACCCGAAGTTGGCGACCGACGCGCCGGCGCAGCCACGGGCCTGTTCTTTTCGGCGGCCGAAGTCGGTGGCCTGCTCGGCCCCTTGGGAATGGGCGCGCTCTACGACGCCAGCGGCGGCTTCCACTCGTCCTTGACCGCCTTGACCGTCGTCGCCTGCCTGCTGCTGGTGGGCAGCTTCGGCCTGCGGCGGGTGGTGGGGACCAGCCGTTAGTTCATTTGTGTGGCATGTCAGACTGCCATTAATCAATTTCCGAATCTCCCGACGGAGAGCGAATTCCGGCAGTCCAATCGAGGGCGGGACGCCCTCGCTCCAAGGGCGGTGCAACGTCCCCGCTCAGACACGGATAGGGCCACGCCGTATAATTCAATGCCGATTCGCAATCAATCGCCCAATGACCGAGCTTCCCGCGTCCAAGCCGCTGGCTGGCATCCGCCTCATCGACCTCACGCACATGGTGGCGGGGCCCTATGCGGGAATGATCCTGGCCGACCTCGGTTGCGACACGGTGAAAGTCGAGCCGCCCGGCCGCGGCGAGGGGACGCGGCGGCTGCTTGAGCACGACGCGCGCAATTCCATTGGCGGCATGGGCGCCTACTTTTTCACCCTCAACCGCAACAAGCGTTCCGTGGCCATCGATTTGAAGTCGCCGGCGGGGCTTGAGTTGTTCTATGAATTGGTGCGCCACGCTGATGTGGTGCTCGATAACTTTTCCGCCGGCGTTACCGGGCGCCTGAACATCGACCACGAACGCTTGACCGCGCAAAACCCAAAGATCATCACCTGCACGGTCACCGGATTCGGCGAAGACGGCCCACGCTACCAGCGGCCCGCCTTCGACCAAATCATCCAGGGCCTAGGCGGCGGCATGTCGATCACCGGCGAGGGGCCGGGGCGGAGCGTGCGCGCCGGTATCCCCATCGGCGACCTTGGCGGCGGCATGTTCGCGGTCATGGGCATTCAGGCGGCGTTGCTGGCGCGACAGCGCACCGGTGTTGGCCAGCACGTGGATATATCCATGCTCGATGTGCAAATCAGCCTGCTCAACTACATGGCCACCATGCACTTGATGTCCGGCAACATTCCTCATCCCATCGGCAACGGCCATTTCGTGCACACGCCCTACAACACCTTTGCAACCGCCGACGACACCATCACCATAGCCGTGATCGGCGATACCTTCTGGCCCCCCTTCCTCGACGTGGTGGACATCGACGAACTGCACGACCCGGCCTACGCGACCGCAGCCGAGCGGCTAAAGGTCCAAGCCCACATTGAAGGCCTAATCGCTGAAAAACTGAAAACCCGCCCGGCCGCCGAATGGCTGGAGAAGCTGGAGGCCGCCCGCGTGCCGAGCGCCCGCGTCAACAATTTCGCCCAAGCCTTAAGCGACCCCCAAGTGCTGCATCGCAACATGGTTGTCGAGCTCGACCATCCCCTCGGCGGCAGCGCCAGAGTGCCGGGCAACCCGCTGAAGTTCTCGGTCAACGCCGCCGAAACCTTCACGCCGCCGCCTTTGCTCGGGGCGCACACAGTCGCCGTGTTCGAGGAGTGGGCGGGGATGTCCAGGGAGCGAATCGACCATGGCCTCGCCGCCGGCGCACTGCAGCAGGCCGAAAATCCTTAGCGAGAAGACTTCTATGAAACAAATTTGCAAATCCCTTGGTGGAAGGCGCATTCCGGTAGCCCAATCGAGGGCGGGACGCCCTCGCTCCGGGATCCCGCCTGAAACGGGCGTA
>JAPPIX010000411.1 GCA_028820495.1 Gammaproteobacteria bacterium
TCTGGGCTCAGGGCCTAGCGCTCTGACGAGCGCCGTTTCGAGGGCGGGACGCCCACGCTCCGGAGGATCACGCTGGGACCGAGCGAAGCGCTTCGGAGCGAGGGCGTCCCGCCCTCGATTGGGTTCAGGCGGGGAGGTGAATCAGTCGTCTGCAGCCAAGACCTTGGCGATGTCCGCATCGACAGCCGCCTTGACTTGCAGATAGTCGAGTTCAGCCTCGTCGGCCAAGCGCCGCACGTCGTCGAACTCCGATTTCCAACGGCGCTGGCCATCGGGCTGGATCACGACCTTCACGCGCACCGCACCCAGGCGGGTTTCCACCGTCTGGACCTGCCGAGGGAGAACGCGCTTCTCAAAGGGCAACACCCGCAGTCCGATGGTGGTGGATCGATTGAGCACGGCCTCAGCCAGCGCATCCACCCGCTCCGCCTCGCACAGCACCGACAAGCTGATCGCTGGACGGGATTTCTTCATGACGATGGGCGTGACATAGACATCACTGGCCCCGGCAGCCAACAGGTGGTCCATCAAGGGCTCGTAAGCCTCCGGGCTCATGTCGTCGATGTTGGCTTCAATCTTGTAGTGCTCAGCCGTCGGCCCGGCCCCAACCTCTGCGTCGCACTCGCCAACCACGATCCGCAGCACGTTGGGAATGTCGAAGTCCCGCTGACCCACGCCGTAGCCCACCGCCGACGGCGCAAAGCGGGCGGGCGGCGCAAACTCATCCACCGACGCCTTCAGTATGGCGGCGCCGGTGGGCGTGGTGGCCTCCCCTCGCACCCCGCCATAGGAACAGGGCACGCCAGCAAGGATCTCCTGGGTGGCCGGTGCCGGCACCGGCAGTCGGCCGTGGGCGCAATCGACGAAGCCGCTGCCCACCTCCACCGGGTCGCAAAACACCCGCTCGACAGCCAGGGCGTCCAGGCAAATGGCTGCGCCGACGATGTCGACGATGGAGTCCACGGCGCCGACCTCGTGGAAGTGGACCTGCTCGACGGGAATGTCGTGAATCTTGGCCTCTGCCACCGCAATGCGCTCGAAGATGGCCAGCGCCCTGGCTTCCACGCCAGAAGTTAGCCGAGCGGCCTTGACCAACTTGACGATGTCGCCGTAATGCCGGTGTTGATTGTCGCCCGAGTGGCCCAGATTCCTGACTCGGGCTTGGGTGCCGGAAATGCCAAATTTGCTGGCGCGCCGAAATTCAATCGCGAACTCGGCGGCGCAGGGCAGGCGGCCCAAGCCCTCGCGCAGCAGCGCCTCCGGCACCCCAAGGTCCACCATCGCGCCGAGGTGCATGTCGCCGGCGATGCCGGCGCTGCATTGGTAGTGGAGAGCGCGCAAGCGTCAGGCGGTGTTGGCGAAGTATTGGCGCGAGGTGGCGGCGGCGGTGAAGTTCTCCTGCAGATGCAGGAAATTCTGTATGTCCGCGTTCACCGCATCGACGCCGTGCTCCAGCACAAAGGCGTAGCTGCGTTGGAATGCGGTCAGCTTGGCCGCCAGAAACTGCTCATCGTAGTGGTCATTAAAGGCGTCTTCATCCCCCCAGCCGAGGAAGTTGCGCCCGGCAAGGTGACGCGCCGCCTTCATGCCGATCAGTCCGATGCCGGCTTCCCGCGCCCGCGCCAGCAGCGGCGCCAGCCCAGTCATCGGGGGCGAGCCGGGCAGGATGCTCTTGCCGTCCCAGTCGTACCAGCCGGCAGGCGTTACAGCGATCATGGCCAAGTCGTACCAACCGGTCTCGATGGCCTTTTCCAGCACCGCTTGAGCGTTCTGGTGGGTTGAAAGGCCCCAAAAGCGGATCTTGCCCGCGTCTCGAGCTTGCTCAAAGGCCATGCGCATTTCTTCGCTGCCGACCAGATCGGTGTTGTTGGCCGCCATCTGGTAGTAGGCGTCGATCATGTCCACCTTGAGATCGCGCAGGCTCTCTTCGAGCACTTCCAACCACACCTTGGCGCCCTGCTTGGCTTGCGTCGGCGTGATCGAGTCACCGGGGCCGACCTCCTCGTCGAGGTAGACGATGGACTTGGAGACCAGGAAGATGTCATCCCGCGCCTTGGCGAGGAAATTGGCCATGTTGCGCTCCGCATCGCTGTAGTAGCGCCCGGTGCCCACATCAAAGACATTGACGCCCGCCTCCAAGGCTGCATTTAGCAGTTGGTCCCTAGGCCTGCGGCCCAGTGCCGCGCCGCAGCCGAACACCAGCCGGCTGCCTTCAAATCCGGTCCGCCCCAAGGTCTGATAAGCCATGTCCGGCCAACCCAGGCCACCCTCCACTTGGCCTTGCGCTTCCGCAGCAGCGGCCTTCACGCTGCCGGTGCGCAACAGCGTCTGGCTGGCGATGCCGGCCATCGCCAAGTGCTGAAGAAAAGTCCGGCGGCTCTTGTTCGACTGCTTCATGGCACTACCTCCCGTCACTAACCATTGGCTCACTCGGCGATCGCCCACCGCAATCGCCAGCGGATTTACGTCAAGTGTAACCGAAGCCGCAGATCGGCGGAGATGGACTAGGCCAACCGTCCACGTCAAGCTAAACCGCAACCGACCGCCAATTCAGTAACTCACCGCCTCCGCCAGCACTACGAACCGGCCGTCCTGAACCTGCGACAGCACGCTCTCCCGCACCCCGCCGTGCTTTTCCGGCGAGAAGGACACCCGGTAGCCGAAGATGTCCGTGTAATCGGTGATGGCCTCCACGCCCTTGAGCAGTGCATCGACCGTCAGGTCACGTCCGGCGTTCTCCAAGGCCAGCAACGTCAAGTCGGCGGCGCGGTAGCCTTCCATGGCCGCCAAGCCGGGTTCATTGCCGTAGAGGTTCAAGTATTGATCCCACCACGCTTGCACGGCAGGCGACTTGTCGTCATCCGGGTAGATCTTCGCCATGTGCGTGAAGGCGTAGTAGCCCTCGCCGCTTTCGTGGTCGGCGATGACTTGGCCGTAGGCCGCGTTGTTGCCCACCCAGGCGACATCCTCCCAGCCCATCTTGCGGGCGGTGTCGAGAACGAGGATGGTGTCCCGATGCACGGTGGCCATGGCCACCATGTCGCATTCGGCCTCCCGCAGCCGCAGCACCGCGGCGGTGAACTCGCTCTCGGCGGGTTTGTGCGCCGTGCGGGCGATGACCTGCAAGCCCATGGCCGCCAACTGATCCTCGGCGGCTTCAACTATTTCCTGGCCATAGTCGGAATCGTGGTGGATGACGCAGACCCTTTGCTTGCCTTCGTTTTCAACGAAGTGGCGCACTGCGGCGCGAACCTCGTTGTAGTAGATGCCGCGCTGGGTGAACTTCATCGCGTGGAACGGCTCCAGCATCTGCCGCCCGCCGCTGATGGGAAAGAGGTTTGGCACCCCCGCCGCAAACTGTTGCGGCATGATGGCATTGTTCATCGGCGTGCCGACGGCCAACACCATGGCGAAGATGTGGTCCCGATTGATGAGCTTGTTGGCAGCTTGAATGGCCTTCGGCAGTTGGTAGGCGATGTCCTCCACCACAAGGCGGATCAGCCGCCCATGCACGCCCCCTTCGGCGTTCGCCTCGTCGAAGCGCATGCGTGCGCCATTGGTGGCGCCAACGCCCCACAGGGCGGTGGGGCCGGACAGATCCGTGTAGCTTCCAAGCACGATCTCGGTGTCGGTGACGCCGCGAACTTCGGAAGCGGCCAAGCGGGAACTCCCCGCGTCATCGCCGCCCGTGCAGCCCGTCAACGCCAGCAGCCAACCCAGCATGAGTGCCTTTAAGCGCCTGCACAAACAATCACCATTCTTTGCGAGACAGGACACTGATGTGTGGAACAACAAAAGGAGGCGTCAGTACGTCACCGCTTCCGCCAGCACCAGGTACCGGCCGTCCTGAACCTGCGACAGCACGCTCTCCCGTACACCGCCGTGCTCTTCCGGGGAGAAGGACACCCGGTAGCCGAAGATGTCGGTGTAGTCCGTGATGGCCTCCACGCTCCTGAGCAGTGCATCGACCGTCAGGTCGCGTCCGGCGTTCTCCAAGGCCAGCAACGTCAAGTCGGCGGCGCGGTAGCCCTCCATGGCCGCTATGCCAGGCTCGTCGCCGTAGAGAGCCACGTACTGGTCCCACCACGCCTGCACGGCGGGCGACTTTTCATCGTCTGGGTAGATCTTCGCCATGTGCGTGAAGGCGTAGTAGCCTTGGCCGCTTTCGTGGTCGGCGATGACTTGGCCGTAGGCCGCGTTGTTGCCCACCCAGGCGACATCCTCCCAGCCCATCTTGCGGGCGGTGTCGAGAACGAGGATGGTGTCCCGATGCACGGTGGCCATGGCCACCATGTCGCATTCGGCCTGCCGAAGACGCAGCACCGCGGCGGTGAATTCGCTCTCGGTCGGCTTGTGGGCCGTGCGGGCGGCCACTTGCATGCCCATCGCCGCCAACTGGTCTTCGGCGGCGTCCACGATTTCCTGGCCGTAGTCGGATTCGTGGTGGATGACGCAGACTCTTTGCTTGCCTTCGTTTTCAACGAAGTGGCGCACTGCGGCGCGAACCTCGTCGTAGTAGATGCCCCGCTGGGCGAACTTCATGGGATGGAACGGCTCCACCATCTGCCGCCCGCCGCTGATGGGGAAGAGGTTTGGCACCCCCGCCTCGAACTGTTGCGGCATGATGGCGTTATTCATGGGCGTGCCCACTGCCAGCAGCATGGCGAAAATGTCGTCCCGATTGATGAGCTTGTTGGCGGCCTGGATGGCCTTCGGCAACTGGTAGTTGGTGTCTTCCACCACAAAGCGGATCAGCCGTCCATGCACGCCCCCTTCGGCGTTCGCCTGATCGAAGCGCAGGCGCGCGCCGTTGGTGCCACCGACCCCCCAAATGGCCACGGGGCCGGACAGATCCGTATAACTGCCCAAGACAATCTCGGCATCCGTGACACCCCGCACTTCGGGCGCGGCCGAAGCGGAATCCCCTCCCTCGTCGCCACCGGTGCAGCCCGCCAACGCCAGCGGCCAAGCCAGCAGCAGCCGTTGCAGCGTTTTCTTCACCCATCTTCTCCTAACTTTGCGCCGCGAGCATTCTACTGCCATGGAACAAATTCCCAACTTGCTGATGGAGAGCGCATTCCAACGTCATCCAGCAAGCACCAGTTCCCCGTCTTTGCCGACGAAATCCAGCATCGCGTCAACGCACAGCTCTGGTTCCTCGAGCTGGAGGAAATGAGTCGTGTCGGGTACGAAGTCGTAGTTCAGCACGATGATCTCGTCCATCGCAACGGTTGGCAGGAAGGAGTGAGGCGCCACGGGATCGCTCCCTATCACCTTCACGGGACAAGGGAGCGCATCGACACGCACTGTCTCCGCGTACTGGTAGCCCTGCTCGGCGATGCGCGCTTCGTACTCGCGCGGGCACCGCAGAACGTACTCCGCCCCCCCGTTCACCGCACGCAGCGTCGTGCGCGCCATCAGATCGAAAACCCCCGGCCGCAACAGCCCAAACGCTGGCGTCCCGCTCAGCCGTTGCGCGAACGCCGCTTCCGTTTCGAAACGCTCGCGACGCCGTCGCGCCACGTCAACCATCCGGCCCATGGTGTTCCTCAAACGCTCCCTATGACCCTGGTGGCACCCCGGTGGGCAGATGAACGGATCGAACAAAACCAGCGCGGCAAACGACCCTGCGCCCGAGCATGCCTCCAACACCGCCGTCTGCCCTGACAGCGAATGGAATACGCCAATGGCGGGTTTGGGTGCGAAGTGAAGCTCGATCGCCCGGGCGACCTGCGTCATGT